>NZ_JBLKDA010000001.1:0-417007 GCF_047530215.1 Enterobacter sp. 01-M-03-SI-ECC
CTATAATATATTACCCTTATGAAAAGAAATGCTTATTTTCTCTTTCTCTAGTCTGAGTGGCCATAATAACCTCATAAGCATCATTTTCACTTTTCTGTGCTTTCAATGCCTCTTCCGGAGTAATTTTCGACTCCTTTTCAATCATAGCAATAGTTCCGGTATCATATCGGATAAAATATTCACCATCTCTTTTGATTATGTCAACACCAAAACCTGTAAAAATAATTTCATTCATTTTTCATTACTCAATTTATTTGTAATTTGTGAAATCAATGCATCCCCGAAAGTGTTTAACCTATTACAATTTCAGTGATGCCTCCCGACGTCTTACAACCAGGAAACAAAAAATCTTTGCCAGTTGTTGATTTAATATTTTATTGCCATACATTGAACAACTGCTTCCATATCTCCTGTTCCTCAGTAGTAGGGACTCTATAATCCTGAGTCTTTCGTCTATATTCCATAAAACATGAATCTATAGCTCGAATAGCTACCATTTGTTCTTTGCGACATCCAGCTAAAATAGATTGCATTTCATGTAGACAATTAGAATCAAGAATATATTTTTGAAAAAACAGTTCCAGGAAATCTAACACGTCATTATAAGATTGTAAATTTATCATGGTTCCTCTGGAAGAATATCAATCTTGTCGAAATTAATAACTCTATTTTCAGTATGGCGCTGTTCACCCCTTCCCAGCGCACCTGCCCTTCAATATCCGTCATCCGCTCCGGCGTGCCGTTCGGCTGGCAGTGGAACCAGAAAATCTCCGGAGCATCAACGCCGTCAGGTTATCAGCAGCCCCTACGTGCGGCTGGTCTTGCGCTGGAGTTCGTGGCGGGTAAAATCGGAGACCGACTACTTATAGAGGAAGGGTGAGTAAGGCACGAAGGAGCAGACAATTCTTGCGGAAGGGATGGGATGGACTACATCGTAAAAGATGGCGATGTGATGAACTTATTATTTAATGTTTGATTTTTTACGGAATCAAAACACATTTCCCAGGGATTCTTTCTTAACTCTAGGGTTTAAAGGAATGATTTCAGCAGTCGCAAGCTTAAAAGTCTGAAAAGGATCCTCGCGTAAGCGCTCTTCAAGAGAGGCAAGACTTTCACACTGAGCGAGAATGGTGCCACCGTTTCTTGGGATCCGTCTTCCGGACGTCAGGAAAATCCCCTCTGCATCCCCCTTTTTAAGCCACTCAACATAAGCAGGTATCGCTGTTTCGATTTCTTCGCGTGGTTTTATATAGGGCAAAATGACAAATTAAACCGTGCTCATCTTTTCCCTCTCAGCTCTGTTTTTTAAACCGCTTGTCGGAACTGCTTATGCAGCCCTCTTTTGCCACCGGTTATTGTGATCGTTTTTGGCGCTTTTGATGTTAATACGCAGGGCCCGATAGAGACAACGCGTTACGCTTCATATCCCAGGAGTAAAACCAATCATGCCATCCGTTTTGCTTTTCCGCATAGCTACAGACCACAACCACTTCCTTTGACAGGTTGAAAGTTAAGTAATAGAAAGCTGCGCCTTCAGGAGGTGCTGACCAAAATAGGTTTTCTCCCTGCGCATTGAAGATGGTCAAAACGGTTGGTAATGGCTTTGGCTCGCTTAGCGCAAAGACTAACTGGCGTGTCGAGTCGACCATTGCATAGTCTAAAAATGGCATACTAACCAGTATGTTACGTTCACCACATACCCATTGAAGCAGGTCATTTTCTTTAATACAAATGAGATTTTTAATCATTGGTAAATCTCAACTTTTAAAGTTTGAACTGTTTCAAATCACCGTCAAAAAGCCCCACAAGATATACCCGGTATCGGGCTGGCTGCACTTCTTTATACGTTAATACAGTAGAAAACTCCTTTAAACACTTTGAACATGTGTTTTTCGAAACATATAAATGGCTTTCATCGTAGATATACTTCTTATGTTCACTAACAAATTTCACACATCTCATTTTCTTAACCAAAAAGCATTTTACTTCTTCAGCTAGCATGTCAAACTCATATGAGTTTACGATAGAATAGACTATTACTCCTTCGCATTCAGGGCATGCTATTTCCTTTCCATACTCTATAAGATCATTGTCAATGCCATCAAGGACTAATAACTTCTTTTTAAGTCGATTAGTTATTTTCATTTTCTGTATAACTTTTAACTTCAATAATGACAAGTAAGATTAAAAGTAAATGGATGAGGTTATTAGTCAATAACTTAATTTAGCCAAGCTTTGGTGATTGATTATATTGAATTCCAAACTATATATAAACCATGGCTGAATGACTTTGTCTCATACGAGACAGAAATTCGGCCCCATTCATAATCCCATCTAATCATTTCTGTTTCCGTAATGTCAGGAACCCCTAAATTCAGAGAAAGGCTTAGCCAATCAGACAAGCTTTTCACTGCGTTATTTAGCATGTTAATATTAGTTCTCGCATCCCAGTCCTTTAGGGATTTATAATATTCACTATCCTTATTGACAAGATGAACCATAAAAGGAAAACCAAAACATATTGGCCGTATGCTAATTTCAAATTCTTTATCACAAAAAAACACCGAATCAATAAGATAGTGATAAGGCATGTATTTCTTTACAGCATTAAACGTATTTAGTTTGTGATAAAGATTACTGTCGCAAAATCCTTCTTCAGTATCAATATCTAAAGTTAGATCATCGAAAGTTAGCTTTCCCGTTTTCGGATTAAAATTTAAGTTTATCATATATCTATAATCTTTCCTGGGGTTAAAAGATGTCTCGATTCCTCTGGGATAAAGAACTGAAGTCCTCCCCCATCTCCATACAACTTATTGGCTGCCGCTCTACCGTAAGCAACATCTATGTCTTCGCTTACATAGAAAGCCCTTAATTTCGTACGTACAGGCCATCGAGGATCTAATTTTACCTGTAACGCTTGATGATAACCCAAAGGATCGCCTCTATATTGATTGACTGTTGGGAATGTCACAGTATATGAGGGTTGTTGATTCCCATTCGGGTAAAGAGCATAAAGAATTGTACCTTTTTTCAGCTTCCTATTCTTATAAACATCAATACCGGGATAATCATCATTTCCAGGGCCTTGCCACTTCGTTGCTTCTTTAGATGGATCCTTACATTTACGGCTCAACCCCCACGGATCCACCCACCCCAGCGCATTCGGCGCATGCTGGTAAAGATTTATCCCTCCCGCCAGCCCTATCGGGTCCTGCTGCGTAAACCGCCCGCAGTCCGGATCGTAATACCGGAACAGATTGTAGTGCAGCCCTGTCTCACGGTCCAGGTATTGCCCCTGCATGCGCAGGTTCTGAGAATAGCCTGATACCTGCGTCTCGCTTTCCCGCAGCAGCTTGCCCCAGGCGCTGTTCACCCCTTCCCAGCGCACCTGCCCTTCGATATCCGTCATCCGCTCCGGCGTGCCGTTCGGCTGGCAGTGGAACCAGAAAATCTCCGGAGCATCCACGCCGTCAATACGCGCCAGCGGGTCGTAGCTGTCCTGATCGCTGTAAACGTAGGTGAGCGGCACATCTCCGTGCACCTCCTGCAGCAGGCGGAACCCTTCCCAGACAAACCGGGTGGTGACCGCCCTGCCCGTTGGATGTCCGCCCAGCATCTGGCGGCGCGTTTTGCTGATGCGCCGCCCGAGCGGATCGTAGCGGAAGCTGACCTGCATCTGCGGCTTATTGCGGTCCCGCGGCTGGCTGATGACCTCCGTCAGGCGATGTTCGCCATCGTAGCGGTAGTGCCAGCGGGTCTGGCCGTTATCCTTCTCCACGGTGCGACCGTGGATGTCATAGCGCCAGCGAATGCCGTTAAGCTGCGTCAGGCGGTTGTGCGTGACCTTCTCAACAGATCCTTCGAGCGGGTTACCGGCAGCGTCCCAGCGCCACTGCTCCTGTCCGGGCAGCGTGCCGTCCTGAACCAGCAGGCGCCCGGCGCTATCGTACTGCCAGCGGTACCAGCTGAACGGGTTATCGTCCCGCTCTTCACGCACCAGGTTATTGCGGTAGTCGTAATCCCAGCGGCGGGACCAGCGGCGCGGCGACGGGCGCTGGGCATTGCCGGTAAAGACGTCCCGGCGGTGCAGGCGGCCAAGACGGTCGTACTCGCTGCGGGTGGTCAGCAGCCCCTGAGTGCGGCTGGTCTCCCGATGGAGTTCGTCCCGGGTAAAGTCGGACACCGACAGCTTATCGAGAGCAATGCTGAGCAGATGCCCGCTGCCGTAGTAGAACTGCTTCAGCTCGCGACCGTCGGGCAGCGTGACGGAGGTGCGGTTGCCCAGCGCGTCGTACTGCCACGCCAGCTCGCCGTGCTCGCCCGCCTCGCGCGTGACGCGACCGAGCGCGTCATACTCAAAGGCGAGCTCCTGCTCTGCCTCGGTACTCCAGGCATCTGCTGCAAGCGCAGGATGCAGCCCAATCCGGCTTAAAAGCCCGGACGGCGTGTAATGGTAGCGGGTCTGCCCTTCCGGCGTGGTGCGGGCGACCAGCTGGCCGCTCGCGCTCCAGGCGAAGGCGTGGGTGATGGCCTCCGGATGACCGGCGGCAAAGGTGCGCGCAATCGTGCGTCCGCAGGCATCGTAGCGATACTGCGAGGCTACGCCATCGAGCCCCACCTCTTCCAGCAGCAGCGAATCTGGCCCCCAGCGGAACCGGTACGCTTCGCCGTTTTCGTTTTCCAGGGCGATCAGACGCCCGCGGCTGTCCCAGCGGCGACGCACCTCTTCGCCCTGGGTATTACGGGTGGCGGTTAAGCGCCCCGCCTCGTCGTAGCGGAACTCGCTCTCTTTCCCGTCGGCACCCGCATGCTTCATCGGCAGACCGCGTTCGTTCCATTTGAGCGACTCCGTCCAGCCTTCCGGGCGATCGAGCTGCACCGGACGTCCTGCGGCGTCGTAGCGATAGCGCGTCTCTTCACCGTCGGCGCTCACCTCGGCCACCAGCCAGCCCAGCGGGTGATAGCGGTAGCGGGTAATACGTCCGGAACAGTCCGTCGAACGAACAATCTGCCCGGCTTCGTTGTACTCCTGGTAGCGGCTGTTGCCTGCGGCATCGACCTCTTCAACGACCTGGCCGAACTCGTCCCGGCGCAGCTGCGTCGTCTGCCCCATCGGGTCCACCACGCGCTTCAGCCCGTGATGTTCGTCGTACCAGAACCGGGTGGCGCTGCCGTCGGCTTCGATAATCGCCGCCGGAAGCGCGCGGTGCTCCAGCCAGGTGGTGGTGCGGGTATTGCCGTCGGCATCGATCTCCTGCACCCGGTTGCCCATCTCGTCGTAGACAAAGATGACGGCGTGGCCGAGCGGATCGATGCGACGCGTCAGAAGCTCGTTGTCGTCCCATTCGTAGCACCAGTTTTCACCGCGCTCGTCTACGTAGCGGACGATCAGATTCTGCGCGTTCCAGTAGTGGCGGCGCGTCTGACCATCGTAGTGCTCGACGGTCGTCAGCCCGGCGGCTAAATCGTAGCTAAAGCGGCAGCCGTCGCCGGTGCTGGTGCGGTTTTCCACCACGCGCCAGTGGTCGAATTTTTGCCAGCGGTATTCGCTCTCCAGCCCGCCCGGCATCCGGTGCCAGACCATCAGGCCGTGGTCGTTGTAGCGGTATTCACGCGTCACCACGCCGGAGGCGTCCGTCGCGATCGCCAGCTGGCCGCGCGCGTCGTAGCCCCACTGCATTAGCGGCCATGTCTGGTCGCCGTCAAAATGGCTGGCCGCGGTCACGCGCAGCGGGAAGCGTTCATCGTCATAGCGCAGGGTGACGTCGATGGCCCGCGGCTCGTCGTGAAGACCGACCAGCCTGCCGTGCTCGTCCCACGCCGTCAGCAGCGCGTTGCCGTATTCATCGCTGAGGGAGGCCAGACGCAGGATAGAAGGATTCATGCGGGTCGGTTTGTACAGACGCCACACCGCACCGTCATCGTCGGCAATCGCTAGGTCGCCGTTCTCATTGCGGCGGATAATGATGCCTTCGCTGATGCTGTAAAACGCGTGGTCGACAGGCGGCAGCTCGAAGCTCAGCTCGCGCCCGGTTTCATCGAACCAGGTCGCAGTGTTATCTTCCAGCGCCAGATAGCTGTCAAAGGTGGTTGCCCAGCCCAGACCAAACAGCCCTTCGCGGGTGGTCAAGCTGTTATAGCTTCGCTGCCAGCGAAGCGGGAAGCGCCCCGGCAGCGAGAAGTCGAGCTCGTCGTCATCGTTCAGCACCTTCACGCCGGTGGCGGCGTGGACCGGGTGCGAGGAGCCAAACACGGCATTCACCGCCATGTCGGCCAGCATCCCGCCGCCGGCCGCCGCTAGCGCGCAGGGCATGTTTTTCAGGATCTTGCCCGGACGCCCGCGCAGCAGGGAGAGCGCGATCATTCCCAGCGCCAGACCCGGCGTTTTACCGCTTTTGATATCCCGGACCGTGAGCGTGTCCCCGCCGATGATCACGTTCGGGGAGACGTCGTCGGAAACGGTGCCTTCGCAGGTGGTGCGATCTTTCGCGCGCACCGCGGGCTGCCCGTTGATAAAGACGCTTTTGGAGCCTTCCGCCAGATACTGCGGCCCGGAGTGCTTTTCACACGCCACCTTGTCTTCTTCCAGCGGCGAGGTCCCCGCGGCGGCAGAGGCCACGCTAGGCTGCCACATTTCGCTGCCAAACTGTCCGGCGGCGGAAAGCAGCATGCCCGCGTAATCGGCAAAGCTGCCGGGCGACTGGGGCTCAGGTGAAGGCGTATCAGCAGGCGTCAGCGTGCCTGCCGCGCGTGCGGCGGGGATTGCGTTGGTGAGAACGTTATTCGAGCCGGTGGTGATTTTTCCCGCCGGCGACGGTGGGAAAATCGCATTGCCTAACCCTTCCGCAGCGTTGCTGATATCGTCGGTGATCCCCGCCACGTTCGCCAGCACGCCGCCAATGATGCCGCTTAACAGACAGCTGGATCCAATTGCCGCCACGCCTGCAGCTGCTGCCCCCGCCCCCAGCAATGGCGCCGCGACGGTAGCGGCCGCGCCCACCGCCGCGCCGATCACCGCATAGGCGGCACCTTCCGCCACGATGCTGGTGATGTCAGCAAAAATGCTGGAGTGAATAATCTCGTCGCCCTTACGGGCCGCGTTGTTATCGCTCATGCCTTACACATTCCGGTTGTCGTTTAGCGTCAGACTCTGCTTAAGCGCGCTCCAGCGCACCTCGTCCTCTTCGGTGAATGCTCTGAGCGCCGAGAGGGTAAAAATCATTAATACCGGTTTGCCCGGCGTCTGTACGGCCAGCTGTTTTTGCCACAGGCGCTGCCCGTTGCGGTCGAAAGTGGTCTCAACTTCCAGCCCGTTCGTTTTTCCGTCAGGCCCGGCTTTTACGCTCCGGAATTCGCTCTGGGCAATCTCACCCATCTGCGGACGCAGCACGTCCCACTGGCGGTGGAACTCTTGTTCGTAGTCGCTACCATCGGGGATCGCGCCGCGGCTGACCACCACGGACAGCCCGCTTTCGTCATCGCGAATAATGTTCATGCTGTTATCCTGCCAGACAGCAGGAAAGAGGGAAAACGAACCTTCCTGGAGGGTGTATTTCATAAGTGAACTCGGGATGATTAATATTGAGAAAAATAATTTAGGCCAATCCAAACTGGCCTTTGTCTGGCTTTATATTATTTAAGCCATTGACCGGATTGTTCGACTAAAACACGGTTGCCCTTGCTGACAACCAGTTTCACAGGTGCATACGTCACGGTATAAGCGATCTCGCCATTCTTGTACGTTGAACCGATTATTTTACCTGCGGAGTCGCGTAACGTTTTTCCCTTTAAGGAGATCGTACTGTTATCGCTTTTGCGCACGCCGAGATAAACCATCGCGTCACATTCGCTCTCGAAACGCCCGCACCTGTTTATCAACGAAATATCGAACTTTTCGGTGTCCAGTTTTCTGAATTCCGCGTTTTGAACCGAAGGGGCTTTACGTAACGTATAACGCAGCGGAGCATAATAATTACCTTTTTGAGGAGGAGTCACTAAGCGCCATTCCATTTCACTCCCTTTTATTTCCAGAACAGCCCGTCCGCCGACGCCGCCAAACGATGAGTTGAACTCAACGTTGGCACGATTGCCTGCGATCGTACCGGTAAGATTACGCTCATCATCTTCCGGGCAATCTATGCGGTTTCCTCTCTGGGAGATATAGCAATAAGACCCGGTGATACGGTTGCCTGATTCAGCTAAACGCAGGGTTAACGTCGAGTCGTCCCCGAATTCGCCAGACCACTCACCGTCAAACGCGATACCTGACAGGCTGTTCGTTGCAAAATGCATCGCCTTGAATCTGGCGGCCCACTGCTTAATATCGGCATTTATAACCGGGCTATTATCAGATGACCGATATTGTATAACGTCCGATTCCGGAACCACCCAGGCCGCAAAGATTTTACCGTCAGGATTGATGACCAGCGCTGACGCATTCTCCTGATAAAGATCCTTTAGCCAGCCTTCAACAAACAATCCGCCACCTGCGGTGCTATGCGGTTCACCGAAGACATCAAAGTTAGCAATAAAGGTCTGGTAATGGTTTCCCAGCGTTTTCCTGAGAATGTCAGCCACTTCGCCGTCATTAACGATGCGACTTACCGTATCGAGCTTATTGTATTGCGATAACTCAAGCGCCGATGACGTTTCAACGACGCCTGTCAATAAAGCGGTTAACAATACAGCTGCCAGATATTTTTTGGTCATAAATCACTCTGAAGAACCATTATCGTAATTCATCGTTATTTTGATAACGTTGCCGCCTTTCATCTCAAAAGAGAGCAACTTTTTCCCCAATCCGTAGGTAATCCACTCTTCCCCGGCATCATTGTCGACCTGACCGGTACCGTATGCGCTGTTCAGTTCCCTTCTCGTTGAACCCACATGGACACCGCGTGGTGTTGGGATAGCTTCGGCAGTCAGCGTAATCTGCGACACGATATACTCATCAACGCTTCTTTCCGCTTTATCCCACCAGAGATTGGAAGTGAATAGGCTTACTCCGGCCTTTTGATGCTGGAAGAATTTATAGTGGACTCCATCAAAAGGAACCTCACCGGTAAAACTGCCATCCACCGGCACGTTAATTTTACGGGCAATATCAGGAGTCCATCTGTCACCCAAGGCGACAGGCTGGTCTTTGATCTGCACGGAAAAATCCTGTTTAGTCAGAATGGATGGCTTACCTTGAGCGAAAACCACATTGCTGCCAGGACAGGTAAACATCAGGGCCGAACAAAGAAATATTGGCGTATGTTTTTTCACGTTAATCGTCATTTATTAAATGTGTATGGGCATTATCACCCTGAAGAAACCGCCAGGACATGAGTGCAGTATTTCTTAGTCGGCGCTAATGACGACTGAACCCAGACAGCGAGGATTTTTCACGGTGAAACTGAAGCTCACTTTTTGTCCATTCATATCTTTTCGGGCTGTATAGCTGGTCACTTCGTTCTCCGAACGGCCGCGCGGATAATCAGTTAACTTCAGCTGCGGATAGCGCTTTTTAACGGTATCAAGCGTTATGCATTGACCTAAGGAAGGTGAGAAATTCAGTAAAGGCGCCATGCCATCGTTTTGTTTGCTTAAACGTAACCCAATTGCGGTTATGTTCGTTCCATCAGCGAGTTTGATATCGTCGGCATTGTAGAAATTGATATATTCATTTTGCCTGGTCATCTTAAACGATAACGGCGCGTTACTAAGGGTTGTAACGGATAACGTCTTAAGCGATGCACTCATCCCGGAAATAAACGTCCAAAGATCCTTTTTCTGCGCATCTCCTCCAGCCATTCCCGTCGTTAGTAACGCGATAAGCACCGCACCTGCTTTACTCATCTTTGGCCGGAAATTTTGCCTGCACCGCCGCATCAATATCCCCTTTATGCCCCGATCCCGGTGCCGTTGTGCCCGGCTTGGTTCCCGAGGTATTCAGATGCAGCTTACCGCCCGTGGTGATATAACCATCCCCTTCCACGAAGAAGTTAAACTCTTTGCCAATCAGGTTAATCTTGCCGTTAGCGTTGAGTTCAATGGCGCTCTCACCGGAGACCAGCCGCAGCTTCGTCCCGGATGCAATGACATACTGCTCTACCGCCGCATCCAGCTTGCCTTTCCCCGTCAGGATCTCGGTGCCACCTTTCACGGCCTGGGTCTGGTTTGCTTCCACACGATGCAGCTCGTTTTTCTTCACGTAATGGCTGCGCTCGCCGCCGACGCTGTGCGTTTCATCATTTTTAACGCTGGTATCCATGTTACGCTCGGCCTGGATCCACACCTGCTCTGCGCCCGCTTTATCCTCAAAGCGCAGGGCGTTGGCGTTATCGACTGAACCGTCTTTCGTGCGGCTCATAAACCCCATCTGCGTCGCCGCTGCCGGCAGCGCCCACGGCGGCATGCTTGCGTCGTTGTACACGCGGCCGGTGATAATCGGACGGTCCGGGTCGCCGTTGATAAAGTCCACCACCACCTCGTCGCCGACGCGCGGGATTTGCACCCCGCCGTAGCCCTGGCCCGCCCACGCGCTCGACACCCGCACCCAGCAGGAGCTCGTGTCATCTCCCTTCGCCAGGCGGTCCCAGTGGAACTTCACCTTCACGCGACCGTATTTGTCCGTCCAGATACTCTCGCCCTTTGGCCCCACCACCTTCGCGGTTTGCGGGCCGTAGGTGCGCGGCCACGACGTGCTCTGCGCAGGGCGATAAGAGACCGACGCCGGGATGACCGTAAAATCGGTGCGGTGAATGGTTTCACCCTCGCCGCTCGCGTAGCGGTTCTCTTCGAAGTGGTAGCCCGCCGCCGTCACCAGATACTCGCCGTTGTCGCTGAAGAACGGGGCGTTGGTCAGCGTGAAGGTGTGCCCCGGCGCTATCCCCGCCGCCGTGGCGGTGGCCTGAATCTGCTGGTGCTCAACCTGCCAGCGCTCCTGGCGGATGCGGGCGTAGAACTCCGCATGTCCGGTCTCCACAAAGCGTCCCGGCCAGTCGTACACGTCGATGCTGCCCGGCTTCGGCGACGCCGGGTTCTGCTGGGCCTGGAACAGCCACGCGTTCGGCTTGCGGAAGTCATAGTCGTCGAGGCTGTAAATCCCCGGCGTCACGCTGTCCTCCAGCGCCCACTGGCTGATGCCCTCTTCGTCCGTACTGCCGCCCGACGGCGTCTGGTGGTAAGGAATAACCTCATAGCCGCTGAACGGCTGATGCTGCGTGGCGGCATCGCTGAGCACCAGGGTGTGCTTATCCGCCTCATGGCGGAAGTGGTAGGCAATCCCCTCCAGCTCCATCAGGCGGCTGATGAAGTCCAGGCTCGACTCCTGATACTGCACGCAGTAGTCCCACACCCGGTAGCTGCCGGTGAGCTTATCCTCAACGTTGACCTGATGCTCACCGAGCAGGGTTTTCACAATCTGCGGCACCGTCTGGCCCTGGAAGATACGCAGGTTACGGTCGCGCTTCATCGGCCACAGGTCCGGCTCTACCGTCAGCTGGTACACCGCATAGCGTGTGCCCGTCAGCTCAACGGCGCTCACCGCCACGCGCGTGACTTTGCCGTTGATGTAGCGGGGAGTCAGCAGGTTCTGCGTCGGGATGGTCACCGTGACCGGCTGGCCCAGCAGCTTACTGCGGTCGATGCGCGCGTCCGTGCCGAGCACGGTCAGCGTCAGCGCGAACGACTCGGACATCGCCTCGCGGCCCGTCAGTTTCCAGAACAGAAGCCCCTCCACCGGGAGCTGAACGGTAATTCGGTTGAGCATAATCTTTATTCCACTATGGACTAATTTCGGTGTTCATTGAGATATTTTTTAAATCGTGCTTATTTAAGCCATAAACCTGAAAACATAAGGACGCTACCCAGGGAAACTACGCTTTTAGCAACGATAAGTAAGCCTGGCGCAACGACGCGTGTTATAGACGATATTGCTTCATAATTTTCAGCATTGTATTTTTTGTGCCCCCCTATAATTTCCGAAAAGATAGTGCAGAGCAGCACAACGGTAACTTTTAGGCCCCATACGCACAGGAAAGACATGGAAAAAATAATCGAATATTGTTTCGCCGTTGCAACGGAGAATAATGAGATTGACTGAGCGAGCCATTTCAACGTAAAACCAATAACAACCGTTGCCGCTAGCACCAGAACGAACATCAACCCAGCAAGGAACCATTGTTTTTTACTGAATAAGTCTTTTCCATTCCAGATAAGTGCTAGTGTCCAAATCATAAAAATAGTAAAGAAAAACAAATGCACCATAATATTCCGCATTTACTTATTTTCATATCCTGGCATTGCTGACATCTAACTAATCTCTTTATATCAGCCTGTACTGCCAAACCAGATGCCATAGAGCATCAAGATACAGCCTAACGAGGCGAGACATTTTGCTACCAGGTTTAATTTGGCCCCGTACCGGGCAGACAGAGTCGATAGTTTTAAATACATTTCTTTGGTATTACACCGTTTATGAAATCGCATAATACTCTCGAAAATAGCATTCAACATCGCAACAAAAAATTTCGACAGTAGCATTGCCATAAGGGATGCCGGTAATATTAATGCTATCGCACGTGCGCTTTCTCTGTCCAGTAACGGGGTTAATTTTGATACGCCAACTAAAATGACTGTCAATGCAAGCGCACCAACCAACACTGAAATTAATTTAATTCGAAAGTCTCGCCACTCTTTTAGGGTGTAAAGTTCTTTACCGTTCCAGATATAGACTAAAGCGATGAGTATAAAAATTATAAAGCCAGTCCATTTCATTATTTCATCTTTTATTCATGCTTTTTTGCCAGAGTAAAAAAAACAGCCGCTGCTTTTCTTCAGATTTATGACATGGATATCCTTCCATGCCATAGGAGATAAACAATGACTAAGCGATGTCTTCAGGAGCCCTGTCGAATAACTCACCTGCCATTGTGGCGATAAGTTCGTGTTGTACGTGTTTATCTTTCCACCCCTGCGGGATACGGGAACAATCATATAATGCTCCCGCGATTTGTCCCGCCGTCGCCGCAACGCTGAAGAACGGGGCGTTGGTCAGCATGAAGGTGTGACCGGGCGCTATCCCCGCCGCCGTGGCGGTGGCCTGAATCTGCTGATGCTCAACCTGCCAGCGCTCCTGGCGGATGCGGGCGTAGAACTCCGCATGTCCGGAGCAGGGTTTTCACAATCTGCGGCACCGTCTGGCCCTGGAAGATACGCAGGTTACGGTCGCGCTTCATCGGCCACATGTGCGGCTCCACTGTCAGCTGGTACACCGCATAGCGCGTGCCCGTCAGCTCAACGGCGCTCACCGCCACGCGCGTGACTTTGCCGTTGATGTAGCGGGAGGTGAGCAGGTTCTGCGTCGGGATGGTCACCGTGACCGGCTGGCCCAGCAGCTTACTGCGGTCAATGCGCGCGTCCGTGCCGAGCACGGTCAGCGTCAGCGCGAACGACTCGGACATCGCCTCACGGCCAGAGAGTTTCCAGAAAAGCAGCCCCTCCCTGCGAGAGGGCAAAGATGCCAGCCTCACTTTACCGGCGAAGGAGGCCATTTACCGCCATGCTGAATAAGCGCGTCTTTAATTTCAGTGAGTTTTCGATATTCTTCGCTGCCCTCATTCGCCCGGTTCAGATACCGCTGCAGCTGATTGGCCATTGTCCAGCCATTTTCCGCCTTGAGCTCTGCGTTGGCCCCACGCTCCAGCAAAAGCAGAACATGATCGTAAGAGTGAAGATCCAGCGCGGCGATCGGCAACGTATTACCCAGTGAATTGGTAATATTGATATCCGCTCCCCCGTCAAGCATCGCCTGCAGCGTATCGGTGTTTTTAGCTTCCAGAGTTTCGAAGATAATCGGCTCTCCAAACGTTTTATCCCTGGCATCCGGCGATAATCCGCCCTCCAGCATCGCCTTTATCCAGACGCCACTGTCCGCTTTCAGCACATATTCAGCCGGACTACTCTCTCCATTAGGCCTTGGCTGCAGCGGATCTGCCCCCGCTTTGACCAGCGCGGTAATAATCTTTAACTGATCGGGTGTTTTCTTATCGTTAATTGAGTTCATCACCGCCCAAAACAGCAGCGTCATGTCCTCTTTACCGGGCGTGTTAAGGTCCGTTTGTGAAGCTAACTGGGTTACCTCATTCACCTCACCGGCTTCAATGGCACGCGCTAAGGTGAGCTGTTGTCCGCTGAAGTAGTTGTCTGGTTTTAAATCCATATTTTGCTTGCACCCCTGAACCATAAACATTAAACAAAGCGCTATCCAGCCAGTAATCAATGATTTCACGCGCGACTCCCGATGATTGCGATGTCTTCATCCTTCTGTTGCTCAATACACTTAATCGCCTGATCGATACCATGGCGATCCAGAGCGCCTCCCGTTCCACCCGGAAGGTCGTGTGCGATTCCGGCTGCGTTCGGCATGACGGCAGAAAGCTCTTCTTTGGCTATCAGTGCCGGTATGTGTCCTTTTACCGTTTTTAAATCTTCCCAAAGGTTAACTTCCTGAATTTTTGTCAGCAATTCACCTTCAACACGGTAGGCCTGAATATTTTCTGTACTGCCCAGCAGGCTGCCGCCGTATTTCTCTACGGTACCTGGATGCAGACCGGCCGCGTTGAAGGTCCATCCCGGCATACCGCTGGCCATCGCCGTAGCAGAGGCTAATCCGCCCCCCAGAGAGTGACCCGCTATGTCCACTTGTTGACCGGATTTAAAGAGTTGTTCACCGAGCCCCACCGCTCTTTTGTAGTAATCTGACGCCATGCCTAGCCCCTGGGCACCGTTATTTTTCCAGTCAGCCATGTTTTTCATGGGGAAGAATTCAGGCTGCCGCGATCCTCTGAACACGAGCGTTGGATTCATATCGCGACCAAACACCTCAGGATCGGGTTGATATACGCGGGCCAGAAAATCAGGTGAAGCTGTATTGTCGAATAACGCTTTGCGGTTTAGCCCAAGTTTCTTCAGCGCGGCGGCATCATTACTGATATCCGTCCACCCCTCCGGCACGCCCGGCGTCGTTTCCTGCGGGTTCACGGTTTTATAAACATTTTCCGCAAGCTTCGCTTTCTCAACCGCAATATTATTCGCCGCGAGTCGTTTAGCCGCGATCTGCGCGTCCGGGTAGAGACTGTTGCTGCCCTTAGCAATCAGGTCCTTACGGGCCTGCCAGCGTTCAGCTTTGGTCATATTTTGCAGCTGAGCCGCATAGGTTTTACCGTCTTTGCCCGGCGTCGGCTGGTCAGGCACCTGTACCGCCCTGGATTTCACCACCTGCGTTGGCAGCTCGGTTGGCGCAGGGCGGGAACCATAGGTGCGCACCATCGTTTCGTAACGATCGACGATAGTGCTCACAGGGTACCAGCCCAGTCCGCTGAGCGAGGCGGCCTGCAGCCGCCCCTTTGCATTGATATAAAAGATTTCCGTTACCGAGGACCAGCTGCGGAAGCTCTCGTCAATCGCAACGATTCTGCCCATATCGAGATCCTGAGCAATCAGCTTGCGCGTATCGCGCCCGGACTGGTAGGGATTCGCACCGGTGATGGATCGCAGCAGATCGTAGCGCGTGAACAACGAGCGCAGCGAATGGTCTGGCACCGACATAATCCACTGCCCGGCGACGGACGGGCGGATAATTTTCGCAAAAAGCGCAGGCGCAACGTTCTCGCTGAAAAGATAGACAAACTTGATGTTATACATTCGCTCCGTCCTGTACCGACCTGACTTACGGATTCACCAGCCAGGTGCCCGGCTTAGCGATATCCAGCGTCTGGCCGCGCGTTCTTCCGTTGCCCTGCAGTTCAATCTTCACCTCACCGGCCGGCAGCTTGAGCGAGGCATAGCCGTTAGCTCCCGGGCGCAGCGCTTTTGGCTCGCCGTTCACCTTCAGCGTTTCGCCATCGAGGATCCGGATATACACCAACGCAACAGGGCTCGCGGCAGGCGGTGGCGTCTGCTGTGCCGTTGCCGGCTCGCTCACCTTCGCCGTCTCTGGCTTCACGTCCGGCGCGTTCGCGGCGGTTTCCGTTGGACGCGTCTCTGTCGGTGCCTGCGCAGCCTGCTCAGGCGCGTCACTACCGCCGCTGAACAGCATCGCCCCGGCAACAACGCCCACCAGCACGCCTGCGGCTACCAGGCCTGGGATTTTGTAGCGACGCCAGTCGAGGAACGACGTCGGCTTTTCGTCTTCGACCGGTACCAGCATCGTGCCGGGCTTTTTCGCGGTCAGCACATCGTTGATGCCCGCGACCGGCATCTCGATCAGCGCGGCGAACTCGTCGATGGACTGCGGACGGTCCTCCATGTGCAGCGCCAGCGCGCGGTCGATGGCCTGCAGCAGCGGAATGGAATAGCCCTGCGGCATGATTTCCACCAGCGGTTTGCAGGTGTCCTGAATAGAGCGCACCACGCTGACCGGTGGCGGAGAGCCTACGATCAGGGTACGCAGGACGGCACCGAGAGCGTAAATATCCGTCCACGGGCCCTGCTCGCTTTCGTTGTCGTCGGTGTACTGCTCGATCGGCGCAAAGCCCGGGCGCAGCATGGTTTCCGTTTCGTCGGAAAGGTTGCCGATGGTGCGGCGCGCGGAGCCGAAATCGAGCAGCACCGGCAGGCCGTTATCCTGGATCTGGATGTTATCCAGGGAGATGTCGCGGTGCAGGTAGCCTTCGTCGTGGATGGTCTTGATTGCGCCAAACAGCATCGGCAGCGTGCGGCGGATCCAGGCTTCGTTGATAAGCTCCGGCTTTTCTTCGCGCAGGCGCGACAGCGTGGTGCCGCTGTAAAACAGCGTCCCCATGTAGGCCGTATCGTTTTGCACCCAGAAACGCAGGACGTGCAGCAGGTTCGGGTGGTTAAAGCGCGCCAGCAGACGCGCTTCCTGAATAAAGCTGTTCAGGCCTGCGGAGAACGCTTTGCCAAAGCGCTCGCTGCGCAGAACCAGGGTCATGTCGTCACCGCGCACGGCGAGCGAAGAAGGCATAAATTCTTTGATAGCGATAGTGCGTTCGAGCTGGTGATCCCACGCGCGATAGACGATGCCAAAACCGCCGCCGCCGATCACCTTTTTGATTTCAAACTCGTTGAAGCGGTACCCGACCGGGAGCGCGTTTGGGACAGTCCGATTGTTATCATTATCCGTCATCTTTTACAGTTCTCTTGATGATTATTACGCGGCAAACTGACAGTGAAACTCGCCCTGCTCGCAGGTGACGTGCAGACGTCGGTACTGCTCGTCGCTGCGGCTGGCGGTAAGTAAGATCTGGCTCATCTGTGGCAGCAGGGTGTTGGTCAGAATAGCATCCACCATACGGCCTCCGGACTCCACCTCGGTACAGCGCTGAACAATCTGTTCCACCACGCTGTCGTCAAACTCAGAAATAATGCTGTGATTCTCTTCCAGACGACGCTGGATGCGTCTGAGCTGCAGGCGAACAATCTGCCCCAGCATCTCGTCGCTCAGCGGGTAGTACGGCACTACCAGCAGGCGTCCCAGCAGCGCCGGTGGGAACACTTCCAGCAGCGGCTGGCGCAGGGCGCCGCTTAACGCGTCAGGTTCCGGCATCAGCTCAGGGTCGGCGCACATGGCGCTAATCAGCTCGGTGCCAACGTTGGACGTCAGAATAATAATGGTGTTGCGGAAATCAATGTGGCGCCCCTCGCCGTCTTCCATCCAGCCCTTATCAAAGACCTGGAAGAAGATCTCGTGGACGTCCGGGTGCGCTTTTTCAATTTCGTCCAGCAGTACCACGCTGTAAGGGCGGCGGCGCACGGCCTCGGTCAACACGCCGCCTTCACCATACCCTACGTACCCCGGCGGCGCACCTTTTAAGGTGGAGACGGTGTGCGCTTCCTGGAACTCGCTCATGTTGATGGTGATGACGTTCTGCTCGCCGCCGTACAGGGATTCGGCGAGCGCCAGCGCGGTTTCGGTTTTACCCACCCCGGACGGGCCGCAGAGCATAAAGACGCCCACCGGCTTGTTGGGATCGTCGAGCTTCGCCCGCGAGGTTTTCACGCGGCGGGCAATGAGATCCAGACCGTGACGCTGGCCAATCACGCGCTGGTTCAGCGTGTCGGCAAGGTTAAGCACCGCGTCGATCTCGTTTTTCACCATCCGGCCCAGCGGAATACCCGTCCAGTCAGAGACCACCGCGGCAACCACGTTTTCATCGACCGCCGCAAACAGCAGCGGTTCATCACCCTGTAAGGCGTTCAGCGCCTGCTGCCGTTCCGCCAGCTGGCCGCGCAGCCCGGAGCTCTCTTCATCGCCCGCCGCGAACAGCGCCGCGCGCAGGCGAATAATCTCCTGCACCAGGCCGCGCTCTTCTTCCCAGCGCTGGGCCAGGGCTTCGCGTTTTGTTTCATACGCCTCGCGCTCGCCGCGCAAAGCCCTCACGCGTTCGGCCTCCCCCGCGCCCACGCGCGCTTCGCGTTCCGCAATCTCGATTTCCACGTCGAGCGCCGCAAGATGGCGCAGGCAGTCTTCCAGCTGCGCAGGCGGCGCGCTCTGGCTGACCGCCACGCGGGCGCAGGCGGTGTCGAGCAGCGCTACGGCTTTATCCGGCAGCTGACGCGCCGGAATGTAGCGATGCGACAGCTTCACCGCCGCGCTGACCGCTTCATCGAGCAGCAGTACCTGGTGGTGGATCTCCAGCGGCGATACGGTGCTGCGCAGCATCAGAATAGCCTTCGCTTCGTCCGGCTCGTGAACCTGCACCGTCTGGAAGCGACGGGTCAGCGCCGGATCTTTCTCGATGTACTTTTTGTATTCCGCCCAGGTGGTGGCGCCGATGGTGCGCAGCTGGCCGCGCGCCAGCGCTGGCTTCAGCAGGTTCGCCGCATCGCCGGTCCCCTGCTGGCCGCCTGCGCCAATCAGGGTGTGGATCTCATCGATAAACAGAATAATCGGCGTGGCGCTGGACTGCACCTCGTTAATAAGCGCCTGCAGACGGGCTTCAAACTCGCCCTTCATGCCCGCGCCTGCCTGCAGCATGCCGATATCCAGCAGCCACAGCTGAATATGTTGCAGCGGCTCCGGGACGTCACCGTCGGCGATGCGCAGCGCCAGCCCTTCTACCACCGCCGTTTTCCCGACCCCGGCTTCACCGGTCAGCAGCGGGTTGTTCTGGCGGCGACGCATCAGAATATCCACCATCTGGCGGATCTCCTCGTCGCGCCCGACAACCGGGTCAATCTTCCCTTCACGGGCGCGGGCGGTCAGGTCCTGGCCGTACTGGGCCAGCGTCCCCTGCGCGGCAGGTACCGCACCCGCCGGTGCGTCGACGGCGGCAGCGGCCTGCTGGGTCTCTTTGCTGTTGGCGCAGATAGTATCGAACTGCTCGATCAGCACCTCGACGTTAAGACGGGTGAACTGCGCCGAAATGCTTTTCAGCACGTTGGCCAGGTTCCAGGTTTTCAGCAGGCCGATCAGCAGATGGCCGCCGCGAATACGGCTGACGCCAAACTTCAGCGAGCCATAGACCCAGGCGCGCTCTACGGCGCTGTCGATATGTTCGGAGAGATCGGAAACGGAGCTCGCCCCGCGCGGCAGCGCATCCAGCGCGGCCACGATATCGCGCGTCAGCTGCTGCTCGTCGAGGGCAAAGTGGCGGATGACCTGCTGCAGATCGCCCTCCTGCTGCTGCATCAGCTGATGCAGCCAGTGCACCAGCTCAACGTACGGGTTACCGCGCAGCTTGCAGAACGCAGTCGCGCTTTCCAGAGAGGTAAATAACAGCGTATCCAGTTTGCCGAAAAGCACGGCACGGCTAATTTCTGACATGTTAGTTTCCATTAACAATGATTCGGTATACGGAAGGATTACCGCTCTGCGCGATACACCAGATCGCCCCGCGGGACAGGCTGCGGCTGAAGACCCAGCCAGGTGTTATAGCCTAATCGCCCGGCGCTGCCGAGCGCGGTGCCCTGCACCGCGTCTTCACGCAGGATCACCCGCGTTTCCCATTCAAACTCTACTCCGGCGTACTGACGCACCCAGTCGCGAAGCTCCGTGACCCACGCTTCTCCCGGCAGAAAGCGGTTGTACTCCTCCGCGCTCAGCGGGCCAATCTCAATGCGGAACTTGTGCTGCACGTCGCGGACGGCGACGCCGAGAAAGGCGGACTCACCCATGCGCGGCATGCGGCGTCCTGCGCCAAGCTGCGCCTGCTCGCGCGTGGAGAGCGGCATCCACTGCGGCACGTTGCTGACCAGCCTGACCGGCGCCTTAAAATAGCTGCGCAGGATCTTCTCCAGCCCCTCCGGATCCCGCCCGTGGCGCGTCAGGTGCCCGGCGTGGGTAAAGCGCGCGTGCGCGCTCAGGCTGCCCTTGTCCATCTGCCCCGGCTGGCCCATGCCAATCAGCGATGCCAGGTACCCCTCAAAGCGCTTGTTATCAGCGCGATCCAGGGAGACGGTGGGCTGCGCGTCCGCCCAGGCGCGGTAAAACAGCAGCGCCAGACGGTGATGGAACAGATCGGCAAACGCGCTGAGGCTGGAGTCCTGATGATGATGAATACGCTCGCGGGCGTATTCGGTCATGTGGACCGGCAGCGGGCCGTTCGGGCCAAACAGGCCGAAGCTGAGGATAGACACCTCGTGCAGCCCGCTCCCTTCCCGCAGGCGGACGTCGGCCAGCGTCGACGGCGCAAAGCTCATCGACGGCTGCTGGCCGATGCGCAGCGGCTCAAACTTCGGCAGCGGCGCGCGCCCCAGCGGGTAGCGCTCGCCGCCCTGGGCATCAATGCGCCTCAATAGCTGAAACAGATCGTAGCGCCAGGGCGTCTGGCGGACCCCGTTCCAGAACGCTTCCGGCAGCTTTGTCAGGCGATGCACGCGCAGCGGTGCAGTAGCGGCGTCACTCATATCAGCGCCCTTTTACCCATGCGCGACGCCCAGTAGCCAATCTCGCCGCGCTGCTGACTTTTTAGGGTGAACTCCGTAAAGCTGTTGATGGAGACCAGACGGGCAAAGAGACGCTCCATCACGCTGCCAAAGAGCCACGGGCTGGCGCCGGAAAAGGCACGCTCGTCTACCGTCAGGGTAATGCCTATCCCGCGGGCGAAAACCACCGGGCCGGGTTCTGGCACGCGGCGGTGAACCGGCTCCAGCACGCAGTGGCGCACGCCGTCGACCTGACGCGCAACGGGCGTTTCGGCCAGGTTGGCGTATAGCCCTAACAGCTGACGCAGGGCGGCTGCGCCCTCTTCGTTTTCGCTGTCCATCAGGCTGAGGTAGTTCATCTGCAGCTGGCTGATCAGCCGCCAGGTGCTGAACCCTTCGGCCAGCGCCGGGCGCGGCGGCGTCGGGCCTTTGCGCAGGGTAAGAGATTTCACCGGCATGGAGTCGGCCACAATGAACTGCCCGAGCTCCTGCTGCAGCATTAGCGGCAGGTCGCGGCTGGTGCAGAGCACGTCGGCAGAGATATAGCGCAGGTTTTCCTGCCAGGGGGCGTGCTGTTCATCCACCAGCGAGACAAAGACCTCCGAGCCGATGTAACCGGTACGGGTGCCGTAGCGCAGGGCGTGCTCGGACAGCACGCGCTGTTCACGACGCAGGGAGAAATAGGCCCCGTAGTTGCCCGCATCGCCGCTCCAGGTGCTCCAGAAAGGGCGAAACGTCTGGTCATCGCGCTGGCCGTCCGCGCTGCCATGGATTTTTTTTACCGCATAGATTTCATAATCCAGCGGACGGATGTTATCGACCACCAGATGGTATTCATGCTGGCCTTCGTTCAGCTTCTGACGCGCCGCGACCTTTGGGAACAGGTTGATGACCGGCGTGCAGTGCAGCGCCAGGTGGCTGGCATCGACCACGCGCTCCAGCTGTTCATCCGACTTGTCCAGCAGGATGAAGATGTCGAAGGCTTTCTCACCTTCACAGCGCTGGATCAGCGTGCTCAGGCCGCTGAGGCTAATGAACCGGAATCGGGCCGGAAACGCAAAGTACTCCTGCAGCAGGCGATAGCCGTCAAAGTTGCGCAGATCGTCCGGAAGCAGCGCCTGGTCAGGCTCAAAGCCCTCCTGGCGCAGCGCGTCCGACGCCAGCAGCTGTCGCTGCGGCTGCTGGCTGACCGTCTGGCAGACGATCCCGGCGTGGTGCTCCATCACCAGCTCGAGCAGCTTCAGCGCTTCAATATCCGGACCGGCGAGGAAAAATTCCAGACGGTCGAAATCCAGGTGCCCGAGATTTTGCGGACCGTCGCAGGCGATGCGGATCCGCAGGGCGCTGCCGATCCCACGCTGGCTCAGGCCCAGCTGCGCGAGCGGCAGATCGGCGGGCACGCCGCCCAGCTCGACCTTGTCGATCTTCAGCGGCAGCAGGTTAACCTCGTGCGCCGTGGTATAGCTGCAGGTGACGCCGGTTTTTTTCAGCGCCAGGCTGTCCATCATGGTACCGCGCGGCACGATGAAGCCCTTGCTCAGGTCGCCCCGACTGCTGTCGGGCGCAATCTCCGCGATGGCCATCGACGGCGTGGGCGCGAGATAGTTCGGCGCAATCATCTCCAGCAGACGCTGGGAGAAGCGCGGAAACTCCGCGTCCATTTTCATCTGCACGCGGGAGGTCAGAAACGCGAACCCTTCCATCAGGCGTTCGGTATACGGGTCCGCCACGTCGATACCGCGCATGCCCAGCCGTCCGGCGACTTTAGGATAGCGTTCGGCAAACTCGGCCCCCATTTCGCGCAGGTAGGCCAGCTCACGGTTGTAGTATTCGAGCAGTTTACTTTCCATGATTACCCCGCATCTTTCAGTTCAAAATGGCCGTTTTCCAGATCGACATCGGTACGAAACAGAAACTCCAGCGGGTAAGGCACGCACCACAAACGCCCTTTGATCTCGATGGAGAGCACGTTGTGCAGATCCAGCGAGGAGGTATCCGATACGCAGCGGACCTGCAGCCCCTGCGGCAAAATGCGCGGTTCAAAATTGATGATGGCCTCGGTGAGCTTGCGCTGAATGTCGTGCCATTCGATGTCCGACATTCTTTTCCCGGCCAGCGGCGCGACGCCGAAGTTAACTACCGAGCGGCTCACGTGCGGCAAGGCGCTCAAATCGCCGGAGGCATCGTGATTGATGGTGTTAAACAGCCACTGCAGATCCCGCAGAACGCTGCGGCGCAGGGCGGCGTGGGTGATCAGATTGCTGTTGACCGACTCGCGCTTTTTTTCCGGGTCGTTATCGGTGAGGCGATCGAGCAGCGAGGGCTGCATTTTGTCGCGCGCCCCCACCTTTTCCTGCTTGCTGCGGGCTTGCCAGCCGCTGCGCAGCAGATCGCCTTCGCCAGCGGGATTACTCATCGGCGTCATCCGTCGCAAACGTTACGAGCCCTAACGACAGCAGCGGGCTTTCGCTCTGCTCGCTTAGCCAGGCCTTCTGGCCCATGCCTGTGTATAGGGTGCCGTCTTCATCGAGCGGCTGCCAGTCGGTGGTGCGGCCCAGCTTGACCGCATCCGGGGCATCGGCTGCAAATGGATAACGCGCCGGGATCTGGCACACCTGCTCCGTCCCGTCGGTCAGGCGCACCAGCGCGTGACGCCAGACCAGATCGGTCACGCTGGCAGGCGCCTGGAAACGGATCTCCGCGATGGCGTTAAACGGCAGCCAGAAATAGCGGCCGTTGACGAGGGTTTCGCACACCGGGCCGAGACGGGCATCGCCGTCCATCAGCCACTCAAAGGCCTGCGTCTCCTCGCTTTCGAGGGTGATGTGGCCGGGGGTAGCCTGCGCCTGTTCAAGAGCTTCCAGACGCAACGCCTGCGCGCGCTCTCCCTCTTCGCCAAGCGCCGCGGCCAGCGTCGTCAGCCACGGCCACTGGGTTTCAGGCATGGCCGGACGCGCCTGTCCCGCCATCACCCGCGCGCGCTGCAGCTCGCCCTGAATGGATTGCTCCAGCAGCGTGACGGTGGGTTTCGCCTGCGGCTTCAGCGCCAGCCAGCTTTTCAGCTGGGTCAGCGCGCGGGTCCAGTTGCCGCTGAGAATTAAAAACTGCACGAACGCGGCGCGAAGATCGGCATCCGCCGGTCGGGCTTTGATGTCAGCTTCAAGGCGCGCCAGCGCGTCGCTGAGCGACTCACCCGCCAGGTGTTGATAGAGCGTATTCATCGCCACTCCTTAATTCGCCGCGCGCCAGGCGCCAACGGCCGGATCGCGCAGCTGAGGACGCAGGGTGTCAATCAGCACGATATTCAGCGGAGCGCCAGGTGCGACCCAGGCGCTCCACGTTTTTTTCACCGCCGCGATACGCGCCTGCAGTTTTGCGTCATCGCTGGCGATCTCGCGGGAAATCTCTACCGCGACGGTGCCGTTGCTCTTCCAGCTGTTCAGGGCATTGTCGTAAGGCAGGATCATCCAGCTCTGGTCGCTGTCAGGCGTGCTGAAGACCATGCGCTCTTTGTTGACGGAGGTGATCAGCGCCTTTTCCGGGTCGGCGCTTTGATTCAGCCCCGTCACCGGGAAGCCGTGGATGTAAGTCACCGCCATCTCTTTCTGCCCGCCGTTGCGGGACTGCGACACAACGGTGTGCCCGCTCAGCCAGCTGCCGTTACCGCAGCGGGTGGTGTCAGAAGCGGGAATAAAGAGCGCCGGTGCAGAAGCGCCCCCTTCCCAGAAGGTGCGCAGGTGGCAGCCGTCCTGGAGGGTAAACTCCTGCCACGGCGTGCGGTCCGCGGCAACCGTGCGGGAAGCCACGTCCTGGTCTGGCGGCAGCAGCGCGCCGCTGGCGGTGGCTGCGGTGACGGTTTCAGCAGGCGCGGCCTGCTCCTGTTTCACCACCAGCGCCCAGTCCTGCGCTTTGGCTGCCGTGCCCTGCGCCAGCGTGGTACCCGCCGGATCGTTAAGCGTCCAGCTGAGTTTACTCACTTTGCTGCACTGGTGTTCCAGCAGCGAGCCAAGACGCGGCACAAAGTTCTCCAGCACGGAGACGTCTTTCTTGCCGTTCGCCACGATGCGCAGCGCCACCTCAGGCTTACACCAGCTCTGCGGCGTGTTGTCTTTGATGTTGTCGATCCAGATATCCAGCTTCTGCGCAGGAGACTGCACGATGCGGAAATTCTCAGCCTGCGCGGCGGAGGTCGCCGCCAGAAGTGCCAAACCCGATAGCCAAAGTTTCATATCGTTCCTTGTGTGTCTAATCAGTTCCGCAGGGAAGAAATTGTGCTGCGTCAGAGAGAGTGTGCAGCAAAGTGGTGTCCTGAGGGTTGCCCATCCATACCGCCAGGGCGGTATAGTTATCCTGCGCATTCCCCTCCTGCTCGCCATTCTTTTGAATGATTTGGTTCATTAAGGTCAGCCACTCCTGCGGCGTATTGACCATATGCAGCGACTGCTTCATCTGCTCTTCGCTGACGCCGTGCCAGAAGCCGTCGGTGCAGAGCAAGAACGCATCGCCGTCCTCCACCTGCACCACGTCGCTGTAGCTCGCTTCCGGCCCGCCGTTTTCAATTCCCAGCGCCAGATAGAGCAGGTTGCTGTTCAGGTTGTCGGTCTGGTGCCCGGCATCCTTCATCTGCTGCACCAGGCTGTGGTCGGTGGTCACATGCCACAGCCATCCCCGGCGAAACAGGTACAGGCGGCTGTCTCCGGCGTGCGCCCAGTAGGCTAGCCCGTAATCCCGGTCAATGAACAGGCTGACCAGCGTCGTGCCCATCCGGCGATAGTCCTGAACGACCTGCTGTTCGCTGAGGATGGTGCGATTCGCCGTCTGCACGTAGTCGCGAATGTGCTGCGCATTAAGATGTTTGTCGCCATCAAAGCGGGAGATAATGCTGTTGCGGGCCAGCTCGGCAGCCACCTCTCCGCCCGGCAGCCCCGCAATGCCGTCGCAGACGACAAAGCAGGCTGAACGTTCCCCGATGGTTTCTCCCGTCTGATCCTGGTTGCTGGCGCGCGTCCCCTGGCGGGAGAGAGAAGCCGTTGCGATATTCATTTGTCTTCCGATCCGCTCTGTGAGTCTTTGTACTGATTCACCTCCATGTCATACGCATGGAGGAAGGCTTCGCCAAACAGGGTGTGGAAGTCATCCTCAATCTCGCCCGCCGTCTCGCCATAGCTGCGAACAAAATAGTCCCACAGGGCGGCTTTGCGGCTGCCCGGCAGCGCCAGACGCGAGGTCATGCCGTTCTGCTTCGCCTGCTCTTCCAGCTGCTCCGGGTTAAAGGACTGCAGCATCGCGGCGATAATGGCGCGGATGCCGGAGATCATCCCCAGCTGGTGCGCCTGCAGATCGATCAGCGCGTCGCGCACGGACTTTGTTGGCGGCATAAAGCCCGGCATCGGGGTGCCGAACATCTGGATCAGGACGGTTTTGCCGGTCGGCAACAGCTTGAACGGGTTGTTGGCATCGTCCAGCACCATGGTCATGTCGGCTTTTACGCCGCGCTTGAGGATGGAGCGCGAGGAGAGCAGCGCCACGGTCCCCTGGGAGAACATGCCGAGGATCTGTCCCAGCTGACGCATATTTTCACGGTCAAACTGCGGGACGGGCTGCATTTCGCTCAGCCCCATCCCCTCCAGCAGCGCTTCAAGCAGTTCGCCCTGCAGCACGTCGCCCTTCTCACCGTTATTTGCCGTGGCGGCTGGAGAGGCAGCGTTATTGACCGGGTCGATGCGCAGGCGGCCCTTCGGTGCCTGCGCGCTGCTGCGCGCAACGGCCTGTGGCGTCGGCATCGTGAAGCCAGCGTAATCCGGTCGCGCCGGCTCTTCTTCAGCACGCGGTTCTTCCTGCGGCTCAGGGGCGAACAGCGGCGAATCGGCCAGCACGTCCTCTGCCTGCTCAGGTTCCGGCACTGGCGCAGGCTTATCGTCAATCATGTCATCCGGATGGGTTAACGGCGCGCCGCCCATCAGCCCGAGCGGGTCGTCATTTCGCGCGGCCGGCGCGCTGGCCTTACCGCCAAACAGCGCCAGCGGATCGAGCTCATCCGCCGCCTCTTGCTCTGGCTTAACGGGGTTCGTCTCGCCCGGCGGTACCAGCGTAGACGGGGTAACGTCGTCGAAAATGCTCTCTTTTTTGAACAACGCCTCGTCGCTGAACAGCGTGTCCGGGTCGACATGCTTACGCTCGAGCGTGGGATCGCTGTCGTTGAACATCGCCAGCGGATCTTCGGCGTTACGCTCCGGGGCCGCAGGCTGAGAGAACGGATCGTGCGACACCGCAGGCTGCGGTTTTGTGCGGTTGCTGGAGATGCTGTCGGAAATGGAGAACTCCTGCATCAGGCTATCCCAGATTTCCGTTGGCACGGCGGTCGGTTCGGTTTTTCCGCGCGGTGCGGCACTGGCCGGTTTCGGCTGTGGAGCGGGCTCGGATGCGGCTGCCGGACGCGCCTGCTGCTGCATGCTGGCCGCCATACGGCTCACGGGCTGCGTGTCGTGGATAAGCTCGGCCACTTCGATGCGGTAGTCATCAATACCGAGAATGTCGCCATCCTGCAGTTCAACCTGACGCCCCCGCTCCAGCGGAATATCATTCAATACCACGCGGGTGACGCTGCCACGGTTGGTGACGCGGCATTCACCATTGGCGTCAACGTGAACAATAG
The DNA here is from genome assembly GCF_047530215.1 of Enterobacter sp. 01-M-03-SI-ECC. Classification (NCBI taxonomy): domain Bacteria; kingdom Pseudomonadati; phylum Pseudomonadota; class Gammaproteobacteria; order Enterobacterales; family Enterobacteriaceae; genus Enterobacter; species Enterobacter sp. 01-M-03-SI-ECC. The sequence goes on from NZ_JBLKDA010000001.1 coordinate 27,533, forward strand.
CCTGCAGACGAGAGATGGTGCGGTCATTGTCCGGCAACACCAGATTGTTATCCGTACCGCGCCCAATAGTGCCGCCCGGGGCGTAAAAATCACAGCTGCTTTGCGGCGGCTGATGACCGGGTTTTGTAGAAATAATCGTGAATCGCATGGCGTATTCCTGCTGGTATGATTAGCGCTCAAACGCTGCCGCTCTCGGGGCGAGAACGGCGGCGTTTGAGAAATTGGATATCAAAAACTATTTAATGAAGGTGATAAAATATAATCCAACAATGAGCCATAGAGTGAATATTAACGCCTGTAATTTATAACGACGATGTAACTTTAGCATCCAGCCAATTCTTTCTTCAGGTAACGACTGCACATATTTGTAAGCATCTTCCTGAACAAGCCTTAAGCCGTAAATTTCATTTTAACGCCTTTATAAAGGCGTACAAACCAGATTATTTTTTGGTAATTGGCCAGCGAACCTAAAAAAGAAGCATAGTCGGTTACAAGATCCAGATCATATCCTTTGCGCCGGTAGTCTGAAAGTAACTGATTATAATCCGCCTCGTGTTTTTTGAAATAACGAGAACTGAGCAAATCCATTATCACAACAACCAGCAACAAAACTATAATAAAAAAAACAAGTCATCCATATTTACCTTAACTAGCTCCTGGCAGATAAAATTACATATACTCGGAACGTCATCGCAAGTACTAGCCAAAAAAAATTATTATTTAAATTTTCAATGTATAATTAAATTTCATTAACGCCTGCTAGTATTAAAAGCAGCACAAACAAAAAAGTGGCAACTTTAACTTTCCTGTTATAGGAATTAACCCACGATAATTCAAAGTTAGATAAAATTGCGTTGCAAGATTGAGGTTCAAGCCAGCGTGATTCCGTCAACTTTATACGCTTGCCACGCACAAGCCTTGATAAAATTGTGGTGCGAAAACCAAAACCCCAAAAGCCAATATTTTTCCAGACCTGATAATCCTCTTCCTTGAGTAAATTCTCCTGGGTGAGCGATTCATATATTTTATCAACCTGACCGGAATGTTTTCGGTAATCAATATAAAACGTCAGAACAAGAATTATAAAAACAAAAAAAATAAAAACAATAAAAGCAGAGTAAATATTATCAGAAATCACACTAGTCTCCGCTAAATATTAAATTATTCATTTGTTCTCCTACAAGTCCTCCAACCTAGATTGGTTAACACTCTGCGGTGTCAGCAACAATTAATATCTGCCCAGGCTTAACCCACGCTGTATCTTGATTCAGCTGCATAAAATATTCGGATTTTTCAGTGCGTGAATTCCCAAATAATTGTCTTGCCTGGAAATCCAGCGTACCCGGTTGCTGTACCACACAGTAACCCGGAGCAACATTTGACTGATTCGCCATGAAAAAACTCCCTGTATCTCATCTAAAACGCATAATTAAATGGGAAAACACTATTTTCGGCTTTTGAGCGAACGAATTGCGTCGCTATTGGCGATTAAGCTGTACTTCAATACCTGATAATGCCCCTGCTCAGTACCGCCGACTTTCTCTTTCAGTAGGGTATCAATCACCTTATCAGCTTTTTCAAAATTCTCTGCAGGCAGATCGCTGGCTTCAAACCATGCGGCGGCACTGGCCTCTGCATCATCCCTCAGACTTTTACTGTCCGCAATCCTGCCGATACATCGATTTTGCACCCAGTTTTTAAAGATTTGTTGCTGAGAAAAAGCACTCACATCAGGGAGGGTTTGGGAACAAGCAACTGAGGCATTTAAAACCAATACAAGCAGCAATAAACGTTTCATTTCAGGCACCAGAAAGTTGCGTTGGTATAAATAACTTAAACCGGCCTGAGGGACCTTCCTCTAAAATGAAACGAGCCGCATAACGAATAAAACCGTTTTTCCCTGACACTTTCAGAGCAACATCATATTCTCCCGCTTGCCACGTAATCCCCGTCCACTGATGACATTGTTGAGTTGTTAACGTCACTTCAGGGCTAAACGTTGACGGCGGCGATATCGCCTTCCATTCATTTCCCGCGCGTCTCATTATGGTGGGTGAATGACTGGTGACAGGCGCGTCTACCCCAGAGTCAGCAGGAATAGCAAAGCAGGGCTCGTTGTTCTTTAGCGTAACCAAAAGCGACTGATATTGTGCTGGATGAGACACACAGCCGCTAGCCATTAACGTGACTCCAAACACAACGAATAACTTTTGCATAACCATGCCCGCCTATCCTTAGGGCCCTTAAGGTTAATAATGGCCGGGGAAAACTCCCCGGCCACACACGCGATTACGCTTCTTTGTTCTCTTTGATGTTCCAGCCAGCGCTGCTTTCAGCACCTTTACCACCGGCAGTGGTTTGCTCCCAGTACTGCTGTTTCACTTTCGCAGCCTGGAATGCGTAGGTCACACCAACGGTATCGCCGTTGTCTGCACCGGTATACTGAACAGAGGTCACAAGCACATCTTCCAGCGTGATGCGGGTGTATTCCACCTGCTGGCCGCCGGCTTTACAGACGGACAGTTCAACTTTGGTCAGGTGTTTACCGCTGGCGCAGTGCTTCAGGATAGCGGTGGTGGATTTGTCGATCAGGGCGTTAACGTGCAGGTCGTTGAAGTTAACTTTACCGGCACCGCCGCCACCGCCAACGCTCATATTACCTGGCTGGGAAGCGCCCCAGGAGAAGGAGGTAATATCAGTCCAGCCGGTGTGGTTAGAATCTTTAGATTCGCCCGTAACACCCTCGACCTTCAGAAACATATCAATAGCCATAATATCTACTCTTCGTGGATGAACAATATTGCTTTCGAAAAAGCACTTATATGGCAAACAGGAAAGCATGGGGCTGAATAAAACCGTCCATATTTTACCTCTGCCTCACATCAAATGACCCGTGTCATTTGACAGTCTTACATTCCCCCTGAATGAACGGAAAGAATGTGAAGTCTTTTACTATTGTGGATTATCCTGAATCCATGTGCGGTCAGGATTTCCAATGATTAATTGAGGAACAAGTTTATTAAGTTCGTCACTATGATAAAGACGTAAACAATTTAAGGTTACGCCTTTTACCTCGGGCTTTCTCTCAGAATGAAAGGCATTGGTTGCACCTTTATATTTGTTAATAAGGGCATTAATTTTGTCATTGCCATTTTCAATATCGAAAGGCACCCATTCCAGTAATGCACTACTGCTACGCGCTGCATCCAGAGAAAACTGGCTTTTATCATCTGAAACTTGTGCCAGGCAGCGAGAAAAAACAACGTCTTTAATAACTTGCTTATACGGCATTTTTTTGACAAACAACACCGGGTCGTCAGTTGCATAAACAGAGGAGGAACTGGCGAGCAACAGTAGACTAACAATCATTTTTTTCATGGCAACTCCCAAAAATTAGCTTTGGTCGTCGTGTAATTCGTCTCCGGCGCATTGAAATAACAGTGATCCGAACAGGTTAAACCATTCCAGAATGTTGCATGACCTGCGGCGTCACTCCAGCCCTGTACCTCAAACAGAATTACGCCCTTTTTGTTGGCTAATTGCTGAACGGGTAAGGAAGGATAACTCACAATCATGTCAGGTTTACCCCACTGACGCGTCAGCCAGGCAATGACATCCTTTACGCGGTAGAAGTACCATTTATTATCAGCACCGGATACCGTGAGATTTGCAATACGCGGAACGGGATGCCCGGTATAGTTAAGAACATAACTCATGCGTACGGCACAACTATTTGACCACCCACCCTGATCTTGCGGTATTTCGAAGTTGTGCTTAACCTTACCGCCGATAACTTGCTTAACTTTGCCGATAGAATCATTTGCATCGTAAATACGTGTTGCCGCCGCCCAGGCAGCAACAAACGAAGGTCTCGCGGTCATATTTCCTCTCAAATTTCCATACTACACAGCCAGCGCCGGGGATGGTTTCCCGGCGGCAATTGTCATCACGCATCCTTCGTCTTCAGCGACGGCAGTTTAGAAACCAGACGCAGGGAAACGGTCAAACCTTCCAGCTGGTAGTGCGGACGCAGGAAGAACTTCGCGGCGTAGTAGCCCGGGTTGTCCTCAATCTCCTGCACCTGCACTTCCGCAGCCGCCAGCGGCTTGCGGGACTTGGTCTCCTGGGAGGAGTTCGCCGGGTCGCCGTCCACGTAGTTCATCACCCAGTCGTTCAGCCAGCGCTCCATCTCTTCGCGCTCGCGGAAGGAGCCGATTTTGTCGCGCACGATGCACTTCAGGTAGTGGGCAAAGCGGCAGCAGGCGAACAGATAAGGCAGGCGGGAGGCCAGACGCGCGTTGGCGGTGGCATCCGGGTCGTGGTACTCGGCCGGTTTCTGCAGGGACTGCGCGCCGATGAAGGCGGCAAAGTCGGAGTTTTTGCGGTGAACCAGCGGCATAAAGCCGTTTTTCGCCAGCTCAGCTTCACGACGATCGCTGATGGCGATCTCGGTCGGGCACTTCATGTCCACGCCGCCGTCGTCGCTCGGGAAGGTGTGGCACGGCAGATTTTCCACCGCCCCGCCGGACTCCACGCCGCGGATCGAGGTGCACCAGCCGTACTCTTTGAAGGAACGGTTGATGTTGGCGGCCATCGCGTAGGCGGCGTTCGCCCAGGAGTAGCTGTTGTGGTTCGCGCCGTCGGTCTGCTCTTCAAAGTCAAAGCTGTCGACCGGGTTGGTGCGAATACCGTACGGCAGGCGCGACAGGAAGCGCGGCATCACCAGGCCCAGGTAGCGGGCGTCTTCAGATTCACGCAGCGAACGCCAGGCGGCGTATTCGGTGTTCTGGAAAATTTTGGTCAGGTCGCGCGGGTTGGCCAGCTCCTGCCAGGACTCCATCTGCATCACGCCCGGTGCGGTACCGGTGATGAACGGACAGTGCGCCGCAGAGCCGATACGCGCCATTTCGCCCAGCAGCTCAACGTCCTGCGGGCTGTGGTCGAAGTAGTAGTCGCCCACGATGCAGCCAAACGGCTCGCCGCCAAACTGGCCGTACTCCTGCTCGTAGATTTTCTTGAAGATCGGGCTCTGGTCCCAGCCCACGCCCTTGTAGCGCTTCAGGGTGCGGCCCAGCTCCTGCTTGGAGATGCTCATAAAGCGGATTTTCAGCATCTCGTCGGTTTCGGTGTTGTTCACCAGGTAGCTCAGACCGCGCCAGGCGCTCTCCAGCTTCTGAAACTCGTCGTGGTGAATGATCTGGTTCACCTGCTGCGAGAGCTGCTCGTCGATACCGGCAATCAGGTTCTGGATGGTGCGGTAGGTATCGTTCGAGAAGGTGACGGTATTTTCCAGCGCCTGCTGCGCCAGGGTTTTAACTGCGCTTTCTACGGCGGAGCGGGCCTGATCGGTTTTCGGGCGGAACTCTTTGTTCAGCAGCGCGCTGAATTCATCCTGGCTGAACGCCTGACCCGCCTGCTGCTCATGTTGTTGAGTCTGGTTGCTCATCGATTATTCCTCGCTACCTTTCGCACTTTCGTCATTTTTCGGCAACTGGCTCAGGGATTTGAGCAGCGTCGGATCCTGCAGAATTTTAGCGATCAGCTCTTCCGCCCCGTTTTTGCCGTCCATATAGGTCAGCAGGTTGGAGAGCTGGGTACGCGCTTCCAGCAGCTTGTTCAGCGGCTCGACCTTGCGGGCGACGGCATCCGGCAGGAAGTCGTCCATGCTGTCGAAGGTCAGATCGACGTTGAGCTTGCCTTCGCCGGTCAGGGTGTTATCCACCTGGAACGCCACGCGCGGCTTCAGCGCCTTCATGCGTTCGTCAAAGTTGTCGATGTCGATTTCGAGGAATTTACGCTCGTCGACGGCCGGCAGATTTTCCACCGGTTTGCCGACCAGATCGGCCATGACGCCCATCACAAACGGCAGCTGAATTTTACGTTCTGCACCGTAGATCTCTACGTCGTACTCGATCTGCACGCGGGGGGCACGGTTACGTGCGATGAATTTCTGCCCACTGTTACTCATTGCCATGATGTTCTCCATCAAAGATGCGCGGTGAAGGTGAAACGGCAGGCTCCATGCCTGTCGTCATAATGCCTGGACGCGCTATTCGCGGCGCCCAAAGATGTTTTCCAGCTGGTTAACGCCGTCTGGCGCCAGGTCGCGAATAATGTCCATAAAGTTAAGTTCTGACAGCCGCTGCACCCGTTCAATCATCAGCGGCGCGGGGTGGCTCGGTTCGTACTGCGCAAAATACTGCTTCGCTTTTTCCAGCATCAGCTGCGCGTCGGCGCGGCTGGTGACCTGCACGCTGCGCCAGTCGGCGACCGTCTGAACGGGCTGCGCGGCCGCAGGCTGCGGCGCAGCCTGCGTTTGGGCCTGCGCCTCACGGTTCGGCAGCAGCGTGCTGATGTCGGTCACCTGACAGGCGCTCGCCACCAGCCCTACGGTTTTCAGCAGCTGCTCCATCTCGGGCACGCCGCTTTCACCAAGATGCCCGATAAGCAGCCCGCGAATGGCCAGCAGCCGTTCGTTAATGACGATAACCGCAGCGGTTCCCGGCTGGTTGCCGCGAGAGAGCTCGTCAATCAGCCGCGGACGGCCGCCGGGATAGTCCGGACACTCCGTCTTGCTGCCGTCCAGCAGCGCCTGAGCATCCTTGAGCGAGATTTCATCGCCGTTGGAACGCAGCAGCGAGGCGTTACGCACGGCGACGGTAAGATCGGATTTGTCGCTCAGCCCTGCCAGGGCGTTAATGCGATAAAACGGGTCGGTTTCGCCATACTCTTCCAGCAGCGGATAGAGCGGCTCCCAGTAACGGGCGATGGCCTCCTGCACCAGCAATAACCCGTCCGCGTAGCCCGCAAGCCCGCGGCGGCGCGTCCAGGCGTGGGTTAACGCCAGCAGTACGCGAAGATCTTTGGTGCGGGACAACAGGCTGGTGGCGTATTTTTCCACCGTGTTCCAGTCCGCGGGCTCTGCCGGGATAATGGTGTCGCCAAACTGCTGTTCCGCTTTCCCAAGGCTTGCCTGATTCATGGCCTGGAAGTCAGCGTCGTACTCCAGGTTTTCGCCGCAGGGCCTGTCGGCGCTTATCGGCGCGAGAAATTCTTCGATATTCATGAGATCCCTGCTTATTCAAACATGGGCGGATAGAGACCGTGACGCCCCGGACGGGCGCCGCCTGCCGGGTCGAACAGCAGGGTGAAAAGCTGCCCGGTAAAGTTACCGCTGTGCACGTGGGTGTACAGCGGGTAACCGTCGCAGCGGTTGGTCCACCAGTAGCTGGTCTGGCGCAGCGGATCAAAACACTCTGCCGCCTGAGGCCAGCCCAGCGTGCTCTGGCCGTCCTCGTCATAGCCAATCACATCCAGGATGTCGGAGCGCTTTTGCGGCTCGACGGGCTGCGGTGCCGGAATGGTCATCAGCATCTCATCCAGCTGCGAGGCGGAAAAACTGTTGCGCACCGCGTGCAGCCCCAGGCGCCCAATCTGCTGGTACCAGCTTTCAGACTGGCTCAGCAGGCTGCTCGACCACTCTGACGGAGAGAAGCTCAGCTGAAGGCAAACCGGGTACTGTCGGCCCACGCTGTCGCGGCCGGGAAGCAGGCAGCCCATCTGGATCATCTGGCTGCCCAGCATGGGCGGTACCACAAAATTCCAGACCGGCGCTTTGTGGAACTGTCGCTCGCCGCTGCGCTGCTCTTCCTGCTGCCAGGCCAGCAGGCCGACCTGGAACCAGTGTGACCACTGGCGCTGTAAAGTGTCAGGAAAGCGGCGCTGCAAAAAATCTCCGGCGCTGGGCAACTTGCCGTACCAGCTGTAGCGGTTCATCGCAGGGGTATTCGTCATACGGCTGTCCTTGCGGTTATGGGCATGAAAAACGGGGAAGCTGGAAAGGGTTACGAATGCTGTTTGGCGCAAACTCCAGCGTGACCTGATGACCGTCGACGTTGAAGGTGGCCTGACGGCTCAGGCTACCCGCGCCCGGGCTGGTGCTCGCCTTATCGAAGAAGCGGTTGAGCGCCCATGCGCCGTTGGTCGTCAGCGTCGCCGTGCTGCCGTTCGCCAGCCCCAGCTGCATGCGGACCTGGTTGGTGCCGCCCGGCCCCGGCCAGTTCATGATCTGCACGGCCTGCGGGCCGTGGCTGTAGCGCAGCAGCTGGCCGTCAACGTCCAGGGTCAGGTTCAGGATGGTGTTGTCCATTCGCACGGTGCGGACCGTGACCTTGAAGGACGGCGTGGTTGCGCCGTTCGCAAAGAAGGCGTCGCGAATCGACTGGGCCTGCTGGAACGGTCTCAGCAGCCCTTCGCTTCCCGGCAGCGTTTTACCGTCGATGCCCGGCATAAAGCGCCAGTTTGCCTGGGTGGTATCCACCTTATTAGTCAGATTGTCGCGGAAGAAGGCGTCCATCAGCCCGGTACCCGGCGCAAACATGCGCGCGAGATCGTCAGGGGTAACCTCGGTGCTGGCGCTACGCACCAGAGGGTAGCGACCGGCGATCGCCTGACGGCAGAAACCGCCCACTTCGACGTTAATTCGCTTACGCACGTTTTCCAGATCGCGGCGTTGGGTATCGCTGCTGGCACCCACCGCCATATTGCTGAACATGGTTTGCAGCCCGCCCGGCAGGCGACCTGCGCTGGCCTGCAGACGGCTGATTGCCTCCCCGCCCGGCGCAGGCATCCCGCTGTTGGCGGCATCCTGAACGGCGGTCAGGTAGCGATAGAGCTCGTCCACCTGCTTGAGGAAATCATCAAACACGATGGTCTTGCCGCCCTTCTCCAGCGGCTGCGCCAGCTCAATCATTGGCGCATAGTGGTCGGTGACCAGCTGTTCCGGCGCCTGCGTAACCACGGCGGCCTGGGTCGGCGCCGCGTCATTGTTGCTGAACAGCGCTTCCAGCGTGCGGGTGGCGCGGTTGCTCTGATCCTGCGCTTTAGCCGCATCTTCCGGCGCTGGCGCATTGCGCGACAGGCTCAGCACCTGACTGAGGTTCTGCACCAGACGACGCAGCGGCGAGTTGGCGCCGGATAGCAGGCGCGCGGTGTTGATGCGCTGGGAAAGATCGGCGCTGTTATTGAGCTGAATGTCGGCGAGGAAGCGATCCCAGTTGGCGATAAAGTCGCGCATGTAAAGCTGGCGTACGGCGTTATCGACCTGCTGTTTATCCTCCTGCGCCGTGGCGGCCCCCAGCACCCAGGCGTCATCTTCATGCAGGGCGGTAGTGACGCTGTCAATCTGGCTATTAAAGCTTTTCCAGTAGCCGTCCGGCGTATAGAGGCCCGGTACGCCTTCGCTCACCGGCTTGCCGCTTTTGCGGGAAAACACCAGCTCGCTCTGCGGTCCGCCCAGGTCGGACAGGGAGACCGGCTTGAGGTTTTCATCATGCTCCAGCAGGCGCTTGAGGCGACCGTAAACGCGCGTGGAGAGCGGCTGCTGGTTAATCATCGCGCGTTCACGGGCGACCAGCGATTCGTCCTGCGCGTACGGCGAGGCCTGAATCTTCGGCTCCAGCAGCTGCGTCAGGTGCCATTCAAGCTGCTGCAGCTGCGCCTTCGTGACGTTCTGCGGCAGGTTACGCTGCAGGTTGAGCATCACCCACGAGTGCAGGAACTTGCCGTCATAGTGCTTCGGCTGATACAGCATCTGGTAGGCTTTCAGCGCTTCATAGCTGTACTCCACGTCGCTGCCGTTGTCGTTGCGAAGCCAGGTCGTGATGTGCATGGCGACGGCAGGCAGCAGCATCTGATCCAGCGCCTTCTGGTACAGAGACTGCGAGGCATCGCTGACGTCATCCCCGCGGTAGAGACCCATGCGGCGCGAAATCGGCGGATCGTTCACGTCAAACGCGTCGCTTTTCGGCAGGTCGACCAGACCGTTCAGCAGCGGCAGCAGTTCGAACAGGTCGCGCTGCGGCTGGTTCTGTAAGGCTTTGCTCTGCTGGTCGAGCAGCGGCACCTTCGCATCCACCTCTGCAAGATAGGTTTTGTTCTTGGCATAGCTGGTCAGCCACAGCCCGCCGAGGATCGCCAGCAGGGCCAGCAGCGCCGCGTAGCCGGACCAGATCACCGCCCGGTTGCGCAGCTCCCACCAGCGGTTTTCGCCCGCGATACCGGCTTCCTGGAAGATGACGTTTTGCAGCAGGTTCTTAATGAAGAAGCTCTGGCCTTTAGCCCCCGGAATTGGCGCTTCTTTGCTGACCGAATCCCAGTTATCCGCCTCCGCCCCTTCCGGCAGCGACAGCGCGCGGTTCAGTTCGCCCATCACCCGGTCAAACGGCATGCCTTCCTGCGTCCCGCTGGCGAAGTAGATCCCGCGCGGAGAGAACTCGGTTTCGAAGTTTGAGCGGGCGAAGATCGTGCTCAGGTAGTCTGCCAGCAGGGGACGCAGCGCGGCGAACTCCTGCGGGAAGAGATACGCTTCTGCGCGGGTTTTCGCGTCATGCTCTTTCAGCATGGTTTCCGGCAGCCCGGCGTCAAGGCGCTGCTGCAGCAGAGAAAACTCCTGCTGGAAGTTGCCCATCAGGTCGTAATCGGCGTGTTTGGTTTGCTCCCACGGCAGCGTGAAGCCCCAGATCTGGTCCCGCTGGGCTTTGTCGTAGTCGGCAAACCAGGCGCGGAAGCCTTTAAGCAGGTCGGCCTTGGTCACCATCACGTACACCGGGAAGCGAATACCCAGCTGCTCATGCAACTCGGACAGACGCTGAGGCAGGTTCACCGCCTGCTGGCGGGAGGCCTCGGCAGACTGGGTAAGCAGGTCAGAAATGCTGATGGTGATGATGACGCCGTTGATCGGCTGGCGGCGGCGATACTTACGGAGTAACCCCATGAACTCCAGCCATTCACCGGCGTCCTGAACCTGCTCGCTCTCCTGGGTGGTATAGCGGCCCGCCGTGTCCAGCAGCACCGCCTCGTTGGTGAACCACCAGTCGCAGTTGCGCGTGCCGCCAATCCCCCGCAGAGCGGTCTTACCGAAACGATCCGCCAGCGGGAACTGCAGCCCGGAGTTGACCAGCGCCGTGGTTTTACCGGATCCCGGCGCGCCGATAATGACGTACCACGGCAGCTGATAGAGATATTGCGTGCTGAAGCGCTGCGTCCACTGGGCGCCCTGTCCCGCCTTGCTGAAGTGCGCTTTTTTCAGCATCTGCGCGGCTTCATCAAAGCGGCTGGCGAGGATCTGCTCTTCGCTGTTCAGGCGCTTCTGCGGGTCCGCGGCTTCCGGGCTTTCCGCGTTCTCTTTGAGCTTGTCCATCAGCTTGCGGTTCAGCCAGGCATTGTACAGGCGCGGCAGAATGTGGCCCTGCGCCCAGAGCAGGTAGACCACGGCAATGCTGATGATGCGGTTCTGTTCCGATTCAAGCGGTCGGGTGTCCACGATGGACAGCAGAGGACCAATCATCCAGATCACCGCCGCCAGCGCCGTGACGCCGAGGAAGCTCCACAGAATGCGGTTGGTCAAAATGGAAAGAAGTGTAGTCAGCATTCCTTAGTTTCCTTGCGGCAATCCGTTCAGCTCGGCCTGCGTGTTTTCAGGCGACACCAGCAGAGTAATTTCCACACGGCGGTTACGGGCGCGGTTTTCAGGCGTCGTGTTCGGCGCCACCGGGTTAATCTCGCCCCGCCCTTCCGCCTTCACGCGGCCAGGCTGAGAGAGGCTTCCCTGCAGCATTTTCTGTACCGAGCGGGCGCGTTCCAGAGAGAGTTCATAGTTGGAGGCAAAGCGCGCGCTGCGGATCGGCACGTTGTCGCTGTAGCCCACCACCAGAATTTTGCCGCTAACGTTATTCATCGCCTGGGCAATGCGGTTGATGACCGGCTCATAGCGATCGCGTACGACGGTAGACGCAGAGGCAAACAGCCCGTCGCCTTTCAAGATCACGACGCTGCGGTCCGCTTCGTCTTTCACCGCCACCAGGCCAGCCTCGATTTCAGGCTTCAGGAAGCCGCGCAGGTTCAGCACCGCCGGTAGCTGACGGGCCGGTTGCTGAATCGTGGTTTCCGGCAGCTGGGACTGGTAAATCTTCGCCAGCACCGGGCTGGTGTTATCGCCGAGACGCCAGTTGAGTACGATATAAAACAGGCAGGCGATAAACCCGGCCAGCGCCACGCAGGCCCACAGGGGAACCATTGGCCGCCAGAGCTTGCGCAGCACCGGACGATCTTCCGGATGGGGAGAAAGCGCTGGCGGATAGCTGCCGCGCACGCCGCGGATCATCTGCCACAGGCGCTGCTTGATGGTTTCAAGCTGGGTGCGGCCATTGTCGAGCACCCGGTAGCGTCCTTCGAAGCCCAGCAGCAGGCAGTAGTTGATCATCTCCAGCAGCAGAATATGCTCGCGCGGGTTCTGCGACAGGCGCGCCAGCAGCTGGAAGAACTTCTCGCCGCCCCAGGTTTCGTTATGGAACGTCACCAGCAGACCGTTGCTTGACCAGACGCCGCTGCTGCCCCAGGGGGTGAGCGCGGCGGCCTCGTCGAGCGCCGTACACAGGCAGTAGCGTGCCCCGACAATCACTTCGTAGGGCAGCCCCGCCTGCTGACAGCGGACTTCGAAACGGCGAATCTCATCGATCAGGCGCTGGCGGAGCGCCACCTGATCGTCATGCGACACCGAGTGACGGATCTGCGGAATCGCATTGAGCAGCGGGTTGGCGGCCGCCACCAGCTGATTGTTGCTACTGGCTCCGGTAAACGCGGCATCGCTGCCGGTGTCCTGTCGTTCCTGCATATTAAGCGCTCGCTTTATTATTCTGTCGGGCTACGGATGGCCCAAAACTCCATATCCAGCCCCGGGAATTCCCCTGCGAGATGCAGGGCGAATGCGCCGGACTTATCCATCTCGTGCCACAGCTCGCTGCCCTTCTCCAGTTCAAAGTAGCTGTAGCCGGCATGCCACGGGATCTGTGGCGGCGCGACAGGCATGGCGCGCAGCATAATGCCCGGCAGCTGCAGCTGAACCAGATCGCGGATTTTCGACACCGGTGCGACCTTCATCTGCGCCGGGAAATGGGTTTGCAGGTGTTCGCCCGGCACATTGGCTTTTACCGCCAGCACGAAGCCGAACTCGCGCACCATGCTGGTTTCAGGCACCGTGGCGATGTTCAGGCCGTGAGAGCGCTCGTTAAGCGGCAGCTGAATCGCGTGATCTTCCATCACCAGAGACAGTCCCTGACGCAGCATCAGCATCAGCTTGCTGAAGCAGTTAGCCAGATCGTCATGATCGTAAATCGGCAGCACGCTTTCGGCGGCGCGCTGCGAGGTCCAGGTGGCGAGTTCGGTCGCGAACGGCAGCCAGCTGCGCCAGAGCGTTTCGGGATGCAGCAGCGGGAGGGTTTTTAAATGCGATACCTCACCCAGATGACGGTTCACCAGCGAAAGCAGCGTAAATTCAATTAGCTCAGAGGTGTTAAAGCGGCCGGGCTGGCGCAAGCGACCGCCAATTTGCTGGCTGCGCTGTACCAGCAAGCCGTGCAGATCGTTGATCATGCTGTAGATCTGCGGGCTGTTGTTGGCGTTCAGCATCGGCGGGATATAGCTGTTGTCGAGCCGCACGTGGTTGTCGTTACGCTTCTCGGTGACAAACGCCACGCCGATGGCGGTCCACTCTGCCGTGAGGTCTTTTTCCAGCATCAGGGTCAGACGCAGGCGGCCAAACTGGACGGTGGCATCCCCCACCGACATGGCGTTATCGTCTTCCACCTCTTGCTCGAAGGCGACGAAGCGCGCCAGCGAGGACGGCTCTTCGCTAAAAATCACCTCTTCTCTCTCGCCGCGACGAACCGGCAGCGCGAGCACCACCTTTTCGTTGGTAAGATTGTCAGGGATTTTGAGCGGCACAGGGCCGTTGCGCCCGTTACGGACCTGGAAGAAGGTGCCGTCCGGCAGCAGGCCGCTGCAGTAGCTCAGGGCAATGCATCCCTGACGAAGCATCGCTTCATCCAGTTCAACGTCAAGAAAACCCCAGAGATATGACCGCTGTAGCGCACCCCATTCACGAACATGGTTGAGCAGATAGCTTTCAGTCCGCTGAAAATGGTGTGGACGCAGGAACATGCCTTCGGTCCAGACGACCTTTTCTGCTTTCGTCATGATGATGTGTTTCCTGTTTTGAAGCGCGTTACTGGCTGATGACCCGAATGCCGTTCACGTCGAGAAAAACGTTGGCCTGGAGCTCATCTGCGGACCCTTTCCAGAACTGGTAGATATGATTTTCGCCAGGCACGGGCAGAGGGAGTGAAACGCGCCATTTTTTGCCATCCAGCACCTGATACTCCGCCATCACGCCGATATAGCGGGCCTCCGGAGAGCTTTGCCCGCTGAGGGTTTTTGACAGCTGTCCCGGCATCAGGAAGAACACATCGCTGTTCAGCAGATTCGCGCCAAGCGTGGCTGACGCGTTGTTCTGCAGGGAGTAGAAGTCGCTGGACATGAAATCCGCATCGGATTTCAGCAACAGCACCCGGACCTTAAGCGGCGCAGAGTCATTGATTTGTGGATGAGCCTGAAACTGCAGGTTGTAGCGAGAGGGGTCGCTGTGTGAAGACGACGTACAGCCACTGACCAGGGCGAAAATCACCGCGTAAAAGAGTAACCACAGCTTATGAAAATTTTTATGATTCATAAAAATGCGCTCATGAAAGCCGTTTAGTTCAGGATCCAGGTACCGTTAGCGCTGTCTTTGCAGGCCTTGCTGTTGCCATCGACATCGACGCAGGTCGCTTTTTTACGTGCCTTCGGACGAATAGCCTGTTTACGCACGGCAGCGTCGTACTGGTCAGCCTTGATCACGGCGCGCATCGGGACGTAACCAATCAGCTGTTCATTACCTTCATCGGCAAGCGCCATCCAGTAGTGTTCAACCTGCCCCAGCACCACGTAGGTTTTTCCGGTCTCAAGATGACGGATAACTTTGCCGCCGAAGTCAGGACGGCTCATCAGGGAGGCCGGATACATGGCACGATACGGCTCGTTTACCGGCGTGAACTCCGCTGGCGGCGTCACGGCGTGACGGTGGGTTAAGGTGACGCCATTGACCTGGCTGGTCTCGATCGTATCGTCGTTGACCACAGGTTTCTGCGGCGCTTTACAGCCCGCCACCGCCATTACAAACAGAAGTGAAAACAGTACGCGCATTTTCATATGCTTTTCCGTAGCGATATTTCGATGATGAAGATAAGGGGATGAAGTTTGACTTAAGTGCTATTGTTAAAATAGTCAGGATATTTTCGGGGCGTTACTATTTTAAGGGCATAGCTACCGCACGAGCCCTTCAGAATAAGGCCCAGCGTCTTCCTGACATATTTTGACAAACGGTAAACAAGTTTACATGAGCTTCGCTTCAATTCAATATTTACCGTCAGGTAACTGTTGGTAAATGAAGCAGTCGGCAAAATATAAGATTAATCCTATGATAAAAACAGATCGGGCCTACAACTTTCTTATTTCCTCATGATGCACAGCATTAAGATCATGATTTTCAAATAAAAAAACCAAAAGAGAACCACTTTCATTAACGCAACATGGCTATTATCGCCACTACCATAATTAGTAGAATTCGCGTATTTTTGAGGCCAAATGGATATATCATCGATGAATTATTTGTTGCACGATTAGCGCATCTTTAATATTGAAAACTGCTCATGACCATAGTGCGTATATTTCACTTATGCAACGCAGCGTTAATTTTACGGCGCAAAATAACTCTCTATTTCGCGACGCGATCATTACCCTGTTCGGCATAAATTATCACCATTAAATATTAAGCCGTAATTAACCTTCCCGGCATTATCGCAAGCGTGAAATGTGCGCAACGGCACGCCAGACGCGAGCGTCCTCTGTTTCCAACGTCTGCCAGTTTCATTCGAAGTTTTATTGTCGCTACATCTTCTCTCGCTACCTGCCATCTATCCCGCCTACCGCGCGATAGATAAGATTTATTATTCAAATGATAAATATTCGTTATAATTTCTTTAAATATTTAATCACCAGATCGGATAACGCACTGTAATAAAAACACTTTAAGGAAAAGCATTTTCACGCGACGCGTGGGCCCGATTTTCGGTGGTCATTGCTTTCGCTTATTGTCCCCTGCAGTGCTTTATGCGTTCAGACGTTGTGCGACCGAACAAATCAGGAGTGGGTATGAACAAAAAAAGACGCTCAGTGCCGGGCATCAGACACTATGACGGTCCTGCCGGAGGCTGGGGCGCGCTAAAAGCGACGGCCATCGCGGTGCGTACTCAAATGGATACCCTTGATGCTCCCGCCACGCTGCTGCGTACCAACCAGCCAGACGGTTTTGACTGTCCGGGCTGCGCGTGGCCCGATAAAGAACATAAGTCGACGTTCCAGTTCTGCGAGAACGGTGCCAAAGCGGTGACCTGGGAAGCGACCAGCAAACGCGTCACCCCCGCGTTTCTGGCAGAAAACAGCGTCTCATCCCTGCTGGCAAAATCGGACTTCGAGCTGGAAGGCTACGGTCGGCTGACGCATCCGCTGCGCTATGACCGGGCAAGCGACACCTTTCGGCCCGTCGACTGGGACGAGGCGTTTCAACGCATCGGCGAGGTGTTGCGCGGGCTCGAACCGGACCAGGTCGAGTTCTATACCTCCGGGCGCGCCTCAAACGAAGCGGCGTATCTGTTCCAGCTGTTCGCCCGTGAATACGGCACCAATAACTTCCCCGACTGCTCGAACATGTGCCATGAAGCCACCAGCGTCGGCTTGCCCCGTTCGATTGGCATCGGCAAAGGGACCGTCTCGCTGGACGACTTCGACAAGACCGAGCTGGTGATCTCCATCGGTCATAACCCCGGTACGAACCACCCGCGCATGATGGGCACGCTTCACGAGCTGGCGCGCCGCAACGTGCCGATTATCGTCTTTAACCCGCTGCGCGAACGCGCGCTCGAACGCTTCGCTGACCCGCAAAGCGTGATTGAAATGGCGACCTACAGCTCCACCGACATCGCCTCAACCTACTTCCAGGTGAAGGCCGGAGGCGATGCCGCCGCGCTGAAAGGCATTGCCAAACATCTGCTGGAGATGGAGGCCGAACGCGGTGGCGTGCTGGATCGCGCCTTTATTGCCGAACACACCCAGGGCATTGAGGCGTTCGCCGCCGACATCGCGCAGACCCGCTGGGACGAGATCGAACGCGAGTCAGGCCTGAGCCAGTCGGCGCTCAAACAGGTGGCCGAGGCCTATGCGAAATCGAATGCCACCATCATTACCTACGGGATGGGCATTACCCAGCACAATAAAGGCACGGCAAACGTCCGCCTGATCGCCGACCTGCTGCTGCTGCGCGGCAATATCGGCAAGCCCGGCGCGGGTATCTGCCCCCTTCGCGGTCACTCGAACGTACAGGGTAACCGCACCGTCGGGATTAGCGAGAAGCCTGCGCCGGCATTTCTTAACCGCCTGAAAGACGTGTTCGGCTTTGAGCCGCCGTCTCACCACGGACACGATGCGGTACAGGCCACCCAGGCGATGATCGACGGCCGCGCGAAGGCGCTAATATGCCTCGGCGGCAATTTTGCGGTGGCAATGCCCGATCACGAGCGGGGGTTCCCGGCGATGGGCAACCTGGATTTGAGCGTCCACGTCGGCACCAAGCTCAACCGAACCCATCTGCTGGTGGGCAAAGAGACCTATATTTTCCCGTGCCTTGGCCGTACCGAGCTGGATATTCAGGCCACCGGGCGTCAGTCCATTACCGTCGAAGACTCGATGTCGATGGTGCATGCCTCATCCGGCAAGCTGAAGCCCGCCTCGCCGTTACTGCGTTCGGAACCTGCTATCGTCGCCGGCATGGCGAAAGCGACCCTGACGGAAACCCGCGTGGACTGGCTGACGCTGGTTGAGGATTACGACCGCATTCGCGAGCTGATCGAACAGACCATTCCGGGCTTCGAGCAGTACAATGCGCGGATCCGCGTGCCCGGCGGCTTCCGTATGCCGCTGCCGCCGACGCAGCGAATCTGGCCGACGGCGCCGGGAAAAGCGATGTTCTCGGTGTTCGACGGCGTGCACGAGAACGCCAGCGGTGAAGGTGAGCATGTTCTGCGCCTGATCACCCTGCGCAGCCACGACCAGTACAACACCACCATTTACGCGCTTGACGACCGCTACCGTGGCGTGTTTGGCCGCCGCGACGTGCTGTTTATGAACGAAGACGATATGGCACAGTCAGGGCTGGAGCACGGCGACCGCGTGGATATCGAGACCGCCCTGCCCGGCAGCGTTCAGCGTCTGAACGACATTACCGTGGTGGCGTACAGCATCGCGCCGGGCACCGTCGGCGCCTATTACCCGGAGGCCAACGTGCTGGTACCCCTTGACTATCTGGACAAGGACAGCGGTACGCCGTCGTACAAATCCGTTCCGGTTCGCATCACCCTGCGCTCGAAAGAGATCCGCATGCTGTAGGGCTGCGCGCGCGTAAAAAAGATGGATATTAAACAGTTAAAATATTTGATCGCGCTCGACGAGACCCGCCATTTTGGCAAGGCGGCCTCGCAGTGCAACATCACCCAGCCAACCCTCTCCATGCGCATCCGCAGCCTTGAGGAGGAGCTGGGGCTGGTGCTGATTGCGCGCGGGCAGCGTTTCGAAGGGTTTACGCCGGAGGGAGAACGCATCCTCGCGTGGGCCCGCGCCCTGCTGGCCGCGCACGACGGGCTACAGGCGGAAGCCGCGCTGTGCAAAGGTCAGGTGGTGGGCGAACTCCGTCTGGGGATGGTGCCGCTGGCGAGCGTCGATCCGATGATCTTTATCCGCCTGCTGACGCAGAAATACCCGGAGCTGACCTACAGCCTCTACGCCATGTCCTCCGCGCAGATTGCCGACGGCGTCAGCCGCAATCAGCTTGAGCTGGGCATTTGCTATCTCAACAGCATCGACACCAGCCTGTTCGACATTATCCGGCTGCCAAACACGAAGATGGGCCTGCTGCACGACACTCGCCGCTTCCGGCTCGATCGGGAGACATTGACCTGGCACGACCTGACGGATTTTCCGCTGGGGTTTCTGACCAAAGGGATGCACTACCGGGCCCACGTGGAGGCCAGCCTTAACGCGGCAGGCATTGAACCAACCTCCGTTTTCGAGAGCGACTCCACGTTCCAGATCATTCAGGCGGTGCAGAGCGGCGTGTGCTGCGCCGTAATGCCCCTTAACAACGGCCTGGAGGATCTGAACAGCCATTTCAGGATTGTCCCCATCGCCGACGCGAACATTGACGCGCCCGTCGGCCTGATTATGCGCAGGCAGAAACCCGTCTCCTCGCTGGCGCTGCGCTGTTTTACCGACGCGCGGGAGATTTATCACGCCAGCAAAGAGGCGTAGGCCTGACGCGTCACCGCGCTAAAACCGTTGATGAGCGCTGCGTCGCAGACGGCCCGGTGTTCCGGCGAACTCACGAGCGCGTGGAGCGCATCGCGAAGGGCGTTAAGCATGTCAGGAGGTGTATTAGTCGACGTGATCAGCGGCAGTCCCGGCGTCAGCGGCGTATGGTCAATGACCGTCAGCCCCTTCAGGCGTTCCGGCTCATGGCGCTGCAGCAGCGCCCAGGTGACGCAGTCGATGGCCGCGATATCCCCCGCCCCGCGTTTGACGTCAATCAGCGACTGGCGATGGCTGCCGCTAAAGGACGTTTGCGCGAAGAATGGACCGTCGCTCGCCAGGGGAGCCACTTTTTTGCGCAGCGCGTTATAGCCGGACTGCGAGTCAGGAGCGTTACAGACCGCGCGTCGTCCGCGAAAATCCGCCAGCGTGAGGTGCCGATCCTCCTCCCGTACCACCAGAAAGCTGCGGTACTGGAACCCTTCGCAGCCCGGTGCCGCGTAGTGAAAACAGCCGACCACCTGCACCTCCGGGAGCTGCGTGACCAGCGGATAGCCGCAGGTCTGGCTGAGGACAAGCCCAGGCTGCTGCCAGTGGGTCAGCAGGTCAAATTCCGGCCAGCCGGGGTCGGGGTCGACGGACAGGCCCCGGGCAGCCAGTAACCCTTTAACCGCCAGCCAGAGCGCGCGGGTGTCGGCGCGATCCACCGCGTACATGGGAAACGCCAGCAGATTACTCATATCCCTCCCCCTGTTGTTTTCCGGGGTGAACGGTGACGTCAACGGGCCTGACCCAGAACTGACGCAGCCACTCACCGTAGCCCCTGACGAGAAAACCGCGGTTTCGCTGCTGGTAGGCCTCCCGGTTTTGCTGGTAGATCGCCTTCAGCCCGTACCACGGAACGCCGGGTAAATCGTGATGCACTGAATGGTAGTTGAGATTTAAAAACAGTACCCGCCAGAACAGCCCGGCCTCGTTAATGACGGAGCGCGCGAGCGGATCGTCCGCCGCGCGATGTTCGAAAAAGGATCGGACCTTGGTCAGCGCCAGCGCCGGATAGCTGACCGCCAGCACGAACCAGACGGGTGAAAAACCGACATGCATCATCCACGCGAAGAGTGCCGCCAGCAGCAGCACGTGAACCAGCCACATGGACATGGCCCGCAGGTGAAGATGGCGAAATGCTGCCGCGGCGCTGCCCAGCGTCTGAAGGATATCCAGCAGCGGTGCCAGCATCAATCGCCCGGCGAAGGTATTCCGGGCCCGAATGACGCGTTTTTGCCACGGAGAAAAACGCGCCCAGCTCTCGTCGGTAAAATAGTACGACTCCGGGTCATCCACCGGATGGGTCAGGCTATGGTGTCGATGATGGGCGAGATGGGAGTCGCGGTAGAGGCCGTACGGATACCAGATCGCCAGCGGAAGCGTGCCGAACAGCTGGTTAAGCCAGGCAAAACGCGTGGGGTGCCCGTGGATCAGCTCATGCTGCAGGGACATATACCAGGCGGTAAATCCGACGAGCAGCAGCGTGGCGGGCAGCAGGCCGAGCGTTTGCCAGAACGTCAGCGAGGCAAACCAGCCGGCATAAATAGTGATGATTAACAGCCACGTGGGCAGTTCGCTACGCCATATAAAACCCGATGCGAGATGGCGGATGTGTTCACGCTGTTGCGGATGTAAATAGAGAGAGCTTCGTTGACCCATTCCTTCAGACGCCGTTTCGCCAGAGACAGTGCCCTGACGATCGGGGATAACGCCTGAAATAACAAAGAACTTAAATCGCTTTGCTTTGCCAGAAGCGCGGAAAGCACGCGCGGCTTGACTTATTCTGTGATAAAGGTACTTTTTAGGACATGAAGATGATCCTGATTATTGTTCCCGACGGGGGCATGCTGTTTGAGGCCGCCGGTATCGCCGACATTCTGATGCAGGCCAACCGGCTGCACCCGGAAGGGCTCGCGGCCCCCCGCTACCGGATTATCATCGCCACCACGCAGCCTCACCAGGTGATCCACGGCCAGTCCGGCCTGAACCTGCTGGCGGATTACCGCCTGCCGGAGCTGGATCCGCGCGAGCCGCTGGACACCATTATCATTACCGGGCGCGGCATGAACGAGCAGGAGAGCACGGCGGTGGTAGACTGGCTGCACCTCGCCGCGCCCCACGCCCGGCGTATCGCCTCTATCTGCGGCGGCGCGATGCTGCTGGCCCAGACCGGCCTGCTGGACGGGCGGCGCGCGACGACCCACTGGCGGCTGCTGGAGACGATGCAGGCACAGTACCCATCAGTCCGGGTCGAGGGCGGCCCGCTGTACATTCAGGATGGCCCCGTCTGGACCTCCGGCGGCGTGAGCTCCGGGTTCGACCTGACCCTCGCGCTGGTGGAAGACGACTATGGATTTACCCTCGCCCGCGACGTGGCGCAGGATATGGTGATGTATCTGCGCCGTCCCGGCGGCCAGCTGCAGTTCAGCCGTTACAGCCTGCAGCAGCCGGATACGTCAGGGCCAATAAGCGAGGTGCAACGCTTTATCCTGCAGAACCTCACCGCCGACCTGTGCGTGGAAAATCTTGCCGGGAAAGCGGCGATGAGTCCGCGTAATTTCACCCGCGTGTTTACCCGCGACGCGGGCGTTTCTCCGGCCCGCTACGTGACCGAAGCGCGTCTGGCCGCCGCCCGCCAGCTGCTTGAGCAGACGCAGGAGCCCCTTGAGCGCGTGGCGGAGCAAAGCGGGTTTGGCACCAGCATTAACTTGCGCCGCATCTTTGAGAAGCAGCTTCACCTCACCCCCGGCGAGTACCGCCAGCGCTTCCACTGCCGCAAGATGGCGTAATCTGATCCTTTTTTGTCGTTTACGCCAACCGGCCCGACGCCTACAGTGACTCCAGACAACAGAGATAAGGAGTGCACTATGGTTAAGGTCGGTATTAACGGTTTCGGCCGTATCGGACGTAATTTCCTGCGCGCGGCGCTGGGTAACCCGGATCTGCAGATTGTGGCCATTAACGATCTGACGGACAGTAAAACCCTCGCCCACCTGCTGAAGCATGATTCCCTTCTGGGTAAATTGCCCGCACCGGTCGAAGCGGCAGACGGCGCGCTGCAGGTAGACGGGCAGCGGATTGCGGTGTTTAGCGAACGCGACCCGGCGAATATCCCGTGGCGTGACGTCGACGCTGACGTGGTGATTGAGGCCACCGGCTTCTTTACCGAGCGGGAAAAAGCGGCGGTGCATATCACCCACGGCGGCGCCAAGCGCGTCATCATTTCCGCCCCCGGGAAGAACGACGACCTGACGATTGTGATGGGCGTCAACCACGATCAGTACGATCCCGCCCGCCACGCGGTGGTGAGCAACGGGAGCTGCACCACGAACGGACTGGCTCCGGCCGCTCAGGTGCTGCATCAGCAGTTCGGGATTGAGCATGGCCTGATGAACACCACGCATGCCTACACCAACAGCCAGGCGCTGCACGATCAGCCGGAGAAAGACCTGCGCGGCGCGCGCGCGGCGGCGCTGTCGATTGTGCCTTATTCAAGCGGCGCGGCAAAAGCGTTGGGGAAAGTGATCCCCTCCCTGGACGGCAGGCTGACCGGGTACTCCCTGCGCGTGCCGGTGCCGGTGGTGTCGATTGTCGACTTAACGGTCACCCTGAGCCGTAGCGTCACCGCCGACGAGGTGAATGACGCGTTCCGTCAGGCTGCCGCCAGCGGGCCCCTTAAGGGCATTCTGGGCTATAGCGATGAGCCGCTGGTCTCCAGTGATTACCAGGGCGACCCGCGCTCCTCGATTATCGACGGGCTTTCCACGCTGGTCATTGGCGGGAACATGGTGAAGATCCTGGCGTGGTATGACAACGAGTGGGGATTCTCAAACCGCCTGGTGGATTTGGCGGTACTGATGGATAAGAAAGGGCTGTAAGTCTTGCGCCGGGTGGCGTTAACGCTCACCCGGCAAATGCATCACTCCGCCTTAACCTTCACCCCCATAAACACAATCACCATCGCCGTCACCAGCAGGAAACCGCTGCCCGCGAACACGCCGCTTGCGCCGCTGAGGTCAAATACCGCCCCGCCCCCGGCCGCACCGGCGCTTATCGCCAGCTGAATGGAGGCCACCAGCAGTCCCCCCGCACTCTCGGCTTCATCCGGAACGGTGGTGGCAAGCCAGGTTGACCAGCCCACCGGAACCAGACCAAACGCAAAGCCCCACAGGGCGACCAGCAGCCCGTCCAGCATCGCCAGATGACCAAACGCCACCATCATCAGCGCGAGTACGCCCATGCCGAACGGCACCAGCGCCAGCGTCAGGCGCAGATTACGGGCCAGCAGGTGTCCGGCAACGGAGGTGCCGACAAAGTTGGCCAGCCCAAAGCCCAGCAGGATCAGCGAAATGGTCTCCACGCTCGCCTGTCCCACCGTCTCCAGGAACGGGCGCAGGTAGGTAAAGAAGGCGAAATGGCCGCTGAAGATCAGGATGGTTGCCAGCATGCCGCCGATCATCCCCGGACGACGCAGCACGCGGAACAGGGTACTCAGGCTGCCGCTGCTCTCCGGCTTCATGGACGGCAGCACCCAGAGCTGCCACAGCAGCGCCAGCATGCTCGGCAGAATGCAGAGGATAAACACGTTGCGCCAGCCGATCAGGCTGCCCAGATAGCTTCCCAGCGGCGCGGCGACCACCGTGGCAATCGATACGCTGGAGAAGATCACCGCCAGCGCCTTCGGCACTTTATCCGCCGGAACCAGACGCATCGTCGTGGCCGTCGACATCGCCCAGAATCCCCCGATGGCGACCCCGAGCAGCAGACGCCCCATCAGCAGGACGTGCAGATTCGGCGCAAAGGCCACCAGCAGGCTGGAGATAATTTGCAGCACCGAGAAAAACATCAGCACCCAGCGGCGGTCGATGCTTTTGGTCGCTGGCGTAATCAGCAGCCCGGTCACCAGCGCCACCAGCGCGGTGGCGGTAACGGCCTGTCCGGCCATTCCCTCACTGACGCCCAGGCTCGCGGCCATCGGCGTTAACAGACTGGCGGGCAGGAATTCTGCCGTAATCAAACCAAACACTCCCAGCCCCAGGGAATAGACGGCCCGCCAGGCGGGTTTTGCAGGCGCTACCGCCTCGCTCGCCGCGACACATGAATTCATCTGTTTTTCTCCCGTTATAAAAATGTGACAACTGTCGCAAAAGCATAGAAGGTTCACCCTGGACGATCTATGACATATAATCTCCACTTATTGATTATTCGTCCGGAGTTGCGCCATGACCGTACAGTCCCCCGATCTGATCAGCGAGCTTTTACGCGGCATGCGTCTGTCAGGCGTGAAATACCGGCGAATCGAGGCCAGCGCGCCGTTTGGCGTCGCGTTTCATCAGGCACCCGGCAGGGCACAGTTCCATTTTGTGAGCCACGGTCGCGCCCTGCTGCGAATGGAGAGCGGCGCGACGTTTGAACTGAGCGGTGGCGACGCGCTCTTTATTCCCGGCGGGAATACCCATGCCCTGCTCTCTGACGAGCAGGCAACCATTACTCCCGTCAATGCCTTCCCGAGCGAGCCGATCTGCAGCTCGGTCTGTGCCATCACCTGCGAGCCCTGCCCGGAAAGCGACAACACCCTCATCTTTAGCGGATGTATGGATTTTGAGCTTGGCGGAATGCAGCCGCTGATCAAGGCGATGCCGGAAGTGATGATGGTCAGCCGGCTGATGACCACCTGGCCGGAAATTCACCCGCTGCTGGCGGCGATGGAGCGGGAATCCGCCGCGCGTCAGGCCGGGTACGCCGGGATCCTTGCGCGCCTGGCCGACGTGGTGGCGGCGTTAATCGTGCGCGGCTGGGTTGAAGGCGGCTGTGGTAAGGCCACCGGCTGGGTGCAGGTCCTGCGCGATCCGCGCCTGAGCCGGGCCATTTACGCCATGCACCAGCAGCCTGGCCTGAACTGGAGCGTGGCAGAGCTGGCAAAAGAAGCGGGCACGTCCCGATCGGTGTTCGCCGAACGGTTTCTGGCCGCGACGGGGACGACCCCGGCAAAATATCTCAGCGAGCTTAGGATGCGGCTGGCTATTCAGTACATTCGCCATGAACATCAGCCGATTGAAACCGTTGCGCTGCGCCTGGGGTACGGCTCTCTGGCGGCGTTTAGCCGGGCATTTAAGCGCATCATCGGCCATGCGCCGGGCACGCTGCGGGAGGCCAGCCAGACGACGGAAGAGGTCTGACTGGCCTGCAATATTTAACGCGAAGCGGGCAATATTCGTCTAAGGTTTTCAGGTGATTGAAAACAGCGGTCACGCTGTTTAGTGAAGACAGGAGACGAAAAAATGATAAGACCTCGCACACTACGCCCCGCGTTCTTGCCGCTTGCGCTAGGAAGCGCGCTGCTCGGCATGACGACAATGGGTTATGCCGACGATAGCCCCGCATCCCAGACAACCTCACCCGATATTTTGCTGGGCCCGCTGTTTAGCGACGTGCAAACAGCCAAACTGTTTCCCGATCAGAAAACCTTCGCGGATGCCGTCCCCAAAAGCGACCCGCTCATGATCCTGGCGGATTACCGGATGCAGCGCACGCAGTCCAGCTTTGACCTGCGCCATTTTGTCGAGATGAACTTCACGCTCCCTTCAGAAGGGGAAAAATATGTTCCGCCTGCCGGACAAAGCCTGCGCCAGCACATTGACGATCTCTGGCCCGTACTGACCCGCACTACCGATAAAGCCAGCAACAAATGGGATTCCCTGCTGCCGTTACCCAAACCTTACGTTGTCCCCGGCGGCCGCTTCCGCGAGGTTTACTACTGGGACAGCTATTTCACCATGCTGGGCCTGGCGGAGAGTGGCCACTGGGACAAAATCAGCGATATGGTGGATAACTTTGCGTATGAGATTGACGCCTTCGGCCATATTCCCAACGGCAACCGCAGCTATTACCTGAGCCGCTCCCAGCCGCCGTTCTTCTCGCTGATGGTGGAACTGCTGGCGACGCACGACAGCGATGCGCTGAAGAAATACCGTCCGCAGATGGAGAAAGAGTATGCCTACTGGATGGACGGCGTTGACGCCCTTCAGCCGGGCCAGGCCAACAAGCGCGTGGTGAAGCTGGACGACGGCGCTGTCCTCAACCGCTACTGGGATGACCGCGACACCCCGCGCCCGGAGTCCTGGCTTGACGATGTGAATACCGCCAAAAGTAACCCTAACCGACCCGCCACCGAGATCTACCGTGACCTGCGTTCCGCCGCGGCCTCGGGATGGGACTTTAGCTCCCGCTGGATGGACGATCCGAAAAAGCTTGGCACCATCCGCACGACCAGCATCGTGCCCGTGGACCTCAACGCCCTGATGTTCAGAATGGAAAAACTGCTGGCGCGGGCGAGCCAGGAGAGCGGTGACGCTGCCAGCGCAAACAGGTTTGAGGCGCTGGCCACCGCCCGTCAGAAAGCCATCGAGAGCCACCTGTGGAATGATAAAGAGGGCTGGTACGCCGATTACGATCTGAAGAGCAAGAAGGTACGCAATCAGCTCACGGCAGCGGCCCTGTTCCCGCTTTACGTGAAGGCGGCAGCGCAGGATCGGGCCGATAAAGTCGCCGCGGCAACGTCTTCACGCCTGCTGCAGCCGGGCGGGATAGCGACCACCACCGTCAACAGCGGCCAGCAGTGGGATGCGCCAAACGGCTGGGCCCCGCTGCAGTGGGTGGCGGCGGAAGGGTTGCAGAACTACGGGAAAGAGAAAGTCTCAATGGACGTCACCTGGCGCTTCCTGAAGAACGTTCAGCATACCTACGACCGCGAGAAGAAACTGGTTGAGAAATATGACGTGTCAACAACCGGAACGGGTGGCGGCGGCGGCGAGTACCCGCTGCAGGACGGCTTCGGCTGGAGCAACGGCGTGACGCTGAAGATGCTGGATCGGGTGTGCCCGAAAGAGAAACCGTGCGACAGCGTGCCGGAGAATCGGCCTGCGGCGAATGATGAGGCGGTGCCGGTGAAGGCGACGGCGCAGTAAGGTTATTGCCGGGTGGCGGCTACGCCTTACCCGGCCTACATTTTGAACTCACAGGGAGTTACTTAGAAATTATAACTCGCCCCTAGCTGATACGTCCTGTCGCGCCCAATCCAGCAGTTGGTCGCGTCGTAGCAGGTCAGCGTCTCTTTGTTGGTGATGTTCTGCATGCTCGCCTTAAGCGTCAGTCCCGCCAGCGAAGGCAGAATTTCGCCCATCCGATACGACGCCGCCAGATCGTACTGGGTGGTGCCGCCCAGCTTGCCCGCATCGTTAGCCGGGGAAATTTCCATTGGGCCGGTGTAGCGCGCCCCCGCCCCCAGCATCAGCCCCTTCAGCGGCGTGTTCTCAAAGGTGTAATCTCCCCAGAGGTTGAAGGCATTCTCCGGCACCTGCGTCGGACGTTTACCCTGGTATTTATCATCTGCGGTATTGATGGCGTGGGTATAGGCATAGCTGGCAATCAGCGTCAGGCTGTCCGTCGGACGGCTGATGGCGGAGAGCTCTGCGCCTTTAGATTCCACTTCCCCGGTCTGACGATAGTTCAGGAAACCCGGGTCGGAGGTGACGACGTTTTTCTGCCGGATGTTAAACACCGAGGCGGTAAAGGTGGTGGCGTAGTCGGCCAGCAGATATTTTACCCCGCCCTCCACCTGCTTGCTGGTGGTCGGTTTGACCTCTTTCGCCACGAGCGTGCCCTGTGGGGACACCGGCGCAAAACCTTCGGAGTAGCTGATAAACGGTGAAATCCCGTTATCGAATGCATAAAGCGCGCCCAGGCGTTTGGTGACGCGATCCTGCGATACCCAGGCCTTATCACCGTTTTGCAGGTAGTTGGTGGTGACGGAGCGGTAATCGTCGTAGCGCAGGCTGCCCAGCAGGTTGAGGCCTCCCCACGCCACCTGGTCCTGCAGGTAATAGCCGTTCTGCTGATAGCTCAGACGGTTTTTCTGGGCGGTATAGAGCCCCAGCGCGCTTTCGCTGATTTGCGAATAGTCAGGATGGCGCATATCCATGCCCGGCGTGGCCGACGCGTAGCGATAGTGGAAGTGGGAGTCCATCTTCTGATAGTCAAACCCGGCCAGCAGGTGGTGTTTCCAGTCGCCCAGCGCCACGGTTTTGGTGACCTGGTTATCGATGTTGAAGCTCTTCAGATCTTCATCGGTGGTGTAGGCAAAGCGGTTGAGCTGATAAACCTCGCTCCCTGCCCCCGTTGCATAAACGCTGCGCTGATGCGTGTCGACGTCGAAATAGCGCGCCTTCTGGTTAAAGCCCCAGCCGCTGTCGAACTCGTGTTCAAAGCTGTAGCCCAGCATCCACTGGCGCTGCTTAAACCCGCTCCACTCATCGCCGGCGTAGTCGCGCTTGCCCGCGTATTTCGAACGCAGGTACGCGAGCGGCAGCGGGTTTGACGGCGTCAGGCTCGGAGAGTTCTGCGCTATTGCATCCAGGGTGAGGCGGGTTTTACTGTCAGGTTGCCAGGTGACGGACGGGGCAATCAGGTAGTTTTCATACCGGGTGGTGTGCGGCTGATCGTCATTTTCCGCCGCTTTGCCCAGCAGGCGGTAGTTCCAGTCGCTGTCGGCAATCTGCCCGGTTGAGTCGAGATAGCCCTCTTTCAGGCTGCGGTTGCCGGTGTTAAAACCGATTTCGGTTCGCGCTTCCCGCTGCGGCTTTTTGCTCTGGATATTCACCAGCCCGCCCGGCGAGCCGCCGCCGTAAAGCACCGATGAGGGTCCTTTCAGGATATCAACGCTCTCTATTAACAGCGGATCGATGCGGGCTTTGGTATTGCCGGTGACGTTATAGGGCAGCTGCAGCCCGTTGTAGAACTCCTGGTCGACGGTAAAGCCACGAATTTTGTATTCGCTCATGTAGGAGGTATTACCCCGCACCTCGGTCGAGACGCCCGGGGCATAGCGCAGGATCTCATTCACGGAATTCGCGTGGCGCTTTTCAATTTCCTGCCCGGAGACGGTGGTGATGACCTGCGGCGTTTTACTTTCAGCAACGGCCGATTTCGTGGCGCTGTTCGTCCAGGCCGGCAGCGCGCTGCCCTGCTCTGCGCCCGTGACGACAATAGTGGATTCTTCGGCGAAGGCCGGGACATGCAAAGCGAGCGTGACGGCGCCTGCCAGGGCGCATAGCGTAAAGCGTGAAGGAGTCATAATGTCGTCTTGTTGTTAGATGCAATACGGAACGACAATTATTATCATTTAGATTAACAAAGCAATACTCAGGCAAAAAAACGGCCCTCCGCAGAGAGCCGTTTATGTTAATTTATGCTCGTCGCAGTAACCTGAATACGCCCAGCACCACAATGGCACCCACGACAGCGACCAGAAAACTGTGCAGGTCGAAACCACTGATGTTGCCTCCGAAGCCAAACATTGTCGCCAGCCAGCCGCCCACAACTGCACCAACGACCCCGAGTACGCAGGTCAAAATAAAGCCGCCGCCATCGTTTCCCGGCATGATCAACTTCGCAATAGCGCCAGCAATAAGACCAAAGATAATCCAGGCGATGATACCCATAGCGATGCCCTCTTACAGGTTTAACGCGTGCGCAGAAAACCTTCTGCACAGCTAGCTTAAGTATAGGCGATCGCCGGAAAATCATTTTCTTCTCACCAACTTATCTTTGCGAAAACAGGCAAAAAAACTCACCGGTTTGTATTAAGTTTCATTGCGGAGTGCCGATAACGCTAAGACAGTCTGTCAATCTATCAAGGAGCCATCCGGCGTGAGTCATTACAGTGAGCAGTTCCTCAAGCAAAATCCGCTGGCTGTATTAGGGGTATTACGCGACCTGCAAAAAGGCGAAGTGCCGCTGCGCATCAGCTGGTCGAATAATCAGTTCATCAGCAAGATCCTCGACGCCTCGCAGGAGCGGCTGGTGATTGATTTAGGCAGCCAGGAGTATGAAAACCGCGCGGCGATGAGGGCGGAAAATATCGCAGTGATGGCCGAAACGCAGGGTGCTAAAGTGGAGTTTGTCCTGTCGCGACTGGAGCTGAGCGAATACCAGGGGCTTCCGGCCTTTGTGACCCCGCTTCCCACCAATCTCTGGTTTGTTCAACGCCGTGAATACTTTCGCATCAGCGCCCCGCTCCATCCCGCCTATTTTTGTAAGGCCAAAATGCCGGACAAAAAAGAGCTCCGCTTCCGCCTCTTCGATCTGTCGCTCGGCGGCATGGGCGCGCTGATGGATACGCCAAAACCCGACGGACTGGTAGAGGGCATGCGGTTTACGCAAATTGAACTGGATATGGGCGGCTGGGGTCGCTTTTATTTCGATGCACAGCTGATTGCCATCAGCGACCGCACCGTCGTGGACAGCAAAAACGAAACGATTACCACGCCGCGTCTGAGCTTCCGTTTCCTGAACGTCGGACCCGGTGCAGAGCGCGAGCTGCAGCGCATCATCTATTCTCTGGAGCGAGAGGCGCGGGAACGCGCGAATAAGGTCCTGTGAAGAAATCGGGCAGCGTGACCGCCGCCCGTCTGCGGCATTACATGGCATCCATCGCTTTCTGTACTTTCCAGATATAACGAGGTGCCTGCGGTGCCGGATGATTCTTCGCCACATGCTCAAAGAATTCGTCTTTGTCCATGCCGTTAATCTCTTCAATCGCCTCTTTGCGATCGGAGGAGAAGGTTCTGAGCAACGCGCCGGCACCGTTAACGTAAGAGACCACCAGCGCGTACTGCATCACCTCCGGATCCTTAATCCCCTTCAGCACGCCATGTTCCATGATGCTCAGATAGGCCGTACCCATGGAAATGTTGCGTTCCGGGTTCTTCAGCTCGCTGGTCGACGGCTGACCGCTCCAGCCCATATAACGGTAAACCTCTTTCCCCGCCGTTGACGCTTTAAGCTGCATCAGGCCCACCGCGTTGGACTTGCTGACGAGCGTGGGGTTACCGCCGGACTCCACCGCAATGATCGCCGTGATGAGGCGCGGACTGACGCCCCAGGCTTTCCCGGCTTGTTCACTGATCGGCATCCACTGCATGGCCCGTTTCACCGGCACTTCCGGGTTCCAGGGTGGGTTTTGATAATCATGTTTTGAACTACAGCCAGCAAGCAGCACAATCAAAAAAGCAAACCATCTCAATTTCACGTCATCTATCCTTATAGCCGGTCATCGCGGTGCGCCGCCTCTTGAAGCAGGCGGCGTATAAGCGGCATGATATAGACAATTAGTTTCTCATTCAGCAAGGAATTGCCATGTCTCAGTTTCATCTCATCGCGCCGTCGGGCTACTGCATCAACCAGGACGCGGCGCAGCGGGGCGTACAGCGTTTGCTGGAGTCGGGTCATCAGGTAGAAAATCAGACAATTATCCCCCGCCGCCAGCAGCGTTTTGCCGGTACCGACGCGCAGAGGCTGAATGATATCAATAGCCTGGTGAACCTGAAGGGCGAAAACCGGATTGTGCTGGCGGTGCGCGGCGGATATGGCGCGAGCCGACTGCTGGAGAGCATTGACTGGCAGGGGCTGGCGCAGCGCCAGCAGCAGGATCCGCTGCTGATATGCGGCCACAGCGATTTCACCGTCATCCAGCTTGGGCTGCTGGCCCTGCATAACGTTGTCACCTTCAGCGGTCCGATGCTAGCCGGTAACTTCGGCGCACCGGAGCTGGACGCGTTCACCGTGGAGCATTTCTGGCGCGCGCTGCGTAATCCAGCCTACAGCGTGGAGTGGCAAGGTAATGGACCGCACTGGGAATGTGAGGGGCAGCTTTGGGGCGGCAACCTGGCGATGCTGGTCTCGCTTATCGGCACGCCGTGGCTGCCGCACATCGAGAACGGCATTCTGGTACTGGAGGATATTAACGAGCACCCGTTCCGGGTCGAACGCATGCTGCTGCAGCTTTATCATGCCGGTATTCTTGAGCGCCAGTCCGCGATTGTGCTGGGCAGCTTCAGCGGCTCTGCGCCGAATGACTATGACGCGGGTTACACCCTTGAGACCATGGTCGACTTCGTCCGCTCTCGGTTGGATATTCCGGTCATTACCGGCCTGGACTTTGGCCATGAGCAGCAAACCGTGACCCTGGCGCTGGGGGCCCACGCTTCCCTGATCCACAATGACGCCGGCAGTCGGCTAACCATCAGCGGCCATCCTGTCATAAAGGCATAAAAAAGCCGTTATACCCCCTTAATAAAACGCTGTTTCCGTCGTTAATATGTTAGGGTTTTAGTAACAGCGTTAACATTGAGGTGGGAGTAAGAGAACATTGGATGCCGCAGCGATAATCAGCCTTTTCATTTTGGGTTCTGTCCTTGTAACCAGCAGTATTTTATTAAGTTCATTTTCATCGCGTCTCGGCATACCTATTCTTGTCATTTTCCTCGCCATCGGCATGCTGGCCGGCATCGATGGCATCGGCGGTATCCCATTCGATAACTACCCTTTCGCCTACATGGTGAGTAACCTTGCCCTGGCGGTGATCCTGCTTGACGGCGGGATGCGCACCCAGGCGAGCTCGTTCCGCGTGGCCCTGGGGCCCGCGCTGTCGCTCGCCACGGTCGGCGTGTTGATTACCTCAGGCCTCACCGGAATGATGGCCGCGTGGCTTTTCCACCTCAACATGATGGAAGGTCTGCTGATTGGCGCCATCGTAGGCTCAACCGATGCCGCCGCGGTGTTTTCCCTGCTAGGCGGAAAAGGGCTTAACGAACGCGTTGGCTCCACGCTTGAGATTGAATCCGGCAGTAACGATCCGATGGCGGTGTTTCTCACCATCACGCTGATTGAGATGATCCAGCAGCACGAGACGGGCCTGAGCTGGATGTTCGTCTGGCATATCCTGCAGCAGTTCGGGCTGGGGATTGTTATCGGCCTGGCGGGGGGATATCTGCTTCAGCAGATGATCAACCGCATCTCGCTGCCCGCGGGGCTTTACCCGCTGCTGGCGCTGAGCGGCGGCATTCTCATTTTTGCCGTCACCACCGCGCTGGACGGCAGCGGCATTCTCGCCGTCTATCTCTGCGGATTCCTGATGGGCAACCGCCCGATTCGTAACCGTCATGCCATTTTGCAGAACTTCGACGGCCTGGCGTGGCTGGCGCAGATCGGCATGTTCCTGGTGCTGGGGCTGCTGGTAACGCCATCGGACCTGCTGCCGATCGCCGTTCCGGCACTGCTGCTGTCCGCGTGGATGATCTTCTTCGCCCGACCGCTGTCGGTGTTTGCCGGGCTGCTGCCGTTTCGCGGGTTCAACCTGCGCGAGCGCGTCTTTATCAGCTGGGTGGGCCTGCGCGGCGCGGTGCCGATTATCCTGGCCGTCTTCCCGATGATGGCGGGTCTGGATAACGCGCGGCTGTTCTTTAACGTGGCGTTCTTCGTGGTGCTGATTTCGCTGCTGTTCCAGGGCACCTCCCTGGGGTGGGCGGCGAAAAAGGCGAAGGTGGTCGTGCCGCCGGTAGGGCTGCCCGTCTCGCGCGTGGGGCTGGATATTCACCCGGAAAACCCCTGGGAGCAGTTTGTTTACCAGCTCAGCGCGGACAAATGGTGCGTGGGCGCGTCGCTGCGCGATCTGCATATGCCTGCCGAAACGCGCATTGCCGCCCTGTTCCGCGACAATGTTCTGCTGCATCCGACCGGCAGCACGCGACTGCGCGAAGGGGATATTCTGTGCGTGATTGGTCGCGAGGCGGATCTTCCCGCGCTGGGCAAGCTGTTCAGCCAGTCGCCTCCGGTAGCGCTGGACCAGCGTTTCTTCGGCGATTTTATTCTGGAAGCCAGCGCCAGGTTTGCCGATGTGGCGCTGATTTACGGCCTGGATGAGGGTGCTGAAGACGGTGATAACCAGCAGACGCTGGGCGAAATCATCCAGCAGCGGCTGGGGGCTGCCCCGGTCGTGGGCGATCAGGTGGAGTTTGCCGGAATGATCTGGACCGTCGCCGAAAAAGAAGATAACGCGGTGCGGAAAGTCGGTTTAAGGCCGATGGAAGAGGACGCGGAGTAGCGGTTTTTTGCCGGGTGGCGGCTGCGCCTTACCCGGCCTACAAAATCCTCGAACGTAGGCCGGGTAAGCGTTAGCGCCACCCGGCGAACAAAGGTTACACCGTCACAACCGGCACTCTCGGCGCCAGGGCGCACATGAGTTCATACCCTACCGTGCCCGCCGCGGCCGCCACGTCATCAATTTTGATTTCATTACCCCACAGCTCGACCGGCGAACCGATGCCCGCCTGCGGGCAGGGCGTCAGGTCAACGGCCAGCATATCCATTGATACCGTGCCTACCGTTCCCGTGCGGACGCCATCTACCATGACCGGCGTACCGGTCGGCGCGATGCGCGGATAGCCGTCGGCATAGCCGCCCGCCACGATGCCAATACGCTGCTCGCCTTTCGCCCGGTAGCGGCTGCCGTAGCCCACCGCGTCACCGGCCTTCAGCGTCTGCACGCCGATGATTTCGCTGCGCAGGGTCATGACCGGCTTCAGGCCGCTGTTGGCGATATCCTGCCACTGGCCTGAGGGCGATGCCCCGTACAGAACGATCCCCGGACGCACCCAGTTATAGTGCGCTTCAGGATGCCACAGCGTCGCCGCCGAGTTCGACAGCGAGCGCGGGCAGTCCAGCCCCTCTGCCGCCTGCTCGATGCGGACCATGGCATCGACAATGCCGTCCGGTTTTTCCGCATCGGCAAAGTGCGCCATCAGCGTCATTTCGCCCACGTTCTTCAGGGCGCGCAGCTGCTGCCACACCGTATGCACCCGCTCAGGCTGGAAGCCCAGGCGGTTCATGCCGCTGTTGACCTTGAGGTAGATATCCAGCGGCGCGTGGAGCTTCGCATCCTGAATCGCCTTAATCTGCCAGTTGCTGTGAACGCTGGTGGTCAGGCGATACTTATCCAGCAGCGGCAAATCGTCCGCGTGGAAAAATCCTTCCAGCAGGAGTATAGGCCCTTTCCAGCCGCGCTCGCGCAGCAGAATGGCCTCTTCCAGATTCAGTAGCGCAAAG
Organism: Enterobacter sp. 01-M-03-SI-ECC; assembly: GCF_047530215.1. Taxonomy (NCBI): domain Bacteria; kingdom Pseudomonadati; phylum Pseudomonadota; class Gammaproteobacteria; order Enterobacterales; family Enterobacteriaceae; genus Enterobacter; species Enterobacter sp. 01-M-03-SI-ECC. The sequence continues at coordinate 62,810 of NZ_JBLKDA010000001.1, forward strand.
CCGTCGGTGGCGCTCAGCGCGCTCCAGATGCGGTCGATGCCGTGGCCATAGGCATTGGCTTTCACCACCGACCACACGCGTGCGCCAGGTGCCGCCCGGCGAACAATTTGCAGGTTATCCTTCAGGGCCTGCAGGTTTAGCTGGGCCAGAACGGGACGGGACATAACAACTCCTTAGCTATGCGCGCCGTGCAGGTGCTGTGGACGCGACGGCGTAAACCCCGATTGATAGCGCGCGACGCTTAAATCGTCAAACGGAATGGCCGGCGTGCGCCCGGAAATCAGGTCGCTCAGCAGCTGGCCGGATCCACAGGCCATCGTCCAGCCCAGCGTGCCGTGCCCGGTGTTGGTCCAGAGGTTTTTATACGGCGTGCGGCCGACAATCGGCGTGCCGTCCGGCGTCATTGGGCGCAGGCCGGTCCAGAACGTTGCCTGCTCAACAAAGCCGCCGCGCGGGAAGAGATCGCCCACCACCATCTCCAGCGTTTCACGCCGCGGCTGCAGCAGCTCGGTGTTGAAGCCGACAATCTCCGCCATGCCGCCAACGCGGATGCGGTTATCGAAGCGGGTAATGGCGATTTTGTACGTTTCATCGAGAATGGTCGAGACGGGCGCGCCGCTCTCCTCTTTCACCGGAATGGTCAGGGAGTAGCCCTTCAGCGGGTAGACGGGAATATCGAGAATGCCTTTCAGCATCGCGGTGGAGTACGAACCAAACGCCATGACGTAGGCATCGGCTTTGATCACTTCTTCACCACACTTCACGCCGTAAATTCTTTCCCCTTCCGACAGCAGCTTGTCAACAGCGGTGTTGAAGCGGAACTTCACACCCGCCTGCTCGCACATCTGCGCCAGGCGTTGCGTAAAGAGCTGGCAGTCGCCGGTTTCATCGTTAGGCAGGCGCAGACCGCCCGTCAGCTTATGCGCCACTTCCGCCAGCGCCGGTTCCACCTGGCCCAGCTGGCTGGCCTCCAGCAGCTGATACGGAACGCCGGCATCTTCCAGCACGGCGATATCGCGGGTGGCGTTTTCGTACTGTTGCTCGGTACGGAACAGCTGCAGCGTGCCGCCCTGGCGGCCTTCATACTCAATACCCGTCGACGCGCGCAGCGCTTTCAGACAGTCACGGCTGTATTCCGCCAGGCGCACCATGCGCCCTTTGTTCTCCATGTAGTGGCGAGTGTCGCAGTTGCGCAGCATCTGCCACATCCACTTCAGCTGGAACGGCGTGCCGTCAAGGCTGATGGCCAGCGGCGCGTGGCGCTGAAACATCCATTTAATCGCCTTCAGCGGAACGCCCGGCGCAGCCCACGGTGCCGCATAGCCGGGAGAGATTTGCCCGGCGTTCGCCGCGCTGGTTTCAAGCGCCGGACCGGATTCACGATCGATAACGGTGACGTCATGTCCCGCCTGGCTTAAATACCAGGCGCTGGTTACCCCAACGACACCACTTCCCAGTATGACAACACGCATAGCCACTCCATTATGTGCAAAAGAACAATCTTCTAATTACAGATTGATAACCTAGTTGAAAATATTATTCAACATACGACTTTTTTATGGTGACTTACCTCACACATCCCCCAGCATCAGGGGATAGGGCTAATTTGGGATCTCCTGCTGCGCGTTATTTTTAACCAGCATAATATGCTGAGACGTGCCGTTTTTTTGCCGTATCAAAAACGCGAAATCGCAAAGAAAAAATTTCTGCCCCAGCACGCTTTTTAACACGTTGATCTATGCTTGAAAGGAGGCTCTCCAGACAGAGAGAGCACCCACAACGAGGGCGCGCTAATGGCTACTATTGATTCCCTGAACAAGGACAACACACGTCTCAGCGATGGACCCGACTGGACCTTCGAGCTGCTGGATGTCTACCTTGCCGAAATCGACCGGGTCGCAAAACTCTATCGTCTGGATACCTATCCCCATCAGATTGAAGTCATTACGTCCGAACAGATGATGGATGCCTACTCCAGCGTCGGGATGCCGATTAACTACCCGCACTGGTCGTTTGGTAAAAAATTTATTGAAACGGAGCGGCTGTACAAGCACGGCCAGCAGGGGCTGGCGTATGAGATTGTGATTAACTCCAATCCGTGCATCGCCTATTTAATGGAGGAGAACACCATTACCATGCAGGCGCTGGTGATGGCGCACGCCTGCTACGGGCACAACTCCTTTTTCAAGAATAACTATCTGTTCCGCAGTTGGACGGATGCCAGCTCCATCGTCGATTACCTGATTTTCGCCCGTAAATACATTACCGACTGCGAAGAACGCTACGGCGTGGACGAAGTGGAAAAACTGCTCGATTCCTGCCACGCGCTGATGAACTACGGCGTGGACCGCTACAAACGCCCGCAGAAAATCTCCCTGCAGGAGGAGAAAGCCCGGCAGAAAAGCCGCGAAGAGTATCTGCAAAGCCAGGTGAACATGCTGTGGCGTACCCTGCCGAAGCGTGAGGAAGAAAAAACGATCGCTGAAGCCCGTCGCTATCCGTCCGAGCCGCAGGAAAACCTGCTCTACTTTATGGAGAAGAACGCCCCGCTGCTGGAGCCGTGGCAGCGTGAGATCCTGCGCATCGTGCGCAAGGTGAGCCAGTATTTTTACCCGCAAAAGCAGACGCAGGTGATGAACGAAGGCTGGGCGACCTTCTGGCACTACACCATCCTCAACCATCTGTACGACGAGGGAAAAGTAACCGAGCGGTTCATGATGGAGTTTCTTCACAGCCATACCAACGTGGTGTTCCAGCCGCCCTACAACAGCCCGTGGTACAGCGGAATCAACCCTTATGCCCTTGGCTTCGCCATGTTCCAGGACATTAAGCGCATCTGTCAGTCGCCGACGGAAGAAGACAGATACTGGTTCCCGGATATCGCCGGCTCCGACTGGCTGGAAACGCTGCACTTTGCGATGCGCGACTTCAAGGATGAGAGCTTCATCAGCCAGTTTATGTCGCCGAAGATCATGCGTGATTTCCGCTTCTTCACCGTGCTGGACGATGACCGCAACAACTTTCTGGAGATCTCCGCGATCCACAACGAGGAGGGCTACCGCGAGATCCGCTCTCGCCTCTCTTCCCAGTACAACCTGAGCAACCTTGAGCCGAATATTCAGGTGTGGAACGTCGATTTACGCGGCGACCGCTCCCTGACGCTGCGCTATATCCCGCACAATCGCGCGCCGCTGGATAAAGGACGTAAAGAGGTGCTCAAGCATGTTCATCGTCTGTGGGGCTTTGACGTGCAGCTGGAGCAGCAGAATGAAGACGGGAGCGTCGAGCTGCTGGAACGCTGCCCGGCGCGGTTGAATACGCTGTAGTGCGTTTTTTATGCCCGGTGGCGCTGCGCTTACCGGGCCTACAGGACCCGTAGGTCGGGTAAGGCGTAGCCGCCACCCGACGAAAAAAAACCTCTCATACGAGAGGTTTTTTTATTTCAGCGGCTCTGAATCGCCAAATCGCCCGGCAGCGTTTTCTGCATGCGGTGCCAGATTTCGCCGGAATCATGACCGTAGCGGCGCACCGTCTCATAAACCTGATCGTGCAGGCCTTCGGTACAGAGCTTGCTCAGCTTATGGTAGAAGCCCAGCGCCAGGCTACGCGCTTCAGGATTGGCAAAGTAGTGGCGGCCGATTCGTGTGTAAAGCCCCTTCATACCGTTGAGGATCAGGCCGTACACCGGGTTGCCTGAGGCAAACGCCAGGCCGCGAAACACGTTGTAATCGAGGGAGGCAAACGCGTCGGCGTGATCTTCCACCTCGTTCGCCGTGGCCAGCACCGCAAGGGCGTCTTCCGGATGCTGACGGAAAGCCGTACGAATGAAGATCGTCGCGATGTTGGTGCGCACGGAGAGCAGATTATCAATCAGCTGCGGCACGCTTTCGTGATCGAGGCGCGCCAGCGTTTCAAGAATATTCAGTCCGGACGTTTCCCAGAAGTTGTTCACTTTGGTGGGCTTGCCGTGCTGGATCGTCAACCAGCCATCGCGCGCCAGCCGCTGGAGCACTTCACGCAGCGTGGTGCGAGTGACGCCAATCAGTTCAGAGAGTTCGCGTTCAGCCGGAAGAATGGACCCCGCAGGGAAACGATTATTCCAGATGCTTTCAATGATGTACTCTTCCGCGAAACCCGCCGGGCTCTGCGCCTTAATGACCATAGTGAGATTTCCATTACACAGCTTTAGCAAATTGGACTCATCATACCAGAGGCGCGCAGTGGCAGGTAGCACGGCAAAGTGAGAAAAGAGGGATCGCCGTTTCATTTTTATGAAATTTACAATCGAGCCTTATCCGCCTGCTGGCCGTGATTTTTGCGTATACTGATGTTTTGTCTTACTTGACGGGGAAGGACGTCTGTCGTGGAAATTTCTTTTGGGCGCGCGCTGTGGCGCAATTTTTTAGGCCAGTCTCCGGACTGGTACAAACTTATTCTTCTGGTGTTCCTGGTCGTTAACCCCCTCCTCTTTAGCGTGAACCCGTTCATTGCCGGGTGGCTGCTGGTGGCGGAATTTATCTTCACCCTGGCGATGGCGCTAAAGTGTTATCCCCTGCTGCCGGGCGGACTGCTGGCGTTTGAAGCCGTGGTCATCGGTATGACGTCGGCAGAACACGTCAAAGCAGAGCTGGCCTCAAATCTTGAAGTGCTTCTGCTGCTGATGTTTATGGTGGCGGGCATCTACTTCATGAAACAGCTGCTGCTGTTTATCTTCACGCGTCTGCTGCTTAGCATACCGTCGAAAATGTTCCTCTCGCTGGCGTTCTGCCTTGCGGCCGCCTTTCTGTCGGCCTTCCTGGACGCGCTGACGGTCGTCGCGGTGGTGATCAGCGTCGCCGTCGGGTTTTACGGGATTTATCATCGCGTGGCCTCCTCTCGTCCGGGCGACGATCTCCAGGATGATAGCCACGTCGAGGCGCATAACCGTGACGTGCTGGAACAGTTCCGCGCGTTTCTGCGCAGCCTGATGATGCATGCCGGGGTCGGTACTGCCCTGGGCGGGGTGATGACCATGGTGGGCGAGCCGCAAAACCTGATCATCGCCAAAGCGGCGGGCTGGCACTTCGGTGAGTTCTTCCTGAGAATGGCGCCCGTGAGCGTACCGGTGCTTTTCTGCGGCCTGGCGACCTGTCTGCTGGTGGAGAAGTTTCGCCTCTTTGGCTACGGGGCGCAGCTTCCGGAGCCGGTGCGTCAGGAGCTGCATAAATTCGATCTGCAAAGCCGCAGCCAGCGGACGCGCCAGGAGACGCTGCGTCTGATTGCGCAGGGGATCATCGGCGTCTGGCTTATCGCGGCGCTGGCGTTTCATCTTGCCGAAGTGGGGCTGATTGGCCTGTCCGTCATTATTCTCGCCACCAGCTTTACCGGCGTGACGGACGAACATGCCATCGGCAAGGCGTTTACCGAAGCCCTGCCGTTTACCGCCCTGCTGGCGGTTTTCTTCGCGGTCGTGGCGGTGATTATCGACCAACACCTGTTCGCGCCGATTATTACCTTCGTATTACAGGCGTCACCGGACGCTCAGCTGTCGCTGTTTTATCTGTTTAACGGCCTGCTCTCGTCTATCTCCGATAACGTCTTTGTCGGGACGGTCTACATCAACGAGGCCAAAGCGGCCATGGAGCAAGGCATCATCAGCGCCGGACAGTTTGAGCTGCTGGCGGTGGCGATCAATACCGGCACCAACCTGCCGTCGGTGGCGACGCCAAACGGCCAGGCCGCCTTCCTGTTTCTGCTGACCTCCGCCCTCGCGCCGCTCATACGACTTTCTTATGGCAGGATGGTGTGGATGGCGCTGCCCTACACGCTGGTGCTCACGCTCGTGGGATTGCTTTGCGTCAAAATTACCCTCATTCCGTGTACGCAATGGCTGATACAAGCGGGTATACTTGCGGCGCACTAAAATTCGTTTACACTGCGCTTTCTAAGCATGTTCCAGGGAAATGATTATGTTGAGATTTTTAAACCAGTGCTCCCGCGGTCGCGGAGCGTGGTTGTTGATGGCCCTGACCGCCTTTGCGCTGGAAATGGTCGCGCTGTGGTTCCAGCATGTCATGGGGCTGAAACCCTGCGTGCTGTGTATCTACGAGCGCTGCGCCCTGTTCGGCATTATGGGTGCAGGCCTGGTCGGCGCAATTGCGCCAACATCGCCGCTGCGCTATGCGGGGATAGCTATCTGGCTGTACAGCGCCTGGAAGGGCATTGAGCTCTCCTGGCAGCACACCATGATGCAGCTGCACCCTTCGCCGTTCATGACCTGTGATTTCGCCGCCCGCTTCCCGAGCTGGCTGCCGCTGGACAAATGGCTGCCGCAGGTGTTTGTTGCCTCCGGTGACTGCTCCGTTCGCCAGTGGGAATTCCTGACCCTGGAGATGCCGCAGTGGCTGGTGGGGATTTTTGTCGCCTACTTCGTGGTGGCGCTGCTGGTGCTGATTGCCCAGCCGTTCAAGCCGAAGAAACGCGATCTTTTCGGGCGCTAATTTGCCCGGCGGCGCTTCGCTTGCGCGGGCCTACGGTTTTGTAGGTCGGGTAAGCGCAGCGCCACCCGACACAACAGCGCACAATAAAAAACCCGCCTCGGCGGGTTTTTTATTCTCAACGGGTCGGGTGGTTCATGATGTGATCTTCCCAGTCCCGCACCTCGGACTCTTTCACCGCAATGTGGCGCACGGAAATGCGCTCGCCGTGCATCGCCGCTTTCGACCCCGTCAGCAGCGGGTGCCAGGCCGGTAAGTCTTTCCCTTCGGCCAGCAGGCGATACGCGCAGGTATGCGGCAGCCATTCAAACGTCGGCAGATTCTCACGGGTTAACTTGATGCAGTCCGGCTCAAACTCAAAGCGGCGCTCATAGTTGCGGCACTGGCAGGTTTTAATGTTGAGCTGCTTGCAGGCCACGTTGGTGAAGTAGATTTCGTCCGTGTCTTCATCCATCAGCTTGTGCAGGCAGCACTGCCCGCAGCCGTCGCATAAGGATTCCCATTCCGCGTCAGTCATGTCGTCGAGAGTTTTGCTTTGCCAGAAAGGGATGTCGTTCATCAGGATGTCCACACGTCAAAAGAAAGCGCACCTTATAACGAGTCTGGCACGTCGTTGCAAGTTTTGCCGCCCTTTTCAGGCGGCAAGAGGAGGTTACAGCACGCGGGTTTTCAGCGACAGGCCGTTAAAACCGACCTCAAGTTCATCACCGCTCACGAGCGGGCCAACGCCTTCCGGCGTCCCGGTCAGGATCACATCGCCTGGTTTCAGGGTAAAGAAACGGCTCATGTAGGCGATCAGGGGCACAATTTTGTGGATCATGTCTGCCGTGCTGCCCTGCTGGCGGATCTCGCCGTTGATCTTCAGGCTGAGCGGCGTGTTCTGCGGATCGCCGGTAAATTCGCTCACCGGCACAAACGCCGAAATCGGGCAGGAATTATCAAACCCTTTGGCTTTTTCCCACGGCTGACCGGCTTTCTTCATTTTGCCCTGCACGTCACGCAGGGTCAGATCCAGCGCCACGCCGTAGCCGGCAATCGCTTTCTGGACATGTTCTTCGGAGGCCTGACGCAGCGTCGCGCCGATCAGCACGGCGAGCTCAACTTCGTGATGCACCGAGCCCAGCCCCTGCGGCAGCGCCAGCGGCTGGCGGATATCGCAAAGCGCCGTTTCAGGCTTAATGAACAGGACCGGCTCTTCTGGCGTCGCGCTGCCCATTTCCTGAATATGTTTTGCATAGTTGCTGCCCACGCAAACCACTTTACTAGCGGGATAATCCAGTAATGCACCTTGCCAGTTATGATGTTGATACATGGTCGACCCCTAAACGGTTGATGTGTTGTGCTCAAAAACAGCTGAGACTATTTTTTACCGTTCGCCTCAAGATGCTGTTTTAATAAATTCTCGGGCGGCGGCGGAAGCTGTAAATAATAGCCCTGCTCGGCTAAGGCCGTTTTCACTTTATCCAGATCGGCATTAATCAGTTTCTTACGACCGTCCAGCGGCAGCAGCATCGCCAGCTGTGGTCGGCCAAAGCTCTTCATTAATTCTTCAGGCACGCGTGAAAAATCGTCTTTCTTTTCGACATAAAGATAGGTCTGGTCACGGCTTGTACTTCTGTAGATCACACAAAACATGTTTTTACTCTGAATTAATGGGTGGTTGCTTGCCTCAATATACTCCTGACTATAACATGCCTGATACTCTTCGGAATATCGCAGCGAATGGTTGCGGTTAATAGCAAATTGAGTAAGGCCAGGATGTCAAACACGCCCATCGAGCTTAAAGGCAGTAGCTTCACCTTATCAGTGGTACATTTGCATGATGCAAAACCCGAGGTTATTCGTCAGGCGTTAGAAGACAAAATCGCCCAGGCTCCCGCCTTTCTGAAGCACGCCCCCGTTGTCATCAACGTCAGCGGTCTTGAGGCGCCGGTTAACTGGAAACTTCTCCAGCAGGCCGTCTCTTCCACGGGACTGCGTATTGTCGGCATCAGCGGCTGCAAAGATACCGAGCTGAAAGCAGAAATTGACCGTGCGGGGCTGCCGCTTCTGAATGAGGGCAAAGAAAAAGCCCCGCGTGCGGCCCCCGTTGCCGTCCAGACGCCCCCTCCTGCGGTGCAAAACGTTACAAACATCACAAAAACGCGAATGATTGATGTGCCGGTTCGTTCCGGTCAGCGCATTTATGCACCAAACTGTGATCTGATTGTTACAAGCCACGTCAGTGCTGGCGCTGAGCTGATTGCAGATGGCAATATTCACGTATACGGTATGATGCGTGGACGTGCGCTCGCAGGGGCAAGTGGCGACAGAGATGCGCAAATATTTTGTACTCACCTGACGGCGGAACTGGTGTCCATCGCAGGTGAATATTGGCTGAGCGACAAGATCCCAGCCGAATTTTATGGCAAAGCGGCTCGCCTGCTGCTGGCAGACGACGCGTTGACCGTTCAACCGTTGAATTGATCCCTTTTTAACAAGGAATTTCTATGGCACGCATTATTGTTGTTACTTCGGGTAAAGGAGGCGTTGGCAAGACCACCTCCAGCGCGGCCATCGCTACAGGTTTGGCCCAGAAGGGAAAGAAAACCATCGTTATCGACTTCGATATCGGTCTGCGTAACCTCGACCTCATCATGGGATGTGAGCGTCGCGTCGTGTATGACTTCGTGAACGTCATTCAGGGCGATGCCACGCTGAACCAGGCGATGATTAAAGACAAGCGCACCGAGAACCTCTACATTCTTCCGGCCTCTCAGACGCGTGACAAAGACGCCCTGACCCGTGAAGGGGTGGAAAAGGTGCTCGACGATCTGAAAAAAATGGATTTCGACTTCATTGTCTGCGACTCCCCTGCCGGCATCGAAACCGGTGCCCTGATGGCGCTCTATTTCGCTGATGAAGCCATCATCACCACCAACCCTGAAGTTTCATCCGTGCGCGACTCAGACCGTATTCTGGGCATCCTCGCCTCTAAATCCCGTCGTGCGGAAAATGGCGAAGAACCGATCAAAGAACACCTGCTGCTCACCCGCTACAATCCGGGCCGCGTGAACAAAGGTGACATGCTGAGCATGGAAGACGTGCTGGAGATCCTGCGCATTAAGCTGGTGGGCGTTATCCCGGAAGACCAGTCCGTGCTGCGCGCCTCTAACCAGGGCGAGCCAGTGATCCTTGATACAATGGCAGATGCAGGTAAAGCTTACGCCGATACCGTTGACCGTCTGCTGGGAGAAGAACGTCCTTTCCGCTTCATCGAAGAAGAGAAGAAAGGTTTCCTCAAACGCCTGTTCGGAGGATAAGTTATGGCATTACTGGACTTTTTTCTCTCGCGGAAAAAGAACACCGCCAACATCGCAAAAGAACGTCTGCAAATCATCGTTGCGGAGCGTCGTCGTAGCGACGCCGAGCCTCACTACCTGCCGCAACTGCGTAAGGACATCCTGGAAGTGATCTGCAAATATGTGCAGATTGACCCGGAGATGGTCACGGTGCAGCTGGAACAAAAAGACGGGGATATTTCGATTCTGGAGCTGAACGTAACGCTCCCGGAAGCGGAAGAGTCGCGTCCGTAAGGTTGTGAGTTCGTAGCCCCGGTAAGCGCAGCGCCGCCGGGGGAATATGCCGGGTATAACGCCCGGCATATTTTTTATCGCGGATAACCTTCCAGCAGCGTATTCAGGCGATCGGCCATCAATTTTCCGCGCCATCCCGCCAGCATTTCCGGCACGCCACTCTGCGGCTTCAGCTTCCAGTGTCCGTTCAGCAGCTGGTTAATCTGACGACGTGAGGCGAGCAGCTCCGCGCTCAGTTTGCTTTCCGCGGCAACGTCCTGCACCAGCGCCTTGATATCCTTAAACGCTTTGCGATAGCCCGGCATATCCATCAGGTTCAGCAGCGGTTCCGGCAGCGCCTCTTCCGGCAACGCCTGCGCTTTCGCGACCAGCGCCAGCAGGGTTTTGCCGTGGAAGCGGATCTCGCTGCCCGAAAGCCCAATGCTGTCCAGCTCGCCCAGGCTGCCCGGCATATAGCGGGCGACCGCCCAGAGGTGTTCTTCGCGAACCACAAAGTTAACCGCCAGATCGCGCTCGCGCGCTTTACGCAAGCGCCAGTCTGCCAGCAGCTGCAGGCACGCCAGCTGGCGCGTACGCAGCTGCCAGGCGTTGCTGATGTCGCGCCAGGCCTCTTTTGGGTCAACCACTTCCTGACGGCGCTGCTGGGTCATACGACACTCGTCGAGCGCCGCAGGCAGCCATCCGGAGGCTTCCGCCTCTTTCATCAGCTGTCCGGCAATCGGCAGCAGGTAAAACACGTCTGCCGCCGCATACTCCAGCTGACGCGCGGTTAGCGGGCGCGCCAGCCAGTCGGTACGGGATTCGCTTTTATCCAGCGCCAGGCCCGTGTACTCCTCCACCATGGCGGCAAAGCCCCACGAAAGCGGACGACCGCTGAAGGCCGCGAGGATCTGCGTATCGATCAGCGGCTGGGGCATGATGCCAAAGGTGTTCAGAAAGACTTCCAGATCTTCACTGCCCGCGTGCAGGTATTTCGTCACGGCGGTATCGAGCAGCAGCTCACGCATCGGCGTCCAGTCGGTAATGCCGAGCGGGTCGATCAGCGACACGTGTTTACCGTCGTACATCTGAATCAACCCCAGCTGCGGATAGTACGTCCGGGTACGGACAAACTCGGTATCCAGGGCAATGGCAGGAAAGTCGCGCGTCACTTCGCACAGCGAAGCCAGCTCGTCGTTGGTGGTGATCATCTGGTAATTCAAAACGGGTTCTCTTTTGTTTGCGCCCATAAAAAACGCCGGCTTAACCGGCGTCGGGGCGATTAGCGTGAAGCTCAGGCCTTATTGTCTACTTTGCCACGGGCTTCGTCACGTAATTCTCGTCGTAATATCTTTCCGACGTTGGATTTCGGCAGCTCATCGCGGAATTCAACCAGCTTCGGCACCTTGTAGCCCGTCAGCTGACGACGGCAGAACGTTACCAGCTCCTCCTCCGTCAGAGAAGCGTCTTTCTTGACCACAAATATCTTGACCGCTTCGCCGCTGCTGCCGGAAGGCACGCCTACGGCCGCCACTTCGAGCACGCCGCTGTGCTGCATAACCACGTCTTCGATCTCATTCGGATAGACGTTGAAGCCGGAGACCAGGATCATGTCTTTCTTGCGATCGACGATGCGCAGGAAGCCCTCGTCATCCATTACCGCAATATCGCCGGTGTGCAGCCAGCCGTCTTTGATGATTTCGTCGGTCGCATCGGGACGCTGCCAGTAGCCCAGCATCACCTGTGGACCTTTGACGCACAGCTCGCCCGGCTCGCCCGGCGCAACTTCATTATCGTTATCATCGACCAGCTTAGCCTCTGTAGAAGGCACCGGCAGACCAATGCTCCCGCTGTGATAGTCGATGTCATGCGGGTTAACGCTGACCAGCGGCGCGCATTCCGTCAGGCCGTAGCCTTCCAGCAGATACTGACCGGTGAGCTTCACCCAGCGCTCGGCGACCGCCTGCTGGACCGGCATACCGCCGCCCGCAGAGAGATGCAGCGTGGAGAAGTCCAGCTGCTGAAACTCTTTATTATTCAGCAGCGCGTTAAACAGGGTGTTTACCCCGGTCATGGCGGTGAACGGATATTTCGCCAGCTCTTTCACCAGCCCCGGGATATCGCGCGGGTTGGTAATGAGGACGTTTTGACCGCCCAGCTCGATAAACAGCAGGCAGTTCATGGTGAGGGCGAAAATGTGGTATAGCGGTAGCGCGGTGATCACCAGCTCTTTTCCCGGATGCAGCAGCGGCCCGTAGGTCGCGTTAACCTGCTCAAGATTCGCCAGCATGTTGCGGTGGGTCAGCATCGCCCCTTTCGCCACGCCGGTGGTGCCGCCGGTATACTGCAGGAAGGCGAGATCGTCTGACACCACTTCCGGCTTGACGTACTGCATGCGGTAGCCCGCGTGCAGCGCGCGGCGGAAGGAGATCGCGTCCGGCAGGTGGTATTTGGGCACCAGACGCTTGACGTATTTGACGACAAAGTTAACCAGCGTGCCCTTGGCGGTGGAAAGCTGGTCCCCCATGCGGGTCAGGATGACGTGTTTGACCTGGGTTTTGTCGACCACTTTTTCCAGCGTATGGGCAAAGTTGGACACAATGACGATCGCGGCCGCACCGCTGTCGTTCAGCTGGTGCTCCAGCTCGCGCGGGGTGTACAGCGGGTTGACGTTGACGACAATCATCCCGGCTCGCAGGATGCCGAACAGCGCCACCGGGTATTGCAGCAGGTTAGGCATCATCAGCGCGACGCGGTCCCCTTTTTGCAGCCCCAGCCCCTCTTGCAGATACGCCGCAAACGCCCGGCTACGCTCCTCAAGCTTACGGAACGTCATCACCTCGCCCATATTCACAAATGCGGGCTGGTCCGCGTAGCGCCGTACCGAGTGTTCAAATAACTCCACCAGGGATTGATAACGGTCAGGATTGATCTCAGCAGGAACATCTGCGGGATAACGGTTAAGCCAAACCTTCTTCAATGCATCACCTCTGAAATGAGTGTTCGTCGTCATCACAACCCCGATAATAAACAGTTTGTTAACATTATATTAACTCAGCGTACCAGTTTATTAATTGTTCAGATTTAAGGTTGCGAAGCGCGTCACTCTTTTTTTTCGTTTTATCCGTAAAAAAACAGAGACAGCGGCTGAGCCGCTGTCTCTTTTCTAACAATAACAGTAAGTTACTCAGTTACGATCGTCTGAACCTGTGCCGGGCCCGGGTTATACCATCCCCAGCCCGGGTAGCCGTAACGATAAGGGTGTGGACCCCACATCCACGGATCGATCGGCTGAGGCGGCATGATCACCTGCTGTGCCAGTCGCCAGCGCTTATACCCGGTGACCTGCATGGTCATAAATTTATACGGCGAGCTGCCGATTTTGCCCTGCACGGTGCCGGTAATCGGTCCCACGACGGTGACCAGCTGTCCGCGAAAATCGACCGGGTCGAGGAAGCCACTGACGTCCGCATAAATACGCCCCAGGGAGGCCTCGCCCAGGACAGGCCGCGCGCCGCTGTCCAGCGGTACGGTCGCAATCTCCAGGCGGGTTTTCCCCTGCTGGTTTTGCACATCGATCACCTTACCGCCAAAGCGCGCTTCCTGGCCGACGTACAGCTCAGGCGCATTCATCACCCGGACCAGATCGTCCTGTGGCGTCGGGCTGCTGCCCTTAATCGCATCAGGAACGGAAACGCATCCGCTCAGTGCTATGGCAAACGCGCCTGCCATAATAAGGCGTACTACTTTAGTCTGACCCGCCATGATGCGACTCCTTTTTCTCAGTTCCTGTTACTGAGATTCACTCGCGGCCCGGAAGTTTCTTCCAGGCGACGGTGTTTCGCAAATAAACCGGCTCCGCGTGTTCAACGGCGACGGTTTTTCCTGCTGCGAGCAGCTGACAGGCAATAGGAAGCATATCTTCCGCAGCCGGGAGAAGCATGTTGCCGTCCACCAGCGTCACCCCGGTGTTATTTGCCATTTCAGGCCACGCCGGCCAGCCGGTACCGACGGTTGCCCACTCACCGGAGAGCTGCTGCAGTCGTTCAGTGACCGCTTCCGGCTTAAGCACGGCTTCCGTCTCTTCACCATGCCACACGCCCTGCGCGTCGCGGGTATATTCGGCCCAGTACACTTCACCCATGCGGGCATCAATCGCGGCCAGCACGCGGGTTGCCCCGGTCATGCGCCACGCGCCCTGCGCCATGGTGGCAAGGGTAGAGACGCCGATCATCGGCAGTTCGGCGCCCAGCGCCAGCCCCTGGGCAATGCCAATCCCGATACGTACGCCCGTAAAGCTGCCGGGGCCACGGCCAAAGGCCAGCGCGTCGAGATCGGTTAAGGAGGTGTTGCCCTGGGTTAAAATGGCTTTTACCAGGGGCAGAATGCGTTGGGTGTGTTCCCGTGGGCACTCTTCGAAATGGGCAGAAACAGCACCGTCGTTCAACAGAGCGACAGAGCAAGCCTCTGTCGCGGTATCAATAGCCAGAATTCGCATCAGTCGTCGCGCTCTCGCAAGGGTCAGTCACAAAATGGCGCGCATCTTAGCACACTCCGGGGTAAATTACTCCGCCGTTGGGTTTGCCAGGAAACGCACCGCGCGTTTTATGTCCCGCGTACGCGGCGCGGGCGGCAGGCTGGCGAGGAAGGTCGCCCCGTACGGGCGCATCACCAGCCGGTTATCGCAAATGACCAGCACGCCGCGATCGGTGACGTCGCGGATCAGACGTCCTACCCCCTGTTTGAGGGTAATCACCGCGTCCGGCAGCTGGACCTCATCAAACGGATCGCCCCCGCGCAGGCGGCAGTCTTCCATGCGCGCCTTCAGGAGCGGATCGTCCGGGGAGGTGAACGGCAGCTTATCAATGATCACCAGCGAGAGGGTGTCTCCCCGCACGTCGACCCCTTCCCAGAAGCTGCTGGTGGCGACCAGCAGGGCATTACCGGCGCTGACGAACTGCTGGAGCAGCTGGCCTTTGCTGGTTTCCCCCTGCAGCAGCACCGGCAGCGTCATGGTGGCGCGGAACTGCTCGGCGAGATCGCGCATCATGGCGTGAGAGGTGCAGAGCATAAAGCAGCGGCCGTTGTTGGCCTCGATCATCGGTTTTAACATCGCGGCCAGATGGCGCGCCGCGCCCGGCTGGTTGGGCAGCGGTAAATTACGCGGCACGCAAAGCAGCGCCTGTTTTTCATAATCAAACGGGCTGGGCAGCAGCAGCGACTCCGCCTGTTCAATGCCGAGGCGCTCGGTAAAGTGGTGCAGATCGTCATTCACCGACAGGGTTGCCGAGGTAAAGATCCAGCTGCCCGGCTTCTGCACCATCACCTCTTTAAATTTATCCGCTACCGTCAGCGGCGTCAGCGCCAGCGTGAAATGGCGCGAGGTGCACTCATACCAGTAGCTGTACCCCGGCTGGTTAATCTCTTTCAGCCGTTTGAGCCGCCCGCGATAGAGCGTAGCACGCTCGAAGGCGGCATCCAGCAGCGCCGAGCGGCCAAGCGACAGCTTCGCCACGTCGTAGCAGAGCTCAAGGGCGTCATCGAGCAGCAGCAGCGCGCGCTGAATATTTTTGTCCGCCAGCAGCTCGCGCAGGTTGCCGCGATAGCCGGGCTCGCCGAGCTGTAGGCGGAAATCCTGCGCGCTCTGCGCCAGACGGTCGGCGCACTTCTGCAGCTGCTGGGTATCCTTGAGTTCGGTCCGGTAGGCGATGGTGAAATCTTTCGCCAGATCCTGAAGCTGGCGGCTGGAAAGCGACTGGCCGAAGTACTGGCTGGCGATGTCCGGAAGCTGGTGGGCTTCGTCGAAGATCATCACGTCTGCCTCCGGGATCAGCTCGCCAAAGCCGCTGTCTTTGACCACCATATCCGCGAGGAACAGATGGTGGTTCACCACCACCACATCCGCATCCATCGCCTTTTTGCGCGCTTTCACCACGAAGCAGTCTTTATACAGCGGACAGTCGCTGCCGAGGCAGTTGTCGTTGGTGCTGGTCACCAGCGGCCAGGCGGGAGAGTCTTCCGGCACGCTCGCGCAGGTGCTGATATCGCCCTCTTCCGTCTGGTTCGCCCAGGCGCGAAGGACAATCACGTCGCTGAGGGTTTGCACCGGCAGGTCGCCGCCCGCCAGCGCCTGCTGCTCAAGGCGTTCCAGGCAGAGATAGTTGGAGCGCCCCTTCAGCAGGGCCAGACGACCTTTATATTTCAGCGCCTTTGCCACCGTGGGCAAATCGCGGCTGTAGAGCTGATCCTGCAGCGCCTTCGAACCGGTGGAAATAATCACCTTTTTTTTCGCCCGCAGCGCCGGCGCAAGGTAAGCATAGGTTTTACCCGTGCCGGTTCCGGCTTCAACCACCAGCGGCTGAGCCTTATCGATAGCGCGCGCAACGGCATGCGCCATCTGGCGCTGAGGCTCACGGGGTTTGAAGCCGGGAATTGCCTTCGCTAATTGACCTTCAGGGGAAAAATCGTCTGCCACGGTGCTCTCTCACTGTATTTTTGCACAGGGATTATGTCAGCCCATCCTCTCCTGTGCCACCCCAAATAGTGACGACGCCGGAACAATATGGCAGTCTTGCGGCCTGACGACGAAAAATAACGAGGAAACGTTTATGACAATTGTGCGCATTGATGCCGAAGCCCGCTGGTCTGATGTGGTGATCCATAACCAGACGCTCTACTACACCGGCGTACCGGCTAACCTGGACGCGGACGCGTTCGAGCAGACGGCTAATACTCTGGCGCAGATTGACGCGGTGCTGGAAAAACAGGGCAGCGACAAATCCCGCATTCTGGATGCGACGATTTTCCTGGCGAACAAAGAGGACTTCGCGGCAATGAACAAAGCCTGGGATGCGTGGGTGGTGGCGGGTCACGCGCCCGTACGCTGCACCGTACAGGCCACGCTGATGAAGCCGGAATACAAGGTTGAAATTAAGATTATCGCGGCGGTTTAAGCCCGATTACTCTTCATCTTCATCCTCAAAGCGCGCCACGATCCGCTCGCCGGTATGCGTGGCGCGCAGTTCTTCCGCCACCTGGGAAATCGCCTGTCCGCTGCTCATCCCCTGGGACATCAGTTCCTGAATTCGCTCAACCGCTTTCTGCTGCTGTTCATGGCTCAGAGAAGGTAAACCTGCAAACATCGTCAACTCCTGCTAAATTATTTGCGCTAATTATTTCACGCTGCCCGGTAGTATGCCACACATGAACATGCGCTTCCCCACTGTTATTACCCTGCCCTGGCGGACAGACGCCGCTGAATACTGGTTTGCCCGCCTGAGCCATCTTCCGTTTGCGATGCTGCTGCACTCCGGTCATGCGGACCATCCCTATAGCCGCTTTGATATTCTGGTTGCCGATCCGCTAAAGACGCTGACTACCGACGACCTGTCGTTAACGGACGATCCGCTGGCGCAGCTTCAGCACGACATTAACGCGCTGGGCTTATCTGCCACCCCCAACCCGGACCTTCCTTTTCAGGGGGGCGCGCTGGGCCTGTTTGGCTACGATCTGGGTCGCCGTTTCGAAACGCTGCCGGAGCATGCGCAGGCTGATATTGCCCTGCCAGACATGGCCGTGGGGCTGTATGACTGGGCGTTAATTGTCGATCACCTGAAAAAAACGGTTTCCCTGCTCAGCCACCGTGACGTGCAGGCGCGCCTGGCGTGGCTTGAGGCACAGCAGCCTGCACCTGCCGGGCCGTTCACGCTGACCTCCGGCTGGCGCTCGAACATGAGCGCCGCGGAGTATGCCGAGAAGTTTTCGCGCGTTCAGGCCTATCTGCAAAGCGGCGACTGCTATCAGGTGAACCTCGCCCAGCGTTTTCAGGCGACATACCGGGGAGACGAGTGGCAGGCCTTTACCCGTCTTAATGCCAGCAATAAGGCGCCCTTTAGCGCGTTTGTGCGTCTGGAACAGGGGGCCATACTTAGCCTGTCACCCGAGCGCTTTATTCATCTGGCCGAGGGCACCATTCAAACCCGTCCGATTAAAGGCACCCTGCCGCGCCTTGCCGATCCCGACGCCGACCGCCGGCAGGCGGAAAAGCTGGCCGCCTCGCCGAAGGACCGCGCCGAAAACCTGATGATTGTCGATCTGATGCGTAACGACATTGGCCGGGTGGCCGTTCCGGGCAGCGTCCGCGTGCCGGAACTGTTTGTCGTTGAGCCTTTTCCGGCGGTGCATCACCTGGTCAGCACCATTACCGCGCGGCTGCCCGATTCACGCACGGCCTGCGATCTTCTGCGCGCCGCGTTCCCGGGCGGCTCCATCACCGGCGCGCCAAAGGTGCGGGCGATGGAGATCATTGATGAGCTGGAGCCGCAGCGCCGCAACGCCTGGTGCGGCAGCATCGGCTATATCAGCCTGTGCGGCACGCTGGATACCAGCATTACCATTCGCACGCTGACCGCCTGCGACGGCAACCTTTACTGTTCGGCCGGGGGCGGCATTGTCGCCGATAGCCAGGTCGATGCGGAATATCAGGAAACCTTTGATAAAGTTAACCGTATCCTGCAACAACTGGAGTAATCACGGGTGGAAAAAGAGAACCTGACGCTGGATGACTTTTTATCTCGCTTTCAGCTATTACGACCGCAGGTCAACCGCGAGGCGCTGAACCCGCGCCAGGCGGCCGTGCTGATCCCGGTCGTGCGTCGTGCGCGCCCGGGCCTGCTGCTCACCCAGCGTTCCCCCCATTTACGCAAGCACGCGGGACAGGTCGCCTTTCCGGGTGGCGCGGTAGACAGCTCCGACGCCTCGCTGATTGCCGCCGCGCTGCGGGAAGCGCAGGAAGAAGTTGCCATTCCGCCGCAGGCCGTGGAGGTCATCGGCGTGCTGCCGCCGGTCGACAGCGTCACCGGTTTTCAGGTCACGCCGGTGGTGGGCGTTATCCCGCCGGGCCTGCAGTATCACGCCAGCGTCGATGAAGTCTCCGCGGTGTTTGAAATGCCGCTGGATGAAGCCCTCCGACTGAGCCGCTATCACCCGCTGGATATTCAGCGTCGGGGGCATGACCATCGGGTCTGGTTGTCCTGGTATCAGCATTATTTTGTCTGGGGCATGACGGCGGGCATTATCCGCGAGCTGGCGTTGCAAATCGGCCTGAAGCCTTGACTATACTTTACATTCCATCCTTTTTTACAGGTTTGCGATCGGCGTCGCGCTATTAGCAAAACCCATCGTTAACCATTAGTTTAATTCATGTGAATAGTTAAGCCGAGGTCGGTGTTCCCTCTTACACTATGCGCAGTTATAACATCGTTACTGGAACCCCGGTAACCCTGTCAGGAGTGTGAAAGTGATTAGTATATTCGACATGTTCAAAGTGGGAATTGGCCCTTCGTCTTCCCATACTGTTGGCCCGATGAAGGCCGGTAAACAGTTCGTCGATGATCTGGTCGAAAAAGGATTACTGGAAAGCGTTACCCGTGTTGCCGTAGACGTTTATGGCTCGCTGTCCTTAACGGGTAAAGGCCACCACACCGATATCGCCATTATTATGGGTCTGGCAGGCAATATGCCGGATACCGTTGATATTGATGCCATCCCGGCATTCATCCGCGACGTGGAAACCCGCGGCCGCCTGCTGCTGGCTAACGGTCAGCAGGAAGTCGATTTCCCGCAGGATGACGGCATGCGCTTCCGTAGCGACAACCTGCCGCTGCACGAAAACGGCATGACCATTCACGCGTTTAGCGGTGAAAAAGAGATCTACAGCAAAACGTACTACTCCATCGGCGGTGGCTTCATCGTGGATGAAGAGCACTTTGGCAAAGACAGCGTCGGCGACGTCAGCGTACCGTACCCGTTTAAATCGGCTACCGAGATGCTGGGCTACTGCAAACAGACCGGTCTTTCCCTGTCCGGCATGGTGATGCAGAACGAGCTGGCCCTGCACAGCAAAAAAGAGATTGAAGACTATTTTGCCAACGTCTGGCAAACCATGCGCGCCTGTATCGACCGCGGGATGAACACCGAAGGGGTTCTGCCGGGTCCACTGCGCGTGCCGCGTCGTGCCTCTGCCCTGCGCCGTATGCTGGTGACCACGGACAAGTTCTCCAACGACCCGATGAACGTGGTCGACTGGGTAAACATGTTTGCGCTGGCGGTGAACGAAGAGAACGCCGCCGGTGGCCGCGTGGTGACGGCGCCCACCAACGGTGCCTGCGGTATCGTTCCGGCCGTGCTGGCGTATTACGACCACTTTATTGAGCCCGTGACGCCGGACATCTATATCCGCTATTTCCTGGCGGCGGGTGCCATCGGCGCGCTGTATAAGATGAACGCCTCTATCTCCGGCGCTGAAGTGGGCTGCCAGGGTGAAGTCGGCGTGGCCTGCTCCATGGCGGCGGCGGGTCTGGCAGAGCTGCTGGGCGCAAGCCCTGAGCAGGTCTGCGTGGCGGCCGAAATCGGTATGGAACATAACCTCGGTCTGACCTGTGACCCGGTGGCGGGCCAGGTGCAGGTGCCGTGCATTGAGCGTAACGCGATTGCCTCGGTAAAAGCCATCAACGCCTCACGTATGGCAATGCGCCGTACCAGCGAACCGCGCGTATCGCTGGATAAGGTGATTGAAACCATGTACGAAACCGGCAAGGACATGAACGCGAAGTATCGCGAAACGTCCCGTGGTGGCCTGGCCATTAAGGTGCAGTGCGACTAATACTCGCTTTCGCCCATCTGCAACGGATGGGCGAATTTCCCTCTTCTTCCTCGTCTCCTTCTGCTTTCCCCACTACACTTTTACTGTTGCGTCCGGCTTTTGTAGCTGGTGGCTTATCAGGCGACCGTTCATGCAAACTGCACAAACGATCATTAAACACTATCGCCGAAAACGCATTATCGTCTGTGCGACGGTTGCGCTCCTTACGCTCATCCTGACGTTAGGCGTTCGCTTTATTTCCCAGCGCAATATTAACCAGCAGCGGATCCTTGATTTCACCAGCCACTCCGTTCGCGCCCTTGATAACGTACTGCTTTCTTTAGAGAACCACCGCAGCCTGCTCCAGCCCCTGGTGGGTCAGCCCTGCCCGCAGGCGCAGCTGACGTTGCGAAAGCAGGCCGCCATTTTGCAGACGGTACGCTCCATCGCCCTGATCAAAGACGGCGTCCTGTATTGCTCAAGTATTTTCGGCAGCCGCAATGTCCCCCTTCGTGACTTCCTGAAAGAATTACCCGACAGCACGGCGAAGCTGATTTTATCGACCGACCAGTGGCTGCTTAAGGGCAGCCCAATATTGATCCAGTGGTATCCCGTCTCTGCGGACGGTGAAGCAGGCGTCATTGAGATCGTCAATATCGATCTGATCGCCAAAATGATCCTGGAGCCCCAGCGCCCGCTCATCAATGACGTGGCGCTGACGGTGGGCGATCGCTTTCTGCGCTACGGACAACGCGTCACCGACAGCCTGACGTTTGATGCGAAAGGCACGCTTTTTCAGCAGTCATCAGTCCAGCACCCTTTCACCATTTCGGTCAGCGGACCAGGCCCTGGCGAATTAGCCTTTAAAAGCCTGCCAGCCCAGCTGCCGCTGGGGCTCATGCTCAGCCTGGTGCTGGGCTATCTCGCCTGGCTGGCCACGGCAACCCGGATGAGCTTCACGTGGGAGATCGATATGGGGATCGCGGGGCGGGAATTTGAACTTTTTTGCCAGCCGCTGGTGGATGCCCGAACCCAGGCATGCACCGGCGTGGAGATCCTGCTGCGCTGGAATAACCCCCGTCAGGGATGGATCGCCCCGGAGGTTTTTATCCCTCTGGCAGAAGAACATAACCAGATTGTACCTCTCACCCGCTATGTTATCGCCGAAACGGTGCGCCAGATAGGCTACTTCCCCAACAGCACCGGTTTTCACATCGGCATTAACGTCGCCGCCAGCCATTTCCGACGTGCGGTGTTGATACAGGACCTCAACCACCTCTGGTTCAGCGCCGGTCCGCGCCAGCAGCTGGTGATTGAACTGACGGAACGGGATGCGCTATTGGATGCGGATTATCGCATCGTGCGTGAACTGCATCGCAAAGGGGTGAAGCTCGCCATCGACGATTTTGGCACCGGGAACAGCTCTCTCTCCTGGCTTGAAAAGCTGCATCCGGACGTGCTCAAAATCGACCAGTCGTTTACCACGGCGATCGGCACCGACGCCGTGAATTCGACGGTGACGGATATGATTATTGCACTGGGCCAGCGGCTGAATATTGAACTGGTGGCTGAAGGGGTTGAAACGGAGGAGCAGGCGCGCTATTTGCGCCGCCACGGCGTGCCTGTCCTGCAGGGATTTTTCTATGCGCGGCCCATGCCGCTGCGGGATTTTCCGACGTGGCTGGCGGGGAGCGCATCCCCGCCAGCGCATCATAACGGGCACATTGTGCCCCTGATGCCGCTGCGCTAGGCAGACTTATTCATCTTCGTCGTGGGCAGATTGTTCTTTAACAATACGCACCATATCAACGCGATAGTCGTTGGCTTCGACGATGGTAATGTGCAGCGGCGCCAGCTCGATCACGTCCCCAACGCGCGGGATTTGCCCGTTAACGGCGATAACCAGACCGGCAACGGTCGCGATGTCTTCTTCGTCGTTGATGACGTTTTCCAGCCCCAGCGTGTGCGAGAGCGCGTGCAGGTCGGTTGTTCCTTTCACCAGCCAGCCTTCACCGTCGGCCACGATCTCTGGCGTTTCGTCGGCATCCGGGAATTCACCGGCAATCGCTTCCAGCACGTCCAGCGGCGTGACCAGCCCCTGCACCACGCCAAACTCATTGGTGACGATAACAAAGCTGCCGCGGGCGCGACGCAGCACCCCGAGCAGGTTGATCGGATCCAGCGTTTCCGGCACGACAATCGCAGGTGAGGCCGCAGCAACGGCTTCCACGTTGACGCCCTCTTCCAGCGCCACCAGCATCTCTTTCGCCCGCACCACGCCGATAATCTCGTCCAGCTCGCCGCGACATACCGGGAACAGGCTGTGTGGAGAAGAGAGCAGCTGCTGGCGAATTTCATCCACGCTCAGGTTAGCATCGACCCAGCTGATTTCCCCACGCGGCGTCATAATGCCGCGCAGCGAACGGGAGGCCAGGGAGAGCACGCCGTTGATCATGTAGCGCTCCTGTTCCACAAACGCCCCTTCGGGGACCGGAACCGGATTATGGTTTTCAGCATCTGACTGAACGTTCACCTGACGACGACCGCCCATCAGGCGCAAAATCGCGTCTGCGGTACGGGCGCGCAGCGGCTGATTCGACTGCTGCTTAATAAAGTTACGGCGCGCAATCTGGTTGAACAGCTCGATCAGGATCGAGAAGCCAATCGCGGCGTACAGGTAGCCTTTCGGAATATGGAAGCCAAAGCCTTCCGCCACCAGGCTCAGACCAATCATCAGCAGGAAGCTCAGACAGAGCACGACCACCGTCGGATGCTGGTTGACGAAGCGCGTCAATGGTTTCGAGGCCAGCAGCATCACCGCCATCGCAATGACGACGGCCGCCATCATCACCGGCAGATGGTTCACCATGCCGACCGCCGTGATCACCGCATCCAGCGAGAAGACCGCATCAAGCACCACGATCTGCAGCACCACCACCCAGAAGCTGGCATAGCCTTTGCCGTGCCCATCGTCATGCTGCCGGTTTTCCAGCCGCTCATGGAGCTCCGTCGTCGCTTTGAAAAGCAGGAATATCCCCCCGATCAGCATGATTAAATCACGGCCTGAGAAGGTGTAATCCATGACGGAGAACAGCGGTTTGGTCAGCGTGACCATCCAGGAGATAACGGAGAGCAGCCCCAGTCGCATGACCAGCGCCAGCGAGAGGCCAATCAGACGCGCTTTATCACGCTGTTTTGGCGGCAGCTTGTCCGCCAGGATAGCGATAAACACCAGGTTATCAATGCCGAGAACAATCTCCAGCACCACCAGCGTGAGCAATCCCACCCAGATTGACGGGTCCATTAAGAATTCCATGACAAGCTCCTGCTAAAGGAATGACGAAACGGTGCCCCACTCAACGTGGGCAAAACAGAGGCAAAAAGAGTCGGTACGTGGCGAGGATCGCCGGTGAAAAAGGCGCGAAATGGCCTGGCAGATGACTGACGTCGGTGACGGTCCATATAGTGGGCTGTAGCCCTATACTCCTGAATAATTAAACGGAGGCTAAACATATCAGAGACATTGTGTTTTTAGCAAAGATTTACGTTCCTTTGCAAAGTTCTGTAACACAGCGGCTTTACGCTACAGAGAAATCTGTAACGCGTGGCTAAATTACGGATCTTCATCACATAAATTATTTTTTCACTATCTAAAATAATTCGCGGAAGTCTTAGTTTTTAGAACTCTAACCCTTATCTGAATCGATTCGGTTCGCCAATACGATTCTCAGTACGCCTGCCTGGCAGGCGTATTAATGATAATAAAAGGAGGTAGCAAGTGACCATTGCTATTGTCATAGGCACACATGGTTGGGCTGCTGAGCAGCTACTCAAAACGGCAGAGATGCTGTTGGGCGAGCAGGAAAACGTCGGCTGGATCGATTTCGTTCCCGGTGAAAACGCCGAGACGCTGATAGAGAAGTACAACGCTCAGCTTGAGAAGCTGGATACCAGCAAAGGCGTGCTGTTTCTCGTTGATACATGGGGCGGCAGCCCGTTCAATGCTGCCAGCCGTATTGTCGTCGATAAAGAGCACTACGAAGTTGTCGCCGGGGTCAATATCCCCATGCTGGTGGAAACCTTCATGGCGCGCGACGACAATCCGTCGTTCGATGAGCTGGTTGCGCTGGCCGTTGAAACCGGTCGCGAAGGGGTAAAAGCCCTGAAAGCACAGCCGGTTGAAAAACCTGCCCCTGCACCCACAGCGGCACCGAAAGCGGCAGCACCGGCAAAACCGATGGGCCCGAACGATTACATGGTCATCGGCCTTGCCCGTATTGATGACCGCTTAATTCACGGCCAGGTTGCCACGCGCTGGACCAAAGAGACCAACGTTCGACGCATTATCGTCGTCAGCGACGAAGTGGCCGCCGACACCGTTCGTAAAACCCTTCTCACTCAGGTTGCTCCTCCTGGCGTGACCGCGCACGTCGTGGATGTCGCCAAGATGATCCGCGTTTACAACAACCCGAAATACGCGGGTGAACGCGTGATGCTCCTGTTCACTAACCCGACAGACGTTGAGCGCATTGTTGAAGGCGGCGTGAAAATCACCTCCGTGAACATTGGTGGTATGGCATTCCGTCAGGGCAAAACCCAGGTCAACAACGCCATTTCAGTCGATGCGAAAGATATCGAGGCATTCAACAAGCTGAATGCACGCGGTATTGAGCTGGAAGCCCGCAAGGT
Organism: Enterobacter sp. 01-M-03-SI-ECC; assembly: GCF_047530215.1. NCBI lineage: Bacteria > Pseudomonadati > Pseudomonadota > Gammaproteobacteria > Enterobacterales > Enterobacteriaceae > Enterobacter > Enterobacter sp. 01-M-03-SI-ECC. The sequence continues at coordinate 88,171 of NZ_JBLKDA010000001.1, forward strand.
TTCCACGGATCAAAAACTGAAAATGATGGATTTGATCGGCAAAGTTGGGAAATAAGCCCGCGCCGGTTCTCATATAAAGTTTATGTAATAGGAGAAGTGCAATGGAGATTACCACTCTTCAGATTGTGCTGGTGTTCGTCGTCGCATGTATTGCGGGTATGGAATCCGTACTTGATGAATTTCAGTTTCACCGTCCTCTGGTGGCCTGTACGCTGATCGGGGCCGTTCTGGGTGACATGAAAACCGGTATCATCATCGGGGGTACCCTGGAGATGATCGCCCTTGGCTGGATGAACATCGGCGCCGCGGTTGCGCCCGATGCCGCGCTGGCCTCTATTATTTCGACCGTTCTGGTTATTGCCGGTCACCAGAGTATTGGTGCCGGTATCGCCCTGGCGATCCCGCTGGCAGCAGCAGGCCAGGTTCTGACCATCATCGTTCGTACTATCACCGTTGCCTTCCAGCACGCGGCGGATAAGGCGGCTGAAAACGGTAACCTCACGGCGCTGTCGTGGATCCACGTTTCATCCCTGTTCCTGCAGGCGATGCGCATCGCGATCCCGGCGGTTATCGTGGCAATCTCTGTCGGTACCAGCGAAGTCCAGAGCATGCTGAACGCCATTCCAGAAGTGGTCACCGGCGGTCTGAACATCGCGGGCGGTATGATCGTCGTCGTCGGTTATGCGATGGTCATCAACATGATGCGCGCGGGCTACCTGATGCCGTTCTTCTACCTCGGCTTCGTGACCGCTGCCTTCACCAACTTCAACCTGGTGGCGCTGGGCGTGATTGGTGCGGTGATGGCGATTCTCTACATCCAGCTCAGCCCGAAATATAACCGCGTGGCGGGTGCCCCAGCGCAGGCTGCTGGTAACAACGATCTCGATAACGAACTGGACTAACAGGTGAGCGAAATGGTTGATATGACAAAAACTACCACCGAGAAAAAACTCACTCCGGGTGATATTCGCGGCGTGTTCATCCGTTCTAACCTGTTTCAGGGTTCATGGAACTTCGAACGTATGCAGGCGCTGGGCTTCTGCTTCTCCATGGTGCCGGCGATCAAGCGCCTGTATCCGGAAAACAACGAAGCGCGCCGTCAGGCGATCAAGCGTCACCTGGAATTCTTTAACACCCATCCTTACGTTGCGGCCCCCGTACTGGGCGTAACGCTGGCAATGGAAGAGCAGCGTGCAAACGGCGCAGAGATTGACGATGGTGCCATCAACGGTATCAAAGTCGGTCTGATGGGGCCGCTGGCCGGTGTCGGTGACCCTATTTTCTGGGGTACCGTGCGTCCGGTCTTCGCGGCGTTGGGTGCCGGTATCGCGATGAGCGGCAGCCTGCTTGGCCCGCTGCTGTTCTTCATCCTGTTCAACGCCGTGCGTCTGTTAACCCGCTACTACGGTGTGGCCTACGGCTACCGTAAAGGGGTAGATATCGTTAAGGACATGGGCGGCGGCTTCCTGCAGAAACTGACTGAGGGGGCATCTATCCTCGGCCTGTTTGTCATGGGGGCGCTGGTGAACAAGTGGACGCACGTGAACATCCCGCTGGTGGTGTCGACCATCACCGGTCAGGATGGTCAGACCCGCGTCACCACCGTGCAGACGATTCTGGATCAGCTCATGCCTGGCCTGGTTCCGCTGCTGTTGACCTTCGCCTGCATGTGGCTGCTGCGTAAGAAAGTGAACCCGCTGTGGATTATCGTTGGCTTCTTCGTCATCGGTATCGCGGGCTACGCAGTCGGCCTGCTGGGTCTTTAAATTTAAATGCTATAGGCCGGGGGCTTGCCCCCGGTTTTTTTATATGGAGGATGAATGACTGTCACGGACATCGTACTGGTTTTATTTATTGCAGCCCTTCTGGCTTACGCGATCTATGACGAGTTCATCATGCCCCGCCGTCACGGCGAGACGCTGCTCTCCCTTCCCCTTCTGCGACGCGGGCGCGTGGATGCGTTTATCTTCGCGGGCCTCATCGTCATCCTTATTTACAACAACGTGACCAGCCATGGTGCAATATTAACCACATGGTTATTATGTGCGCTGGCATTAATGGCCGTTTATCTGTTCTGGATCCGCACGCCGAAAATCATTTTTAAATCCCGTGGTTTTTTCTTCGCCAACGTGTGGATAGAATATAACCGTATTAAAGAGATGAATTTATCCGAAGACGGCGTGCTGGTGATGCAATTAGAACATCGCCGCCTGCTTATTCGGGTTAAAAATATTGACGACCTGGAAAAGATATACAAGCTACTTGTTAAAACTCAATGAGTTAAATATATAGCCACGGCTATGTTCTGCGTTTATTTTGCGCATGAAATATAGCCAAAGCTATATTTTCTTCGTTAATTTTATCTCTATCTGTTAACGATATTTTTACGATTTAAGATAAATGAAAATCGTTATCAACAAGCATTTTAAATAATGCCTTTTCATTGTTGTTTTATATTCTCAAAATATGTTAAGGTTTCGCCCGTCGTTGGGGAGTAGCCGATTTCCTGCTCGCAGGAAATGTACGTGTCAACATACTCGTTGAAAAACGTGGCACGTACGGATCGCTTAGAGCACTTATGTGCGGCGCGATCAGGCGAGACCATAGATACATCAACTGCTGTTTACTGGGGGCAGTGATGTGTCATATGGATATCCCCGGTCTGGACGCTGTTATGAATATTTCCGCTACGATCCTCCTCGCTTTTGGCATGTCCATGGATGCATTTGCTGCCTCCATCGGAAAAGGCGCCACGCTCCACAAACCTAAATTCTCCGAAGCCCTGCGTACCGGCCTGATCTTTGGCGCTATCGAAACGCTGACGCCGCTTATCGGCTGGGGCCTTGGCATGCTTGCCAGCCAGTTCGTGCTGGAGTGGAACCACTGGATTGCATTTGTACTGCTGGTGTTTCTCGGTGGCCGAATGGTGATTGAAGGTTTTCGCGGCGGTAATGATGAAGACGAGGAGCCTCAGCACCGCCACGGATTCTGGCTGCTGGTTACCACGGCTATTGCCACCAGCCTGGATGCGATGGCCGTCGGTGTCGGTCTGGCATTCCTGCAGGTCAATATAATCGCCACCGCGCTGGCTATTGGCTGTGCGACGCTGATTATGTCCACGCTGGGCATGATGGTCGGACGGTTTATTGGCCCGCTGCTGGGTAAACGCGCCGAGATCTTAGGCGGTATTGTGCTGATCGGCATTGGTGCCCAGATCCTCTGGGCACACTTCGCGGGTTAATCTTCGCGCTGCCAGACGTGGATACTGAAATCCGTCTGGCAGCCAAATGTTGACTCTGCGCCTAACGTTTCCCACACTTCCGGTTTTGCCCGCCACGCGAACGGCGTCATCTGCAGCAGCGCGGTAGCCTCTTCCCCTTTCAGCGTCATGTCATACGCCACGGTCTGCTCCTGCTTCAGGGTAAAACCGGCCAGCCATTCAGAATGAGGGGCATGCAGACGCACGTCGTCGTAGATCAGCCCTTTCAGCTCAAGCAGATGACGCGGACCCGGCGTCACGGTGACCACCCATCCTCCCGGTTTCACCACGCGCGCCAGCTCCTCTGCCTTACAGGGCGCGTAAATACGGATAACCGCGTCCATGCTGGCATCGTCAAACGGCAGACGGTGGCTGGATGCCACGCAGAACGTCACGTCCGCATAACGCTTTGCCGCCGCGCGAATGGCCACTTTCGACACGTCCAGACCGAACGTCTGCGCGCCCTTCTCGCGGGCAACCTCTGCAAACCGCGCGGTGTAGTACCCTTCCCCGCAGCCGATATCGAGCACGGCGGTGGCTGAACCCGGCAGAATGTCATTGAGCATCTGCGCGACGGTCTCCCGCAGCGGCAGATAGTGTCCGGCATCCAGAAACGCGCGACGCGCCTGCATCATCTCTGCGCTGTCGCCCGGGTCGCGGGAGCGCTTATGCTGCACCGGCAGAAGATTCACGTAGCCCTCTTTTGCCCTGTCAAACTGATGCCCCTGCGGACAGGTATAACTTTTCTCTGAGTGCGTCAGGGGCGCGTGGCAAAGGGGACAGCTGAAGGACATGGTGACTCCGGAGCATAATCAAAGGGCTAAGTGTACCGCTATTCGCCCTGGTTATATACCCGTCATACTTCAAGTTGCAGGTGCGTTGGCTGCACTCACTCACCCCAGTCACGTACTTATGTACGCTCCCGGGGATTCGTTCCCTTGCCGCCTTCCTGCAACTCGAATTATTTTGGGTATAGACGCCCGGTTAACGCATAACGATAAGGTGGTCGGAACCCGCCGGCAGCCCGTCAGGTTTGACATTCTCCAGACGCAGCACGTTCCCCATAATCTCGCTGAAGACGGGCGCGGAGACGGCACCGCCGTAGTACGCCCCGTTTTGCGGATCGTTAATCACCACCACCAGAGCAAAGCGCGGATTGCTGGCGGGCGCAACGCCCGCGGTGTAGGCGACGTATTTATCGACGTACTTCCCGCTATCGTCAATTTTCTTCGCCGTACCGGTTTTCACCGCCACCCGGTAATCGCGAACGGCGGCCTTAACCCCCCCGCCGCCGGGCAGCGCAACGCTCTCCATCATGTGCTCCACCTCGTGCGCAATCTCTTCCGGCATGACGCGGTGCCCGATAACGGGGGGATCGATGCGGGTGATGGAGAGCGGACGCTCAAGCCCAAAGCCGCCAATCGTGGCGTAGACGTGCGCCAGCTGCAGCGGGGTCACCATCAGCCCGTAGCCGAAGGCAAAGGTCGCGCGATCGAGCTGGCTCCAGAATTTACGCTGCGGCAATAGCCCCGAACTTTCCCCCGTTAAGCCAAGCCCCGTATTTGTACCAAAACCGAAGTTTCGATAGGTATCAATCAGATGCTGGACGGGCATCGCCAGCGACAGCCGGGACACGCCGGTATCGCTCGATTTTTGCAGGATCCCGGTCATCGTCAACTCCGGATAAAAGCCCACGTCGCGAATGCGGTGCCCGTCAAGGGTATACGGGTGCGTGTCAATCACGCTGTCCGGCTGGACGAGCCCCTGCTGCAGAGCCGTCATCAGCACCAGCGGCTTGACGGTCGAACCGGGTTCGAACGTATCGCTGATTGCACGGTTGCGAAAATCGTTGATCGTCGCCCCTTCCCGGTTATTGGGGTTAAAATCCGGATAGCTCGCCATGGCGAGGATTTCCCCGGTTGGGATATTAATGAGCACCGATGCACCCGACTCGGCCTTGTTCCAGGCCACGGCATTGTCCAGCGCATCCTCGGTGATGGTTTGCAGCCGCTCGTCGATACTTAGCTGGATGTTATGCGCCGGTGTGGGGGCTATTTCGGTCAGGTTTTCAACCACGCGTCCATAGCGGTCTTCCCTGACCTGGCGCACTCCCGGCCTGCCGGTGAGCTGCGCGTTAAAGCTCTTTTCAACACCCTCAATGCCCTGCCCGTCAATATTGGTGAAGCCAATCAGGTTCGCAGCCACATGGCCGGCAGGATAAAAACGACGGGACTCATCGCGCAAGTTGATGCCGGGGAGATTCAGCTTGTCGATCCACTTTGCCTGCGCCGGATCGACCTGACGAGCAAGGTAAATGAAGCGCCCCTGTGGGTTGGCGTTGATGCGTGCCGAGAGTGTGTCGAGTGAGAGATGCAGCGCGCTGGCCAGCGCCTGCCAGCGCTCATCAGCGCCGACGCCCCCTTTTGCCAGCACCGTTTTAGGGTCGGCCCAGACGGCCCGGACGGGCACGCTCACCGCCAGGGGGCGGCCTTCGCGATCCACTATCATGCCGCGCGGCGCATCAATCGCCACCTGGCGGAGGGAGCGCATATCTTCCTGCTTCACCAGATTGTCAGGCTTGATGATTTGCAGCCAGGCCACGCGGCCCAGCAAAAAGGCCAGACTACAAAAAATAGCCAAACAGAGCAGCGCAAAACGCGCCGGTGTGAAATTTCCGGCGGTCGCGATCAATTTCTTCTTCACCTGAACCCCAGGGCTAGTAAACAACGCCCTGATTTAACGGGAAAAGATGCGTTAAGGGTGGCAAAACAGTGCTACTAACCTCGCAGCTTTGCAACAAGTTACTAACAGGACCGCAGATGGTAATATTTTGAAAGATAGCGGACATAAAAAAGCCCCGCGTTAAGCGAGGCTTTATGTCTGAGATTGAGGCGCAAGGCGCTTCAGTCAGCAGCGGTTCGATCAGATAGCAGTGACGTTAACTGCAGCTGGGCCTTTCTGGCCGTCCTGAATTTCGAACTCAACGTTCTGGCCTTCAGCCAGAGTTTTGAAGCCGTTACCCTGGATTGCAGAGAAGTGTACGAACACGTCTTTGCTGCCGTCAGCAGGAGTAATGAAACCAAAACCTTTAGACTCGTTGAACCACTTAACTTGACCTTTAATCTTTGCCATTTTGCAAAATTCCTTAGAGTGTTTTCTTAGCCCGCAGGCATTAACTGAGATAAAACTGAGACATTACTGCATGAGGCACTAATATAAGGTTCGGCAGAGAAGCGGTATTCAACGACAACGTGTTTACTCAGGACTTCTTTACTGAAAATGCCACACATAAACAGAACTGTACCTCGTTTGACCCAAAACGTGTTATCACACACTATGTTTAATATGGCAAGCCATTTTTAAACATGTCTCGATCCGCCGCACAAATTCGAACAGTGCCTGTCAGGTTTTGCACAATTATGCGCAACGCGTACAGACAGCTCTGCTGCGTCACAAAGACCCAGCGCTGCTTTCACAAGCGCTGTAATCTAAGACATTTTTAACATAGCTCAATCTTTACGAAGCGTCCAGCCAGCGGGAAAAGAAATCTTTCATCGTGATTGAGTTAGAACAATTTGTGAAAACTTATGCTTAAATCATTGTAACGCGACCAAATTGTTTCAGAAAAAAAACAGCGTTAATAACACACGCCTGGCTGTATTAAAATGCACCAGTTAATAAACAGCGTTATGCACCAAAATAATGAAATTTTTGTGACTCTGCATCAAAAACAGGCAAGCAAAACGTTTCGATAAAAATAAAACATTCCTGGGTGCGTTTAGGTAGAGAATATATGCAGCACCTTGTCGCTTCGTTTATAAGGATAAATATTCACCAATTTTCAGTATCCTGAAAAAATGATTAACTGGTGCTAAAATATCTAGTGCATTAGTTAACTCTCGAACAGGTTCATCCAGGGCGTCATCTGCCAGTTCAAACACGCCCCAGTGAACGGGAAACGCAAGAGGGCACCCCAACTGCTGCCATAATGCCACCGCAGATTGCGGATCCATATGATGGATAGCCATGAACCATCGCGGGGCATAGGCGCCGATCGGTAACGCGGCAGCATCGATATGTCCCAGACGCTCGGGTATCAACAGCAGTTCAGGCGTATATCCCGTATCGCCGCTGAACCAGAAACGATGCTGTCGCCCTTCCATCACCCAGCCGCACCACAATGAGCGATTGCGGTTCCATGGCGTGCGCATACTCCAGTGCTGTGCCGGGACGGCGGTCAGGGTCATCCCCTGCCAGGTGAAACTCTGCCACCAGTCGAGCTCAATCACGCGTTTTGCTCCCCGACGGCGAAACCAGTCGGCAAGACCTAACGGAACAAAGAAACTGACGTCGGGAAAGCGTTTGAGGATACGGCGAATGGTCGCGTCATCGAGATGATCGTAATGATTATGAGAGATGACAACCGCATCAAGCTGGTGAAGTTGTTCGACGTACAGTGCGGGCGGCGTTTTGCGCTGTGGTCCCAGGAAAGGGAGCGGAGAAGCGCGACGTGAAAAAACCGGATCGGTTAGAAGAATATTGCCGTCCATCTGGAGCAACACGCTCGCGTGTCCGAGCCACCACACCCCATCTTCCTGAGGCTGCGTAAGCTCAACCGGTTGCCACCACTGGCGGATAAAGTCTGCATAGCCCAGCGCGGGTGGCTTCGGCAAACCGGCCTCTTTACGCGCTTTACGCCAGCGGTCCAGATCGCCGGGTTGATGGCCGACAGGGGCGGTATTACAAAAACCGTTTGGGGTGTGATGTTTCAGGGAGGGGTCATACCAGGGATTTTTCCAGACCACAGCCACCTCCCCGCATCAAAATTAACGCTCAGCCACCAGGCGGATAAAGTCGTCTTCGTCTTTCATCTCTTCAGCGACCGCGTCTTTAGACACGCTTTTCTCTTCTGGTTCGTTAGCCTCACACAGACGGCGTAGCAGCGCGTTCTGACGTTTTTGCTGATCGAGCAGCGCTTCCAGCAGTTCGATCTGCTCGTTGGTACGTGAACTGGCGCGGTTCACGAAGAACCAAATGACCAGCCCTACAAGCAGAACAACCAAAGAAATCATCAGGGATGCTATATTCAGCAGCCCTGAATTCAGTAACTCACCCATTTCACCACCTCAATAAAAACGTCTATTTTACCACTGGCGCGAAGGAAGGAAATCACCTTGAGAAAAAATGCGTGTTACCACGGAATAAACTTGTTAATCGCGCAAACGCCGCTAAAAAACTGTACATCCTGATCGCACATCACGTTGATCGTCTGCGTCCATAACACCACGCACGCTATCAGCACGATAATCAGAATTACCCAGCGTATTTTTTTCACTCCACACTCCGTCAAAAGATCTGATGCAAGAACGTTATCACGTTGACCTTAAACAAGGGCTAACTGCGCTTCCATCGCGTCTCTTTTCAGAATCCTGCACTTGTTTAACCGCCTGAACCGGTTACGCTAGCATTATGATAAAAACGAAAAAAGAGGAAATGATGCGATTCATCACTCGAACAATTATTGCACTGGCCCTTGTCTGGATTGGTCTTCTGCTAACGGGTTATGGCGTGCTGGTGGGAAGCACCGAAAACGCTGCCGGGTTAGGCATTCAGTGTAAATACTTAACAGCACAAGGGATGAGCTCTGCGCAATATCTGCATACCGACAGCGGGATCGTGGGCTTAACCCACTGCCCCGTGCTGCGTAAAACATCCGTCGTCATTGATAATGGTTAATCAGCCGGGTAAGTGAAGGATAAAAAAACGCCGCAACGGATGCGGCGTTTTTTATACGAGAAAAATTAAAACGGATAGTCGTGATAACCCATCTGTTCAGAAATCTTACGCGCGGCTGTGTGCAGAATCGCCACATACTCGTGCAGACGTTCCTCGGAGAAGCGTAAGGTTGGGAAAGAGATACTTAAGCCCGCGATCACCACGCCAAAGCGGTCAAACACCGGAACGCCGATACAGCGCAGCCCCTCTTCCTGCTCTTCATTATCTTCGCCATAACCCTGCTCGCGTACGCGATCGAGCACCGTTAACAGCGCGTCGGTGCTGGTAATGGTTCGTGCAGTACTTTGCTTGTAGTCGACGCCTTCGAGGATCTGCTTCACTTCCTCACGATCGCGCCACGCCAGCAGCACCTTACCGATGGCGGTACTGTAGAGCGGGTTGCGACGACCAATCCGCGAATACATGCGCAGATTGTACATGGAGTCGATCTTATGGATGTAAACAATGCTGTCTTCATCCAGCGCGCCGAGATGGATGGTCTCTTTGGTCAGGCGAGAGATTTCGCGCATCTGAATATCGGCGCTGCGGATCAGGTCAACATTTTGTAGCGCCCTGGCACCCAGCTCAAACAACTTCAGCGTCAGAGAGTATTTTTCAGATTCGCCTTCCTGCGCAACGTAGCCCAGCGACTTCATGGTCTGCAAAAAGCGATAAACGGTGCTTTTTGACATCATCACGCGCTGCGATAACTCTGTAATACCTATTTCACGCTCTTCTCCCAGCGCCTGTAAGATGCCAAACACCTTCAGCACGGAAGAAACTGAATCTGGCTGTTTATCCAAATCCGCAATAGCCATTTACCACCTCATAGAGAGTGTTTTATAAAAATCAGAACCGGTTTTTATTATAAGTTCCCGTCATGTCACCTGCAATCAATCCGCGTTTACTTCGTTACAAATCTGCGACATATCACCGCTGTAACAGTGCTAAAATAGTTACCCTGAGAATAATTTCACGCTGAGCTTTTTTAATCCCAATGGAAAAGACCCTTTCCGATGGCCTGCCTTTACCCCAGCGGTATGGCGCTATAGCGACCATCATTATCGGTATCTCAATGGCCGTCCTTGACGGCGCAATCGCGAACGTTGCCCTGCCAACCATCGCCAGCGACCTGCATGCCTCTCCCGCCAGCTCGATATGGATTGTTAACGCCTATCAGATTGCCATTGTGGTTTCCCTGCTCTCGTTCTCTTTTCTGGGCGATATGTTTGGCTACCGTCGGGTGTACCAGTGCGGTCTGGTGGTGTTTACCTTCACGTCCCTGCTTTGCGCCCTTTCAGATTCGCTGCATACCCTGACGCTGGCCCGCATCGCACAGGGTTTTGGCGGCGCGGCGCTCATGAGCGTAAACACGGCATTGATCCGCCTCATTTATCCGCAGCGTCATCTGGGGCGCGGCATGGGGATAAACTCGTTTATTGTCGCCGTCTCGTCAGCCGCCGGGCCAACGATTGCGGCAGCGATCCTTTCCGTTGCGTCATGGCAATGGCTGTTCGCCATTAACGTGCCGCTGGGTATCGCCGCCATCTTCTTTGCCCTGCGCTTTCTTCCTGCTAACGGCCCCAAAAGCACCATGCCGCGCTTCGATGTGGCGAGTGCGGTGATGAATGCCCTGACCTTTGGCCTGCTGATTACGGCGCTGAGCGGCTTTGCGCAGGGACAATCTCTGTTACTCACTGGCGCTGAGCTCATCGCCCTGCTGGCGATCGGCTTCTTCTTTGTTCGGCGCCAGCTCGCGCTCCCGGTGCCTTTACTGCCCGTTGACCTGCTGCGTATTCCCCTCTTTTCGCTCTCCATCTGCACGTCAGTCTGCTCGTTCTGCGCCCAGATGCTGGCTCTGGTTTCTCTGCCCTTCTTTCTGCAAGGCGTGATTGGCCGTTCAGAAGTGGAGACCGGCCTGCTGTTAACCCCCTGGCCGCTGGCGACGATGGTGATGGCGCCGCTGGCAGGTTACTTAATTGAACGCGTCCATGCCGGTTTACTCGGCGCGCTGGGGCTGGCGGTGATGGCGACAGGCCTGTTCGCGCTGGCATTGCTCCCGTCATCACCAACCGATCTGGACATCATCTGGCGCATGATCCTGTGCGGCGCGGGGTTTGGGCTATTCCAGTCCCCCAATAACCACACCATTATCACCGCCGCGCCGCGTCATCGCAGCGGAGGTGCCAGCGGCATGCTGGGGACCGCGCGCCTCCTGGGACAAAGCAGCGGGGCGGCGCTGGTCGCCCTGATGTTTAACCTCGCCGGACAAAACGGCAACCATGTTGCGCTTCTGACCGCAGGTGCCCTTGCCTCCCTCGCCGCAATCGTCAGCGGCCTCCGCGTGACCCAGCCCAGAGTTCAGGCATAAAAAAAGCCGGGCGGAGTGAACTCCTGCCCGGCTTATTAATGTTCGTTCCGTTACTTCAGGTATTCCCCACTGCGCAGCGCTTCGATACGTTTATCCAGCGGCGGGTGAGACATAAACAGCTCGCTCAGCGACTTGGATTTCCCGTTGATGCAGAAGGCCATCATGCTGTTCGCTTCCTGCGGCTCGTAGCTGGTTTTAAGACGCTGCAGCGCGGCAATCATCTTCTCTCGCCCTACCAGCTTCGCCGAGCCGGCATCCGCGTGGAATTCACGGTGGCGGGAGAACCACATGGTGATGATGCTGGCCAGAATACCGAACACCAGTTCCAGAACCATCGACACGGCGAAATAGATCAGCGGGTTACCGTTGCTCTCTTCACCTTCGTCGCGGTTGCCGCCCATAAAGCCAGCCGCAATCTGCGCCAGGATACGGGAGATAAAGATCACGAAGGTGTTCACCACGCCCTGAATCAGGGTCATGGTCACCATGTCACCGTTAGCGATATGGCTGATTTCGTGGGCAATTACCGCTTCAGCTTCGTCACGGCTCATGTTTTGCAGCAGTCCGGTGCTGACGGCAACCAGGGATGCATCGCGACGCGCACCCGTGGCAAACGCGTTGATGTCCGGAGCATGGTAAATCGCCACCTGCGGCATGGCGATCCCGGCCTGACGGGATTGCTGAGCCACCGTATTCATCAGCCACTGTTCCATATCGTTACGCGGCTGTTCAATAACCTCACCGCCTACCGATTTCAGTGCCATCCACTTCGACATCAGCAGGGAGATGAACGAGCCACCAAAACCAAACAGCAGCGCCATAATCAACAGACCCTGAACGCTGCTCGACTGAATTCCTGTCAGGCTTAGCACGAGCCCGAAAACCACCATGACCGCCAGGTTGGTGAGCAGGAAGAGCGCGATTCGCATCATAATTTTCTTTTTACCTCAGTTTAACAAAACGCACTATGCGATTACCCACATCGTATGGGTATTGCGGCTATTTTCAAGCATCCGGCGTGCGTAAGTCACCAGAAAGACACAACTTTACACAATTGGAAATCTGGCTGACGGAAGGATAAAGAACAAAAAGAAACAGGCACAATCTCTTGTGCCTGTTGGGAGGTTATTTTGCCGGAGCGGGCTGTACGGCAGGTTTCTCTTTTTCCTGATTCGCCAGGTCGAGAGCGATATGCACCGTCTCGTCCAGATACGGATCCGGCTCCTGGTAATCTTTTGGCAGATCGTCCAGTTTCTTGAGCAGAGGCTTGCCTTCACGCTTGAAGCGATCGTTGATACGCGCCAGGCGGGTTGCATCGTCTTCGTTGTTCTCTTTCTCACGCTGCGCGTAGTTAAGAGACACGATATTCCGCTTATCCTTCAGGGCATTGAAACGTGCAATGTCCTTCATGATGTACTGGAACTCCGGATCTTTCGCGATGCGGTCGTTATGCGCTTTCAGCAGTTCAGGGCCAAATTGCGTCATATCCCCCGCCTTCACGTAGGTCGCGGCATTGATGCTGTCCCACGGCAAGGCGTTATCTTCAAACTTCTCGCCAGTTTCCGTCTCTTCCGTGCCTGTCGGCATCATGATGTCCGGCGTAACGCCCTTACGCTGCGTACTGCCGCCGTTCACGCGGTAGAATTTCTGAATGGTGTACTGAACCGAGCCCAGCGCAGGCCATTCCGGACGCAGCATCTGATCGTAAATACGATTCAGAGAGCGGTACTGCTGAACGGTGCCTTTCCCGAAGGTCGGCTCACCGACGATCAGCGCACGGCCGTAGTCCTGCATTGCCGCGGCGAAGATCTCAGACGCGGAGGCACTGAAGCGGTCAACCAGCACCACCAGCGGGCCTTTGTAGTAGACCACCCCGTCGTTGTCGGCATCTTCACGCACTTTACCGTTGTTATCGCGCACCTGAACAACCGGACCAGATGGGATGAACAGACCGGAGAGGGAAACCGCTTCCGTCAGCGCCCCGCCGCCGTTGCTGCGCAGGTCGATGATGATGCTGCTGACGTTCTGCTTTTCAAGCTTCTGCAGCTGAACTTTGACATCGTCAGTCAGCCCAACGTAGAAGCCAGGAATATCCAGTACGCCCACCTTCTCTTTACCCACGGTTTTCACCGACATTTTCACCGCGCGGTCTTCCAGACGGATACGCTCGCGGGTCAGGGTAACGATACGGGTTTTGGTGCCTTTACCGGCTGGCAGAATTTCCAGACGAACCTTGCTGCCTTTCGGCCCTTTGATCAGCGCAACCACGTCATCGAGACGCCAGCCGATCACATCAACCATGCTCTTGCCGGTTTGTCCTACACCCACAATACGATCGCCTACGCTAATCGCTTTGCTTTTGGATGCCGGGCCGCCCGCGACCATCGAATTGATCACCGTGTAATCATCGTCCATCTGCAGCACCGCGCCGATACCTTCCAGAGACAGGCTCATTTCGGTATTGAATTGTTCAGTGTTGCGCGGAGAGAGATAGTTGGTGTGCGGATCGATTTCGTGCGCAAAGGCCGTCATGGCCAGCGAGAAAACATCCTCACTGTTGGTCTGAGCCAGGCGACGAATGGCAAATTTGTAACGGCGCGTCAGCGTGTCACGGATCTCTTTTTCGTCTTTGCCGGTGAGCTTAAGGCTCAGCTCGTCATATTTAACCTTTCCGTCCCACAGCGAATTCAGCTCGGCTTCATCTTTCGGCCAGGGGGCTTTGCTGCGGTCCAGGTTATAGGTGTCGTTGCCGGTGAAGTCCATTGGACGTTCAAGCACTTTCAGCGCGTACTGATAGCGTTCAAAGCGGCGCTTTTGCGACAGGTTGTAGAGATCGTAGAACAGATCCAGCTTGCCTGAACGCAACTCGTCACCCACTTCGGATTTGCGCTTCGCGAACTGCTCGACATCGCTGGCGAGCAAAACGTTATGGCTGTAATCCAGCAAGTTCAGATAGCGGTCAAAGATTTTGGCCGAAAAGGCCTGATCGAGATCGAACTGACGATAGTGCGAGCGGGTAAAACGTGAGGTCACGCGCTCGCTCACCGTCGCGTGCTGCGTCTCTTCCTTGAGTACCGGAATTTGATCAACACGCGTGATATCGTCCACTGCAAAAGCGTGACCTGTTATAGCAAACAGGCCCGCCAGCGCGGTGAGCTTAAAAAAAGTGTTCATGCCAGGCTTGGCCTCCGTTTCAGAACAACAAGTGTTCTGCGCGTACAATCATTGACATACCAGAAGTCAGCTGTACACGAACGCCATCTTTGGTGATTTCCAGTACGGTGGCGTCCATAGCATTGTTACCCGCTTTGACCTTCAGCGCCTGACCTACGCTCAGGGCGTTAATGTCAGAAACCGGAGTGTGGCGCGGCTCTTCACGAGGCGCACGCGGGGCTTTTGCTGCTGGTTTGTCTGCACGCGGTTTGCGATCGTTATTATCGTGACGACGCGGCGCAGGGCGTGGTTTACGCTCGCGGCGAGGCGCTTCTTCCTGGCCGTTTGCCGCGGCGGCTTCGCGTTTTTTCGCTTGCTGTTCTGCACGTTGTGCCTGAACGCGTGCTTTGGCTTCTTCAAGCTGCTTGCGCGCGTGCTCAACGTGCTGTTCGTCCAGCTCACCACACGGGTTGCCGTCGAGATCCACACGGGTCGCGCCAGGTTTGATACCGTACAGGTAGCGCCAGCTCGAAGTATAAAGACGTAAGGCGGAACGCAGCTGAGTTTTGCTGAGGTTCATTTCCCCTTCAACGCGGGCCACCAGATCCTGAAAAATACCGACTTTCAGGGGACGAGCTTCACCTTCCGCGCTGAAGCACTGCGGGAAACGCTCGGCCAGAAATGCGATAACTTCTTTACTGCTATTCAACTTAGGTTGATTTTCCATGAAATTTCCTGATTACAACGGACGTTGCCAACAAGCGCAGGCATGAACAGGCGTCATTATAATGACGCTATCAGTAAATGCTACGTTATCCGTTGATTATCCTGCGTCGCTCGCAAAGAATTTTTGATAATCGGTTGCCGCGAGGACGTTTTCCAGATTCGCCACCAGCTCGCGCAGCCCCTGTTCGTCCTCGCTTGTAAAGCGACTGAAGACCGTACTGTCGATGTCCAGAACGCCAATAATCTGATTTTTGACCACCAGCGGCAGAACGATTTCAGCGTTACTGGCGGCATCACAGGCAATGTGTCCGTCAAACGCGTGGACGTCCTCGACACGCTGTACCTGATTTTCTGCCACCGCTGTGCCGCATACGCCACGCCCTACCGGGATACGCACGCAGGCCAGTTTGCCCTGGAACGGACCGAGCACCAGCGTTTCACCTTCAAGAAGGTAAAAGCCTGCCCAGTTGACGTCAGAGAGACGTTCGAACAGCAATGCGCTACTATTTGCCAGAGTGGCTAAGAAGCTGGTCTCACCCGCCATCAATGCCTTAAAATCGCGGTTCAGATCCGCGTAGAATTCTGTTTTGTTCATTATTCAATCACTTAGTTGCCTTACAAAATTACCGCATAGCCTATTAAAATAAGCATTAAATGCGCTCATGCTCAAGATGAATCCGTACATGAGTTATTATAACTTTCAACAATACTTATTTGTGCGCAGCTGATGGCCTTAAAAACAACCAAAATTACGCCGACAAGAAAGATCACTGTCCATGCGGTAAGCGAAGCTTTGCCACGTGCACATTATCAGCGTTGCCCCCAGTGCGATACGCTTTTTATGTTGCCGAAGATGAAATCGCACCAAAGTGCCTTTTGTCCCCGCTGCGACGCTAAAATTCGCGATGGCCGCGACTGGTCGCTAACCCGCCTCGCCGCCATGGCCGTCACCATGCTGCTGCTGATGCCCTTCGCCTGGAGCGAGCCGCTGCTGAAGCTCTACCTGCTCGGCGTGCGCATTGACGCCAACCTGCTGCAGGGGATCTGGCAGATGACCCGTCAGGGCGATCCGATTACCGCCGCCATGGTGCTGTTCTGCACCGTTGGCGCGCCGCTGGTGCTGGTCGCCGCCATTGCCTATCTCTGGTTTGGCAATATTCTCGGCATGAATCTTCGCCCGGTGCTGCTGATGCTGGATAAGCTTAAAGAGTGGGTGATGCTCGATATTTATCTGGTGGGCGTGGGCGTTGCGTCAATAAAAGTGCAGGATTATGCCTTCCTGCAGCCCGGTATCGGGCTCTTTGCCTTTATCTGCCTGGTGTTGCTAAGCATCCTGACGCTGATCCATCTGAACGTTGAGCAGCTCTGGGAGCGATTTTACCCTCAGCGCCCCGCGACGCGTCCCGATGAAAACCTGCGCGTCTGTCTGGGATGCCACTATACCGGCCTGCCGGACGCGCGTGGACGCTGCCCGCGGTGTCATATTCCATTGAGGCTGCGGCGGAACAACAGCCTGCAAAAATGCTGGGCCGCGCTGATTGCCTCCCTGGTGTTTCTGCTCCCGGCCAATATGCTGCCGATCTCCATCATTTACGTGAATGGCGGGCGTCAGGAGGATACTATCCTCTCGGGGATTATCTCCCTTGCGCACAGCAATGTCGGGGTGGCGGCAATTGTCTTTATCGCAAGTATCCTGGTTCCCTTTACCAAAGTGGTGGTGATGTTTACCCTGCTCATCAGCATTCACTTAAAGTGTGAACAGGGCTTACGAACCCGCATTTTGCTTCTGCGATTCGTCACCTGGATTGGCCGCTGGTCAATGTTAGATCTCTTCGTGATTTCGCTGATGATGTCGCTCATCAATCGCGATCAGTTACTTGCTTTTACAATGGGACCCGCGGCTTTTTATTTCGGCTCTGCGGTGATATTAACTATTCTTGCTGTGGAATGGCTGGATAGCCGCTTACTTTGGGATGCACATGAGTCAGGAAACCCCCGCTTCGCCGACTGAAGCGAGAATTAAAACAAAACGCCGCATTTCGCCATTCTGGCTGCTGCCCGTCATCGCCCTGATGATTGCGGGCTGGCTAATCTGGACCAGCTATGAAGATCGCGGGAGTACCGTTACCATTGATTTCCAGACCGCCGATGGCATCGTCGCCGGGCGAACGCCCGTTCGCTTCCAGGGGGTTGAAGTCGGTACGGTTCAGGACATCTCCCTTGGAAAAGGGCTGAACAAGATTCAGGTGCGGGTCAGTATCAAATCTGACATGCAGGATGCCCTGCGCAGCGAAACGCAGTTCTGGCTGGTGACGCCGAAAGCCTCTCTGGCCGGCGTCTCCGGGCTGGATGCCCTCGTGGGGGGTAACTATATTGGCATGATGCCGGGCAAAGGCGAGCCGCAGGATCACTTTGTTGCCCTGGATACGCAGCCCAAGTACCGCCTCAATAACGGCGATTTAATGATCCATCTCCAGGCTCCGGATCTCGGCTCCCTGAACAGTGGCTCGCTGGTCTATTTCCGCAAAATCCCGGTGGGTCGCGTATACGATTACGCGATCAACCCGAATAAACAGGGCGTCACCATCGACGTGCTAATCGAGCGTCGCTTCACCAATCTGGTGAAAAAAGGCAGCCGCTTCTGGAACGTGTCCGGCGTGGATGCCGACCTCAGCCTGAGCGGGGCGAAGGTGAAGCTGGAAAGCCTGGCCGCGCTGGTGAATGGTGCCATTGCCTTTGACTCCCCGGAAAACTCAAGCCCGGCCACCGCCGATGATACCTTTGGCCTGTACGCCGACCTGGCGCACAGCCAGCGCGGCGTGATCGTCAAGCTCGCCCTGCCCGATGCGAAGGGGCTGAAAGCCGGTTCAACGCCGCTGATGTATCAGGGTCTGCAGGTCGGTCAGCTCACTAAAATGACGCTCAATCCGGGCGGATCGGTTACCGGCGAAATGACGGTCGATCCGAGCGTGGTCGATCTGCTGCGCGAGAAAACGCGCATCGAAATGCGCAGTCCAAAAATCTCCCTGAACGATACCAGCCTCAGCACGCTGCTGACCGGCAATACCTTTGAGCTGATCCCAGGTGAAGGTCAGCCCAGCAACAGCTTCGTGATTGCCCCGGCGGATAAAGCCCTGCTGCAAAAGCCTGGCGTGGTGACGGTCACGCTGAATGCGCCAGAAAGCTACGGCATCGAAGCCGGTCAGCCGTTGATTTTACACGGCGTGCAGGTGGGTCAGGTGCTGGAGCGTAAGCTCTCGGCAAATGGCGTAACCTTCTCGGTTGCCATCGATCCGCAGTACAGCGACCTGGTGCATGGCGACAGCAAATTCGTGGTGAACAGCCGCGTTGACGTTAAGGTGGGTCTGGACGGCGTGGAATTCCTCGGTGCCAGCGCCAGCGAATGGGTCAACGGCGGCATCCGCATTTTGCCGGGCGATAAAGGCCCCGTGCGCGACAGCTATCCGCTGTATGCCAACCTGGAGAAAGCGATTGAAAACAGCCTGAGCGATCTCCCTACCACCACGCTAACGTTAAGCGCTGAGACGCTGCCGGACGTCCAGGCGGGGTCCGTGGTGCTGTACCGCAAGTTTGAAGTCGGGGAAGTTATCGCCGTTCGCCCACGTGCGGAAGCGTTTGATATCGAACTGCACATCAAGCCGGAGTACCGCAAACTGCTGACGCCAAACAGCGTCTTCTGGGCAGAAGGCGGCGCGAAGGTTCAGCTTAACGGTAACGGGCTGACCGTGCAGGCCTCCCCGCTCTCGCGCGCCCTGCGTGGGGCGATTAGCTTCGATAACCTCAGCGGCGCGGGTGCGAATCTGCGTAAAGGCGATAAGCGTATTCTCTTCCCGTCCGAAACCGCCGCACGCGCCGTCGGTGGGCAGATTACCCTGCACGCCTTTGATGCCGGCAAGCTGGCGGAAGGCATGCCAATCCGCTATCTGGGCATTGATATCGGGCAGATCCAGAAGCTGACGCTGATCACCGCGCGCAACGAGGTCCAGGCCACCGCCGTGCTCTACCCGGAATACGTGCAGACCTTTGCACGCGCGGGTTCGCGCTTCTCGGTGGTCACGCCGCAGATTTCGGCCGCGGGCGTTGAGCATCTCGACACTATTTTGCAGCCGTACATTAACGTTGAGCCTGGCCAGGGCAATGCCCGTCGTGATTTCGAACTGCAGGAAGCCACGATCACCGACTCGCGCTACCTTGGCGGCCTGAGCATCGTCGTGGAGGTGCCGGAAGCGGGCTCGCTGAACATCGGCACACCGGTCCTGTTCCGCGGCATTGAGGTGGGGACGGTCACCGGCCTGACGCTCGGCACGCTCTCCGACCGCGTGATGGTGGCACTGCGCATCAGCGAGCGTTACCAGCACCTGGTGCGTAATAACTCGGTATTCTGGCTGGCATCCGGCTATTCGCTGGACTTTGGCCTGACGGGCGGCGTGGTGAAAACCGGCACCTTTAACCAGTTCATTCGCGGCGGCATCGCGTTTGCCACGCCGCCGGGAACGCCGCTAGCGCCAAAAGCGCAGCCGGGTAAACACTTCCTGCTGCTTGAGAGCGAACCGAAAGAGTGGCGCGAATGGGGAACCGCCCTGCCGCGTTAATCTGACAGGCTCCGGTGTCAACGCACCGGAGCCTTTATGTTACACTGCGCGCCTGAACTTTTCCCTGTGGTGTGCCCGTGGCTCAAAACTCCGTATTTCTTCCTGAACAATTCCTGGCGCAGATGCGCGAGGCGCTTCCTTCTCACCTGTCGTTAGACGATTTTATCGCCGCCTGCCAGCGTCCGTTACGCCGGAGTATTCGCGTCAACACGCTGAAAATCAGCGTCGAGGATTTTCTGGCGCTGGTCTCCCCATACGGCTGGCAGCTGACGCCGGTACCGTGGTGTGCAGAGGGGTTCTGGATCGAACGCGATGACGAAGCCTCACTGCCGCTGGGCAGTACCGCTGAACATCTAAGCGGCCTATTCTATATCCAGGAAGCCAGCTCGATGCTGCCGGTGGCCGCCCTGTTTGCCGATGGCAACGCGCCTCAACGCGTGATGGATGTTGCCGCCGCGCCGGGGTCAAAAACCACGCAAATTGCCGCCCGAATGGGCAACCACGGGGCGATCCTTGCCAACGAATTCTCCGCCAGCCGCGTGAAGGTGTTACATGCCAACATCAGCCGCTGCGGTATTCATAATGTCGCCCTGACCCACTTTGACGGACGCGTGTTTGGTGCCGCCGTACCGGAAGCCTTCGACGCCATTCTGCTGGACGCGCCCTGCTCCGGCGAAGGGGTGGTGCGTAAAGATCCCGATGCGCTAAAGAACTGGTCAGTGGAGAGCAACCTTGAGATCGCCGCCACCCAGCGCGAGCTGATCGAGAGCGCATTTCATGCCCTGCGTCCCGGCGGCACGCTGATCTATTCAACCTGCACCTTAAACCGTGACGAAAACGAAGACGTCTGCCTGTGGCTGAAGGCGCAATACCCCGAGGCAGTCGAGTTCCTGCCGCTTAACGATCTGTTTAGTACAGCACAAGAGGCGGTGACTCCCGAGGGGTTCCTCCACGTGTTCCCGCAGATCTACGACTGCGAAGGTTTCTTTGTGGCGCGTCTGCGTAAAACACAGGGGATTGCGCCCCTGCCCGCACCAAAATTCAAGGTGGGCAACTTCCCGTTTGCCCCTCTTAAAGGTCGCGACGCTGCACAGCTTGAAGCCGCCGCCAGCAAGGTAGGCCTGGTCTGGGATGAGAGTCTGCACCTCTGGATGCGTGATAAAGAGATATGGCTGTTCCCGGCTGAGATCGAGCCGCTTATCGGAAAGGTGCGTTTTTCCCGTATCGGGATCCGCCTGGCGGAAGTGCATAATAAAGGCTATCGCTGGCAGCATGAGGCCGCGATCGCCCTTGCCGGCCACGAGAATACCTTTGCCCTGACGCATCAGGAAGCCGAAGAGTGGTACCGGGGGCGCGATGTCTATCCGGAGAGCACGCCATCCGGTGATGAAGTGATAGTGACCTATCAGGGCTACCCGCTGGGGCTGGCCAAAAAGGTCGGCTCGAAGCTGAAAAACAGCTATCCGCGCGAGCTGGTGCGGGACGGTCGGCTGTTTACCGGTAACGATCGCACCGCCTAAAAAAGCGCATTTTTTTACTGGCGATTTTGCTCTCCTTGTCTACGATCAAAAATGGGGACCGCACTGGTCATACCAGATTTTGACAACCGACCCGGAGAGCACTATGACGAAAACCAGCGTGCGTATTGGCGCTTTTGAGATCGACGACGCAGAGCTGCGCGGCGAAGCACAGGGCGATCGAACGTTAAGTATTCCCTGCAAATCCGACCCGGATTTGTGCATGCAGCTCGATGCATGGGATGCAGACACCAGCGTCCCGGCAATACTTGATGGCGAACATTCTGTCCTTTACCGTGAGCATTACGATAGTAAAACCGATGCCTGGGTCATGCGTCTTGCCTGACCTAAAGTGAACCCGCCCGAAGGCGGGTTATTTATTACTGCAGCTGCGCCAGCGTGAAGTAACCGTCAAACACCGCTCCCGTATCGATGTAGTGGAGATTGTCAAAATCATACCTTTTATCGACGGGCGTATGTCCGAACCAGAAATGATCCGCCCCGCTGATGCCCTGCCCTTTGCCTACCATAAATCCCATCAGCCGATCGCGGTCCCACAAGACGCGATGGGCGCTCACCGGTTTTTGCCAGCGGTATTCCGCAGCCGGATAATCAGCATGGGCTATCACGTTCAGGCCGTTTGCGCAGGTTATCTCGATGATATGCGGTAAATCGCGGCAGGCGTCGAGCATCGACAGCGCAAGCAACTGCTGGTCACGTTCAAGCTGCGCAAACCACATTCCGCCATTTATCGTCCAGAGAGAGAAATCGTTACTATCCAGGCCATCGAGCGCCATTTGCTCATGGTTGCCCCGCACGGCGCGAAACCATTTTTCATTCATTAACTGCAGGCATTTTACGCTGTCAGGGCCACGGTCGATCATGTCCCCGACTGAAATGAGCAAATCCTCATACGGGTTAAAGTGACGGCGCTTAAGCTCATCCATAAGCCACTGATAACAGCCGTGTATATCGCTGACAACCCAGACGTGACGCCACATTCCACCTTCAATTCGCTGATACATAGCCCCTCCTTTTAACAGTATAGCCGCCGCAGAAAAGGCAACAGACGGGCGCGGTCCTTACGAAGTGAAACAAACGGTAAACCAAACAGAAATAAAGATCCTCACGCTCTTAATCCCTTTTTCCTGGCTCTTTAGAATAAAGGGATAAAAAAAGAGGGGTCTTCACGTGTCTAATACGCACCTGCATAACGATGTTTTTTACCCGCATCGCACAAATATTATTTCCGAGCTGGTGAACGGCAAACGCGTCCCGGGACCGATCTGGCGCAAACGCGAATATCGCCTGAAGTTTCTTTTACGCTCGCTGCTGTTCTGGTCTTCTACGCAACGCATGCTGGCAGCCCTTTCCGGTCGGGACGATTTCGACAGGCTGCTTTCCTCGCAAATTACGCTGCCCAGCAAGACCCACCGGCAGTATCTGATGCGCGGCCTGACGGCTAGCGATCGCGCCGACGCGATTGTTAACCACTATTACTGGATTGATAGCCTGAAAGAGAGCGCTCTCGCTGAGGCGCTGACCAGCCCGCAGGAGCAAACCGTTGCACAGTTTCACGCCAAAGACGGTGTTATCTATACGGTCAGTGCGTCCTCTGCCGGGAAAGCCGAGCGTGAAGGCGAAAGCACCCTCTGGCTTCACGACAGCGAGAATACGCTGCTGGCCAGCCTGACCTTTAGCGTTGCGCGCAGCAACGGTCAGCCAGTCATGGTCATCGGCGGGCTTCAGGGCCCCCGTCGCAGCGTATCGCGAGACGTCATCAAACAGGCCACCCGCGCCTGCCACGGCCTGTTCCCGAAACGCGTGTTGATGGAAGTGCTTTTCCAGCTGGCCGCGCAGTCCTCTGTCCGGGCGATTTTTGCCGTCAGCGACGAGGGGCACGTTTTCCGCGCGTTGCGGTATCGCCTGAGCAAAGGCCGCCATTTCCACGCCAGCTACGATGAGTTTTGGGGATCTCTGGACGGCAAAAAGCTCTCGGCCTTCTGCTGGCAGTTGCCGCTACAGATGGAGCGGAAATCCCTCGAAGAGATTGCCAGTAAAAAACGAGCCGAATACCGTCGTCGCTTTGAGCTGCTCGATGAAATAGAGGCAGCCGTTAAGTCCCACTTTTAAGCCTGGCTGGCGTTTTCGCCTACTGCATGGTGGATGTATTCTGTTTAAAACAGGAATGATAAAGCAGTCCACTATTGCATAGGGCGAGGGCGCTCAGTTAGCATTGCGCGAAATGAAACTGGCGAATGCGTTGGAAAAAGCGCAATCCGGGCGCAAAAATGAGGGACCTCGGTAATGATCTATGACTGCTTCTTATATTACGATGAAGATATGCTTCTCGAAATCAGGCTGAACACGCTAGCGGACGTTGTTGATCGCTTCGTTATCGTTGAGTCAACGCATACCTTTACCGGTAAAAAGAGGCAGCTGCATTTTGACGTAAATAAATACAGTCAATTTAAAGATAAAATTATCTACGTTGTTCATGATAAAGAACCGATTACGAAAGCCGCTGAAGAATCACATCCGGCACGGGAGGTTATTCCGGGGCTGCCGGACGGCATGGTAGTGGATGCCTGGGCAAATGAGGCCGCGCAGAGGAATGCTATCATGCAGGGTTTGACGCAGGCCAACGATGATGATTTGATTTTAGTTTCCGATGTGGATGAGATATTTTCCCCTCGGGTGGTAGCATCGATAAATCCCAAAAAGCTCTGCACGACTATTTATCAGAACTTCTATAATTATCAATTTAACCTGCAGGTTTTTAATACTGATAATACGCCAAGAAAATGTAAATTGCCGAGAGCCACTCAATATAAAAATCTCGTTAATTTCTTTGGCGGTGAACCTGAGTCATTCAGGAATCTTAAACGCACCCGAAGCGTCAAAAGCTGGTCCTGGCTTAAATGGAACTGGTTCAAGATTAACAACAGCATCATTGAAAATGGTGGCTGGCATTTCTCATGGGTGATGACCCCTGAGCGTATCTCAGAAAAAATGTCTACCATTTCCCATACTGAATACGATCTTCCTGAGTTTAACAACCCGGACCACATCATGAAGGTCATTAAAAATGCGGAAGATATCTGGGGGCGCGACAGAACGCTCATCAGGCAAGAGCTGACGGTTGAAAACTTCCCGGAGTACATTGTCCGTAACAAAGACAAATTCGGCGCGTTCATTATTTAACTTCCGGGCTGCCCGTTTGCTCGCAGAAAACGTTTGTTTAGCGATTCCTCGGGCACAAAATTTTAACAAAGATCCCAATAAACCCTGGACGTACGCGGTCCTGAGTATGTTATGGTTTAGACAGGATATGGAATGTTCAAGAAAGTTTCGGGTGATTTCGAGTCAACGCCGAACAATACTTTGAAAACATACAGATAAAAATAGACCGAATACGATTCCTGTTTCTGCCAGCCCTTACCCGCTTCTGTTAAATATCAAGTATTTAAGAGCGAGAGCGAGCAAAGTCAGACCTGAAATAGCTGCAAAAACGTGCACTAAACTTCAATTACTTATCACTTTTTCGTGTGCATTCGTGGTTTTATCGTGGATGCGCACGCAAGATCATTGTGTTATCAACACATTAAATTATCATAATGCCGTCTGCATGGTATGAACAACCTCAGACGCCGTAACTGCCCTTTTGGAAGTTACGGTGTTCGATTAAAAATGGCTTATTTTGTTAGTAGAAATTATGTTTCCAATAACTTTTTAAGTAGCAGGTATTACTCGAACTCAGTATCAAATATCAACGTCACCAGCCCACGCCATGTCGATCCTGGCTCCTTTACCATTTTATCCACGCCCGGTTTTTTCACCTGAAAATCGAGTGAGGAACGCCGGTTAAAGATGGCCTCTTTCGGCGCGTGAATTGTATGTCCGTTACTGATATTGGTCAGGGGATATCTTGATACCGGACCGCTATCAGCCGTAAATCCAGGAAGACTCATCAGTACCTCGAGAGGTACGATTTCAGCTGTCTGCGTGTTTTTAAGACCGCAGTTTTGCCCCTGATTATGCTCGCAGAGCATCCTCATCTTAAAACCGCTTGAGGACGACAGGATAAACGGCACTTCTTTTTGAAGCTGCTCAGGTATACGCCCGCCATTTATCCACTGACTCCATCCTCCCCTCGGAGCCAGTTTTACCTGTTCGCTGCCTGCAGGAAAATCTGCTTTAAAAGCATGTTCTACGGTGGCTTTGATGACAACCCGAATTTCATCTGTGCCATTATAATCATCGGCTCCTAATCCAATATATCCCGGCGTATTAACGACATCGCCCACACGATAGACAACTACGCCTTCATACTGCCCAGACCTGGTTTGCATAGGAGAAGGTGTGGTTAACGTATATCCAATACTCAGATTGTCTATCATCACTCTTCCTTTGAAATTACTGCTTTTATTAATCAATCGATAACAACTTACCATTCTGTCCGGAACCCCCCAGCCGTGATTGTATCCAGCTCCTTGACCTGTACCAATTCCGGTACGGCCCGAACATCCTCCTTCTGGATAAAGGCCGGTATGCATCATTGCCTCGAACATATCACCATCCGCCTGGTTAGTTCGATTATGTCGGACGCCAAAAAAAGACCATCTGAATTGAACAGTTATTTGATTGGCAGGATTTTTCACATCGACCAGCGTGACTGACTTGGATGTTCCGTCCAGAGAGATGAATGTATGCTTGCTTAAATCTGAGGAATCCACGTCAAACTCCTTATAGGCTTTGAACCCAGGAATAACGACACTAAATTCGTCCTCGTTGCACAAAGTTGAAAATTGGCTGCAAAACCCGGAAACTGGCGTCGTATTTTCAAATTTATTGTGCGTCGGTTTTGTCATATCGGCCTTAAATTCTGTCGTGAGAACGACCTCCACCGCAAACGCTGACTGCGCGACTGACAGAACGATCAGAAACAGAATGCTCCCCAGCGCGTGTTTAAAATTGATTTTTTTCATTGCTTCGTTACCTAAAATTAATATATCTGCTTGATCATTAGCGACAGCTAGCGCTGTCACCCCTCCCGATGAGGGGAATGCCGGGTGTTGTCCGCCAGGGTGATGTCGCTGCAAAGCAAGTTGCCTGCAAACACCATATCGGCCTGCTTCTGATTGCCGGGATTCAGCCTGATTTCGCACAGTGTTCCTGAACCATGCTCGACGGTGATCACCGGATTTTTTTCATGTAATTCGAGGGTGAACAGCCCGTCTGACTCGGTCACTGTTCTTCCCGCATGATTAATAACCTGGGCCCCCCCGATTGGCTCTCCGGTCGGATCAACCAGGCGACCTATCACCGTGACCGTCTTCATGACTCGGACTTCATGCGTACTGACGCCACCGCGAATATGGTGATAGTCAAGATATTCGGGCTCTATCTTTAACGCCGGGGCCTCGGTACCCGGGAAGCCGAGCTGAACGTTACCCGGTTTCCACGCGTCGACCGGGATAAAGTTTCTGCCGGGTTTCAGTTTCGTACTGCCAGACTGATGCTGAGCAACCAGTTCAGCGCTACCGTCATCAGAAAGGACATCGACAATCATGCCTCCTCCCTGATGATGCGCGGACTGTTTTGTCATCGCAGCCTTCCCCTTCCCAAACGCGAGCGTGCTTCCCGTATTCAAACCGCCTGAAAGCTCACCGTCGATGCTGGAGCGCTGTGCCCAGAAGCTCCCTTCGGCGACAGGAGTATCGAAACGGCTAAAGGTACTGATGCCTGCACCATAGCGATCTGCCGTAAGCGTGCCGCTGGTTTCCCGTATAACGCTGTTTTCATCCCACTGCTGACTCAGCGATGCCGACGCATAAAGGTCACGAGCACCGGAGGTATCTGTTCGGCTACCGACACTCATGTTGCCGCTGCGCTTTTCCCCCCCGAGCGGAAAACTGAGACTCAGGCTGACGCCACGGTTGCGCAGCGAGCTACTTTCCTGATACGGTCGATCAAATCCTGATAACCGCCAGTTAATAGCTGTTCCCGCAACCGTTGTGCGTGAACTGTAGCCAACATCCACGCCAGGCCCGCTTCCCTTACTGTGATGCGAGATGCGTGCATTAACGTTGGTGCTGCTGTTCAGGCGCCAGGTGGTAGACACGGTACTGTTATGCTCAACCTGAACAGAAGCCGGGTGTGATACGTGCCCGGATGTTGTCGGACGTGTCCAGCTCCGGCTGTGCCCCAGCGCAACATTGCCTTTGTCATGGGTAAATACGGCCTGAGTATCAAAACCGTTGCCCGTCGCTGAGCTGTTCCAGACATTGCCGTAGAACTGCAGGGTGTCAGACACCTGAAAATCCAGCGACGATCCGGCCTGCGTCTCTTTTCCGGTTTTCTGCAAAGCCACCCCTACCGTGGCGCGCGGATGCACTAAATAATTCAGGCTGGCCCCTGCTGCCGTACCGCTGGTCGCCACGGTACTGTCGCTGTTCAGTAATGTTCGCTGTTCTCCCGCAAACAGGTTGTACCTCAGACGCTGTTCAGTGTTACGCCAGCGGGCAGGTTTATTGATGGTCTCTGTTACGCGACTGGTTTCTCGTCCATCCTCAAGAATGCGAATTTCTACCTCGTATATCCCCGCAGGCAGGACAGTGGTATCCAGAACCTGCATGCCCGGCACAACAGGCTGAGCATTAATCAGCGATCCATCGCGATACACTTCCGCCATGCCTTCGCGGTTGGCCGTCACGTACACCGGGTAAAGGCTGGCAAAACCTGCGTCTTTTAACAGCGTATCGCTGCTCCCTGCCATCACTCCCACAAGGGTGCTCGCCCCACCACCCCGCGTGTACGGCTGGTGCAATAATCCCTGGCTGTCCGGAGTGAAAAGCCCGCCGCGAACAAAGTGCTGCTGAAACTCACGCTGTGAGTAGAGGGAGGTCACCGCATGACGTGTTTCTGAGGTCACTCCACCGCTGCGATCCACCTGGTACTGACTCACCGTTGACCATTTACCTGTCGCCGCCTCTGCGCCGCCTTTCCATCCCAGGGCCGTTTGCTGTCGGCTGCCGTTAACACTCAACTGGTTATTGAGTATGAGACCGGTACTCCCCTTTTCCGGCAGGCTCAACCAGCGATCCGCTGAGCCCGCTTCAGAGGCAGTCGTAATCAATGCAAGCTTTGCGTCACTGAGGTTATAGTCCACAGCCAGTAGGCCTTCAGGACAAAGGTCCTTACACTGACCGAGGGGAACCGGAGATGAAAAAGCCTTCAGCCAGCGTTGTCTCTCTGATTCCGAATACGTGCTGTCACCGGAATCGGTGAACTGCATAATTTTCGCCTGTTCATTTTCCGTCAGTACTATCATGGCATCCCCCAGTAATTTGCCGTCGAGGGCAATTCGGGCGGATACAGGGGTATTTAAAAAGTGCTCACGGAACTCTGCTGGCATATCTGCCGCCTGATCGGCTAGCGTTTTAACTGCTTTTGCCTGGACTGGAAGGCTGACCGAAATCGCTAAAGCAATACCTGTAACAAGCTTAAGAAATGACATAATTGACTCATTACGCTAAGAAATAAGGTAAAAAAAGGAGAGGTTGCCCTCTCCTGAAAGATTGAAAAGGCTGATGTCTTATGGGTTTGCAGGCACCGTATCGAAAATCATCGTCACCGGCCCCATATAGGTTCCCGCGTCAGGTCGCTGAGTGAGCGAGCCGCTCTGTTTAATCGCCATGGTGGCCGTTTGTTCAGTGGCGGCAGTAGTTGCGTTATAGAGTTCAACAGCGGTTGCTTTTCCAACCGGCAGCGGTTTGCCAGCCAGTGATACCTGAAGCGGAATCACAGAGCTGCTCGCAGAAGAAGTCAGCACAGGTGCACTTGCCAGATATGCCTTAATTCCACCTGCAGTATTTTTCATTCGCAGCTGCTTGCCAGGCGCTGCTTCGATCACTGACATGCTCGGTTCATCCCACTGCATTTTTTGTGGTTGTGCATCCCATCCATTAACAGGCGTGACGTAGAAACTGCTGTCAGGAATAACAGCTTCGACGGTGAAATCTACCTGCGGGGTTGCGGCCTGTGCGGCAAAAGCAGTGGCAAACAGTGCTGCGGTCAGGCTGATATTTTTGAAATTCATCATTGGGTATTTCTCCAGGTTATTGAGTTTTCTGTTAAGCAGGTTTATTTACTGCTGTTCAGTTTTTTTTTCCGATCGCCTTCGATCAGGGTGTACTGCCAGACTCTGTCTGGCGTGGCAGTTCGTTGAAGCGTTTTGCCAGGTCTTAACTGGACAATCACGCCGTTGTCACAATGCGTTAAATTCCTGTCGCATGACTTGAGCCCGTCAATCACAACGGATGCATTGCCATGATTAGTGACTGACAGCTGATTTCCGCTGCCGGTAATTCGGGTGTCAAATCGCACGTTGTCGGGGTGAACCGTCACGATGGTGCCGTAGCCTGACATCACCGTAACGCCGGCATTAATTTGGTCCTGATACTTTTTGGCATCCACACCGCTGATACCAAACTCTTTCGTACTTTCCGGCACGACCGGGATGTAACGCACGCGGTAGTACTTTTCCTTTTCACGCGAGCCTGTAAAAACCAGGCGATTAGTCTGCATTCCGCCAGCGGGAATAATCAGCCGTGGTGGTGTGGAAATTAATCCTGTGCCCTGACCATTGACCAGTGCAGTGGCATCAAGATTTTTTTCAACTGCCTGGCCTTGGGTATCAAATACCATTTCATGAATATTGATGCGAACATAAGCCGTTGCATCACCCGTGTTATGTATACGTTTAGCCAGGGTATTTTTACCGCTCTGCATATACTCATTAAGGGAGCCGACATTGATAACAGGCCCGGAAACTGCAGGCATGGCATACACCATTGCAACTGCAATGATTACTTTTTTAAACATGATACAATCCTGATAAAAGATTATTGTTTCAGCCTGCGTGTATCTGCTTTAAAAAAGACCCATGCATTAAAATGCAATATCTTTTCAAAGGCAGCACACGTAAACTGGTGTTCAGCTACTTTTCCGTAAATGTCCATATCGAGAAAGAAGCTCCATCTGATTACAGACGCCCAATTTTCTCATGGCAGTCTGTTTTTGAGCGCTAATCGTTTTAACACTCCGATTCTTTTTTAATGCTATCTGCGTAACGGTCATACCATTCATATACTCTTTAATAACACCCTGCTCAGCACCACTCAAAACACTGAACACCTTTTCGGGCCCCGTTAGATCATTTTCCTTACCCGCTAATGTTGCTATTCGATAGTATTCCTCGACGCTGTCCTCAATCCAGTGTTCACCACGTAAAATAGCATTCAGCGCATCATCAAAATATGTCAATGGCGTGCCTTTCCACATAAACGATTTCGCTCCCGCCCGCAAATACTCGGTGGCATCTATGGGATTTTTCGCGCTGGAAATCACCATAACGGCTACGCCTTCATATTGTGAGATTCTTGCCACGGATAAACACACCATCAGTCGCGATGAAAAACACTCATCATTAATAATCACAACACTTATACTTTCATTATCCAGAAAGCATTTATCAATAACTTCTTCACTTTTAAATATATGGATCTTGCTAAATTTTTTCGTTTCATGAAGGATGGTATAGAACCCTCTGTTCATAATGTCGCATGAACATATGACTGCAACTCCCCTCTTTTTTATTTTATAACTCATGAAGTACTGAGCTATTAAAGGCATACTCATGACACTTTCCTTTCTATTTAATCACTACCCCGCCATTCCTCAGTCAGGAATAATTATTCCCTTCCGTGTTGTTTTGCGATGGATGCATTTGAACATCGAATTTATCTGACCTCAAGCCCCAAGCCTAAGATGAAACGAAAATGTAACCGTTACAATATAAACACACATTAATCAATGACATAGAAAGCGTTACGAAAGCGTTATTTTTTTCTCTGATGCTTTTTCTCTTATGGTTGCTACTCTAAAAGAGTTGTTTCTGAGGGATGCATCCTAGAAGGAGAATGGATTACAATGCCGCCATTCGCGTGGAAGGAAAAAATATGACTATCCTCTTTTATTACAAAGCAGGAGTACTTCGTAGTGGTACGAGTACGCTTGAGCTCAGTAAGCAAAACAAGCTTGGGCTGGAGCATTTCTGCCGAAAAGCAGGAATGCTTGTCACAAAAGATGAGTTTGTACAGATTTGCTGGGGTAACAAAGGCGTAATCGTTTCGGACAATACCGTCAGACAGTCGTTGTTCAGGCTGAGATCATCCTTATCCGAAGTAGGCGCTCCGGATGATACGCTCATTACGCAAGGTCGTAATGGCTATATTCTTAAGCCAGGGATTATTCAACTCATCGAGTCTGACAACGTTTACGAGGAGCTTATCGCGCCAGCTATCAGCAATGATGACACGGTTGATGATACCGTTCCCGGTACCGAAGACACCGCTCAACCGGCGGGAGAGATACAAAGTTTAGATAAACACCAGGGTAAAAAGCGAAACGTTATGTTCTATAGCTTATCGGGAGCGGCCTTCGCTTTTCTCTTTGTTACAGGCTTATATTTCAGGTTTTTATTTTTTACGCATGACATTACATTCATACACTACAAAGATGATGCAGGCCGCTCCTTTTTCTTTTCAGACACCATTGATGAGGCCAAGAATAAGGAAAATGCGATCAAGAGAATTTCTTACTGGCTTGACAGAAACAACCTTGCGGCTTCAGACCGACCTCTCATTTATATAAGCGCTGACTGGCGTGATACGTTGTCATTTTTTTCGTGCAAAAACGATATCGCTCAGCGTGCAAGTGATTGTTTGAGCATTAATGTTATTGGGGATAATAAAAAATGAAATGGCTGGTTGCGTTATGCCTTTTAGCTGTCGGTGCCGGGTGGCTGTCATTTCCACTTATTGCTCAGCTGTATGTCGGTGATTGCACGACAAAATCATTGCTCATCTATGATGAACCACATAAAACGGTTCTCAGTGAAGCGGAATGGACAACCTTACGTGGTGGAAAACAGCATTACTATAACAGTAAAATCACACTGCTTCCTGACAGCGGTCCCGCTGAGAAGTTCTATATCGAGAGAACAGTAAAAACCACCTTGAATTATCATGTGGACTCTGCTGAGGTAACGAGTGCCAGCGCATTCCGAATAGCTGGCCCAGACACCTCTGATCCACAGGTTGGGCGTTATATTGATCCTCTTTCGGAAAAGGGTTTTACAGCCCGTGTGTACTTTTTCAAAGTAGGTGAACGAATCCTGTCAGGCTTTCGGGATCGCCCGCTGGTTTCTTGCCAGAAAAGGTGACGTTTGCCGTACGCTATTGTCAAATATCCTTGGCACTGAGGGTTTTGCCCAGACCAGCCCGGTCTTACATCCAAAAAATGACCTAAAAAGGCTTGGATGTGAGGGAGAAAGTGTTTACATTGTTGTAACAGGCACAAAAGACCGGATAGGTTATTTCGGGGGATTTCGTGCCATACCTTGCAAACCCCTGATTTGTAAGGCAGATAAAAAGAGACCGAATACGATTCCTGTATTCGGTCCAGGGAAATGGCTCTTGGGAGAGAGCCGTGCGCTAAAAGTTGGCATTAATGCAGGCTAAGTCGCCTTGCCTTTTAAGAATAGATGACGACGCCAGGTTTTCCAGTCCACAGCTAAAGCGGCCGGAAAAAAAGCGCCAGAGCATCATAAAATGTGAAAAACCGCAGTGCTTTCGCAAGCATCTGCGGTTTTTTATTGGAAACCTGAACGTTAGCAGAGCGTGTCGGCACGCTCGATAAACGGTGCCAGACTCATTTTCTGTCCCGGATGCGCCGGGTCATCTATCTGAATGATGCTAATCGGCTGGCCGCTACTCTTGCCGCTGGCGACCTGCTGCTCGGCGGCAGCATTTAACGGGTACTGCACCAGCGTGCTCGGGTTAATGGCATACAGCGCATGGCCAGGACGGCAGGTCAGCATCACCTCTTCGCGGTTGAACGCCCACTTGTCCTTGCCCACTTCAAAACGGCTGACGGTGATAACCTGCGGTGCAGCAAGCGCACTCCCGGTGCAGGCCAGCAATATGAGAGAAAGTACTGTCTTTTTCATATGATATTTAACCTTGTCAGAAGGGTTCCCAGGTGGCGAACAGACTGACCGTTGCCAGTACCAGCGCGCCCAGCACCACTTCTGCCTGTGTCATCCTGATAAAAATCTGTTGTGCTCGCCCGCTCTCCGGACGAAACCGTGGCACCAGAAAATACCGATTTGCCAGCGCAATTACCACCATCAACGCCACCAGCGCACATTTGAACAACAAAAACTGCACGTAGCCAGCCTGCCAGGGAATGTGGAGGCCCAGTATCAATAGCGTATTGATCGCACCGGTGAGCAGCACGCCCGCGACCGCATAGTGGCCTACGCGCGAAAAGCGCATCATGGTAAAGATGGCGGCATTCTGCCAGCGCCCCGTCGCCAGACGCATGCAGAACAGCAGGGGCAGTAATCCACCAAGCCAGGTCGCGGCGCAGAGCAGGTGCAACGCATAATTAGCCCGCTGCAACGCCCCCAGCGGGCCGTCGTTCATCGCCGCGTGCCCTACTCCCGCCAGCAGGATAAGCTGGCCCATGGCGAGCAGCAGCAGACGCGAACCTTTCTGCGCTGCCAGCCATGCGGCGCCGACCGTCATCGCAGCCAGAATGATTTGCCACAGCCAGACGCTGCCAAACTGCGTTCCCAGAACACCGTGCCAGACATGAGGGTTAAGCACGTCTCTCCAGCCGTCACCCATCAGTCCGCCCTGCAGCATAAACATCACCAGCGCGCTTGCCAGGCCGATCAGGGAAGCCACTCGCTGCTGTCGCGCAAAACGTCGCGACATCAGCCGCTGGAGGGAGGAAGGCGCAAACCAGACGCCGTAAAGCGCATTGCCAAAAACCAGCATCAGCGCCGTGAAATGGACAAAGCGCAACCCGATATAACACAGCGCCAGCATGTTATTTGACGCTAAAGTGATAGCTGCCTTTGGTTTTATGGCCGTCTACGGAGACCACATGCCAGTCCACCCGATACTTGCCAGAGGCCAGCGTGTGCTCCAGCGGAACGGTGAGCTGAGCCTTGTTCTTGTCGTCTCGCGTAGCGGTACCCGTTTTAATGACCTGCTTTTGCGCATCCGTCACCACCACGCCGCTAAATCCCGGTTCGATACCCTCTGAAAAATTCAGCGTAAGTGCCTGCGGAGCACTCACCACGCTGTCTGCGGCCGGGATCGGCTGTGTGAGATGTGCATGTGCCAGCACGGAGGGGGTCATCATTGTCGAGGCCACAAAAACCAGTGCGCATACCGCGCGGGAAGCGGAGAAACCCATCGCAATCATTCCTTTTTGTTATGTCTGTATGCTAAAGAATAACGCTGTATAATAAGCGAGTCGAGGATCATCCTGCCTCCGCTTGTCATCGTCGTGCAATCGCGGTAACGTTGCCGCCGCATAAAAAGGAGAAGGTAATGAAGATCAATCTGGCCGCCCTTCCGCAGGACGAGATGGATAAAGTGAATGTCGATCTCGCTGCCGCTGGCGTCGCGTTTAAAGAGCGTTACAACATGCCCGTCGTGGCTGAGGTCGTTGAACGGGAACAACCCGCCCATCTGCGCGACTGGTTTCGCGAAAGATTAATCGCCCACCGTCTCGCCTCGGTTAACCTCTCCCGTCTACCGTACGATCCTAAAGTTAAATAAGCTTAACGAGTCGTTACATTTCCTTACGCGGAATCTGGCAGGATAAGAAAGCCCTGATAAATTTAGGTGTATTCTTAAATCTCTGCGACTCAGTGTATAAGGAAGTCACGATGTCACATTGGAATATAGCGGCAGCCCAGTATGGCCGTCAGCATCAGAGTGTGGATGACCACGTTACGGATCACCTGCGCTTCATCGCCGAAGCCGCACGGCAGCGGTGCGATCTGCTGGTCTTCCCTGAACTCTCGTTAACGGGCTCGGGTTCAACGACGTTACCTCCCCCACCCGGCGACGCGCAGCTGGAACCGCTGATTGAGGCGGCACATTTTCACCGGATTACCGTGATTGCCGGGCTCCCGCTGGAGCGGAATGGCCTGCGCCTGAAAGGCCTCGCGCTGTTTACTCCCGCTCGCCGCCGCATTCTGCGCTACCCGCAGGGTAGCGGTGCCAGCCTGGTGCCGGGGGAAAAGCAGCTCAGCATTCTTGATGCCCATGCCGATTCCCCCAATCTCGACCCCAGAGCCACGCTGGTTACCAGCTGTCAGTCCGTGGAGGATCACCGCTGGCGGCAGTCCATCAGCACCCTGCAGCGCTTCGCGCACAAATATGCCATCGCGGTGCTGATGGCGAACGCCTGCGGCGGCAGTGCCCTGTGGGATGAAAGAGGCCAGCTGATCGTTCGCGCGGATAAGGGCGAGCTGCTGCTGACCGGCACGCTCGGCGGAGAGGGTTGGCAAGGCGATATCATTCCTTTAGGCTAGGCGTTTTAAGCTCAGGAGTTTTCAATGCTGCGCGTCATCGATACCGAAACTTGCGATCTTCAGGGCGGAATTGTGGAAGTGGCCTCTGTCGACGTGGTTGATGGTAAAATCGTCAACCCAATGAGCCATCTGGTGCGTCCCGATCGCCCCATCAGCCCTCAGGCAATGGCTATCCATCGCATTACCGAATCGATGGTGGCGGATAAGCCGTGGATCGAAGAGATCATTCCCCACTACTACGGTAGCCCGTGGTACGTCGCGCATAACGCCAGTTTCGATCGCCGCGTGTTGCCTGAAATGCCGGGGGAATGGATTTGTACCATGAAGCTGGCGCGCCGCCTCTGGCCGGGGATTAAATACAGTAACATGGCGCTGTACAAGTCCCGCAAGCTCAGCGTCCGCACCCCTGAGGGGCTTCACCATCACCGTGCCCTGTATGACTGTTATATCACCGCCGCGTTGCTGATTGATATTATGAATACCTCTGGCTGGACGCCGGATGATATGGCGACAATCACCGGTCGTCCCGCGCTGCTGACCACCTTTACCTTTGGTAAATATCGCGGGAAGCCGGTGTCCGAGGTGGCGGATAAGGATCCGGGCTATCTGCGCTGGCTGTATAACAACCTCGACAGAATGAGCCCGGAGCTGCGCCTGACGCTGAAGCACTATCTGGGCGAAGCCTAACGCTCCGCACGGCCTGGCAGCGTGCCCTGCGCCAGGCCTATCAAAAAGGCATATTCCAGGGCCACCCCTTCGTAGGATTTAAATCGCCCCGATTTCCCGCCGTGACCGGAGTCCATATCGGTACAGAGCAACAGCAGGTTATCATCGGTTTTCAGCTCCCGCAGTTTTGCCACCCATTTTGCCGGCTCCCAGTACTGCACCTGAGAATCATGCAGACCGGTGGTGACCAGCATGTGCGGGTAGGCTTTCGCCTCCACGTTGTCGTACGGGCTGTAATCCTTCATATAGCGATAATAAATCTCATCCTGTGGATTCCCCCACTCTTCAAACTCCCCGGTGGTCAGCGGAATGGACTCATCGAGCATGGTCGTCACCACATCGACAAACGGCACCTGCGCGACAATCCCCTTGAAGCGGTCTGGACGCTGGTTGATAGCCACCCCCATCAGCATGCCGCCCGCGCTGCCGCCCATGCCAAAGCAGAGCTGCGGATCGCCATAGCCCTGCTCAATCAGCGCATCGCAGACGTCGAGATAGTCATTAAAGGTGTTTTTCTTTTTCAGGAATTTCCCGTCTTCATACCAGTGCTGCCCCAGCTCACCGCCGCCGCGAATATGGGCGATGGCGAAAACAAAGCCGCGGTCGAGCAGGCTTAATCGGCTGCTGCTGAAATCGGCGTCCATGCTTGAGCCGTAGGAGCCGTAGCCGTAGACCAGGATCGGGTTTTTCCCTTTCTGGAAATGGGCCTTATGGTAGACGAGCGAGACGGGAACCTCGACGCCGTCGCGGGCGGTGACCCACAGGTGCTCGCTGCGGTAGTTTTCAGACTCAAAACCTTTGACCTCGGTCTGCTTAATCACCTGGCGCTGCCCGGTATCCATGTCCAGCTCGAACAGGGTGTCCGGCGTGGTCATGGACGAGTAGCCGTAGCGCAAACGCGACGATTCGGGCTCAGGGTTAAAGCCAATCCACGTCACGTAGGCCGGGTCGTCGAACGCAATCCCCACCACTTCGCGCGTTTTACGGTTGATTTGCCGGATACTGGTCAGTCCGCGCTGGCGCTCTTCCACCACCAGCCAGTCGGTAAACAGGGTAAACCCTTCAAGCATCACCTGATCCCGCGCGGGAATAAGCACCTCCCACTTGCGCTCGTCGCGCACCTTGGTTTTATAGAGACCAAAGTTTTTCCCCTCGCGATTCGAGCGCAGATAAAAGCTGTGCTGGAAGTGATCCAGGCTGTACTCGTGATCCTTGCGGCGCGGCAGGAAGCAGAGCGGCTGGGCGTCGGGCAGTTCGGCATCCAGCAGCAGAACTTCCGAGGTCGTCGCGCTGGAAAGGAAGATAATCACATAGTGGCGAGAGGAGGTTTTATGCAGGCTGACATAAAACGTTTCGTCTTTCTCCTCGTAAACCAGCTCGTCGTCAGCGGAGTCCGTTCCCACGGTATGTCGCCACACCTGATAAGGCAGCAGCGTTGACGCGTGCTTTTTAACGTAATAAACCGTCTCGGAATCATTGGCCCAGACAAAATCCGGAGAGACGTTTTCCAGCATTTCCGGATACCAGTTGCCGGTGTCCAGATTACGAAAACGCAGGCCGTACTGGCGGCGGGAGAGATAGTCCTCCGCCAGCGCCATCACCGCGTTATCCGGCGAAATGGACATGCCGCCCAGGGTATAAAACTCGCTGTGGGCGGCGCGCTGGTTGGCATCCAGCAGAATATCCCACGCATCCCATTCGGCGCTGAGCACCGACTGACGCTGGTAGATGGGATACTCGTTGCCGGGCTCGTAAATATGGCGATAGCGATAGCCGTTTTTAGTCCATGGTGCCGAGATATCGCGCTGGGGAACGCGCTGCACCATCTCATTCAGCAGCCGATCCTGCAGCGTCTGCTGGCTGGACATGACCCTGCGGCCATAGTCGTTTTCCTCGTGCAGGTAGTCGAGCACCTCTGGCCGGGAGCGCGAATCGTCCCGCAGCCAGTAATAGTTGTCTATACGCGTATCGCCATGCGTGGCGATCGCATAAGGAATACGTCGGGCTTTCGGTGGCATGTCATCTTTCTTTTAAGTTTTACACCCTATAAGGTTGGCAAAACCCACGCATGATGCAAGCGAAACCGGGTCGCAACGGCGAAGGCTAGCCCTGTAGCGCCTGTTTTTGTTCCCGAATATCCCGCTCAATGCCCTCGCGCACGTCCTGAGGGATCTTCAGCGCGTCGCCGAGGGCGTTAAGGTAGCTTCGCTCCATAAAGTGATCGATATCGATAGCGGCGCAGCTGAGGAAATAGAGTTCGAGCGCCTCTTCCTCATTATTCACGCTTTGCGCCAGGCGCTGGGGATCGAGCGGCTGCTCGATGGCCTGCGCCACCAGCGCTCTGCCCTTCTCTTCAACACCGGCCTCGCGCAGCTGCTGCTCGATCGCCGAGCGTTCTTTATCGTCAATATGACCGTCACTTTTCGCGGCAAAAACCAGCGCCTTAATGAGCCGTTCGGTACGCAGATCCAGCGGCGAGGTGTGCTCGCCATAATGCGGTTCATCGCTGTGCGCGGTCCGAACCCTGTCCTTGTATTTATTCCACAGAACGGTGCCCGCGATGGCGCCCCCGCCGGCCAGCAGCGCGCCCGTGCCATACTTTGCCAGCAGCTTGCGCGAGGATTTATTCGCGACCAGCAGGCCTGCCAGCCCGCCGAGCGCTCCGGGTACCAGCAGCTTGCTGAGGTCCCGCTCGCCGGAAGAGGATGTTTTCTGCCCTAACAGGGATTGCAGTTGATTTAGCCAGCCAGACATGGTTTCCCTCACTTAACGGTGAACATGTTCCACAGCGTAAGCGAGCAGGCGTCAGGAAATGTCTGGACGGGCTAAAGAAGCGCAAATTTCTTACCCCCGCACGTAGCCGCGTACAAGACAGACGCAAACGTTTTCGTTTATACTGCGCGCAACTTTTTCAGGGGGATTGTTATGATTCGTTTAGGAACCGCGCTGCGATCTGCGGCGACGCGAGTGATGCTGTTGGGATCGGGCGAGCTGGGAAAAGAGGTCGCTATTGAGTGTCAGCGTTTAGGCGTGGAAGTGATTGCCGTTGACCGCTACGCCGATGCGCCCGCCATGCATGTCGCCCACCGCGCGTATGTAATTAACATGCTCGATGGTGATGCCCTTCGCGACCTGATTACGCGTGAGAAACCCGATTTTGTCGTGCCGGAGATAGAAGCCATCGCCACCGATACGCTGATCGCCCTGGAGCAGGAAGGCCAGCGCGTGGTGCCCTGCGCGAAAGCCGCAAAGCTGACCATGAACCGCGAAGGCATTCGCCGCCTGGCGGCGGAAGAGCTGGGGCTACCCACCTCAGGCTACCGTTTTGCGGGCGATAAAGCCGCGTTTCTGAAGGCGGTAGAGGAGATTGGCTACCCGTGCATCGTTAAGCCGGTGATGAGCTCCTCCGGAAAAGGCCAGAGCTTTATCCGCGACAGCAGCACCCTGGACAAGGCGTGGGATTATGCCCAGCAGGGTGGCCGCGCCGGAGCCGGTCGCGTCATCGTTGAAGGCGTCGTGAAGTTTGATTTCGAGATCACCCTGCTGACCGTCAGCGCCGTTGACGGCGTCCATTTCTGCGATCCGATTGGCCACCGCCAGGAGGATGGCGATTACCGCGAGTCCTGGCAGCCGCAGCAGATGAGCGCCCTGGCGCTGGAGCGTGCGCAGGCCATCGCCCGTAAAACCGTTCTGGCACTGGGCGGCCATGGCCTGTTCGGCGTGGAGCTGTTCGTGTGCGGAGATGAGGTGATTTTCAGCGAAGTCTCCCCGCGCCCGCATGACACCGGCATGGTCACGCTGATTTCGCAGGATCTCTCCGAGTTCGCCCTGCACGTGCGCGCGTTCCTCGGCCTGCCCGTCGGCGGTATTCGTCAGTACGGCCCGGCCGCCTCGGCGGTGATCCTGCCGCAGCTTGCCAGCCAGAACGTCACGTTTGCTAACGTCGACGCGGCGGTGGGTGCCGGGTTGCAGGTACGTCTATTCGGCAAGCCGGAGATCGACGGAACCCGCCGTCTTGGCGTGGCATTAGCCACCGGGGAGAGCGTGGACGACGCCGTGGCGAGAGCAAAAGCGGCCGCTGCGAGCATCAAGGTAGCAGGATAAAAAAACGGGCCGAAAGGCCCGTTTTTCATGCGACGAATAGCTTACTGCTTCGCGCCTTCCACCGCTTCGCGAGCCAGTCTGGTGATGCGATCCCAGTCGCCCGCTTCCATCGCATCGGCCGGAACCAGCCATGAGCCACCGATGCACAGCACGCTTTTCAGCGCCAGGTAGTCACGGTAGTTGGCAGGCGAGATACCGCCCGTCGGGCAGAAGCGTACCTGTGAGAAGGGACCGGCAATCGCCTGGAGCGCTTTGGTGCCGCCGTTCGCTTCCGCCGGGAAGAACTTGAACTCTTTCAGACCGTAGTCCATGCCCAGCATCAGTTCAGAAACGGTGCTGATGCCCGGGATCAGCGGAATAGTGCCTTCGGTGGCCGCCTTCAGCAGCGACTCGGTCAGACCCGGGCTGATGGCAAACTGCGCGCCCGCTTCGGTCACTTCAGCCAGCTGTTTTGCGTTCGTTACGGTACCTGCACCGATGATAGCGTCCGGCACTTCTTTGGCAATCGCGCGAATCGCGTCCATCGCGCAGGCGGTGCGCAGGGTCACTTCCAGAACGCGAACGCCGCCCGCAACCAGCGCTTTCGCCATCGGTACAGCGTGCTCCAGCTTGTTTACCACAATAACCGGCACGACAGGGCCCGTGGTCAGGATTGCTTCTGCACTTGTTTTCCAGTTTTTCATCAGAGTTCTCTCTCGCCAGATCGTTAAAATCAAGTCGTCTTAAAACGTCATACAGGTTGCGCCCTGCTCCGCGCCGGAGAGTTTCTCACGCAGCGCGCTGAACATTTCGCGTCCGGTCCCCACGCGCGAGGCGCTCAGGTCAGGAATATGGGGCTTACGTGCCGCCAGCTCGGCGTCATCGACCAGCAGGGTTAACTCGCCCGTCTGGCCGTTCACGCGGATCATATCGCCGTCGCGCACTTTCGCCAGCAAACCGCCGTCGTAGGCTTCCGGCGTCACGTGGATAGCGGAAGGCACTTTGCCGGATGCGCCCGAGAGGCGTCCATCGGTCACTAACGCAATTTTGAAACGGCGGTCCAATAATACACCAAGTGGTGGCATAAGTTTATGTAATTCTGGCATCCCGTTGGCTTTCGGCCCCTGATGACGCACCACCACCACGCAGTCTTTATCGAGCAGACCCGCGTCAAAGGCGGGTAATACGTCGTGCTGGCTTTCAAACACCACCGCCGGCGCTTCAATAATCTGGTTCTCTTCCGGTACGGCAGAGGTCTTCATCACCGCGCGACCAAGGTTGCCGCTGAGCACTTTGGTGCCGCCGTGAGGAGAGAACGGTTTGTCGATGGTGGCGATAACCTGCGCATCAAGCGACGCGCTCGCGCCCTCACGCCAGTCCAGCTCGCCGTTGTTCAGCCACGGCTCCTGGGTGTAGCGCTGCAGGCCAAAGCCGGCCACGGTGTTCACGTCTTCATGCAGCAAACCGCCTTTCAGCAGCTCGCGCATCAGCAGCGGTACGCCGCCTGCGGCCTGGAAGTGGTTGATGTCCGCCGGGCCGTTCGGGTACAGGCGCGCCATCAGCGGCACCACGGATGAGATCTCGGAGAAATCATCCCAGTTAATCAGAATGCCCGCCGCACGCGCCATGGCCACCAGGTGCATGGTGTGGTTGGTCGACCCGCCGGTGGCCAGCAGGGCGACAATCCCGTTAACGATGACTTTTTCATCGACCATTTTGCCCATCGGCATCCATTCGTTGCCGTTGCCGGTCAGACGCGTCACCTGACGGGCCGCAGCCTCGGTCAGCGCCTTGCGCAGCGGCGCGTCAGGCTGGATAAAGGATGAGCCCGGAAGCTGCATCCCCATGAACTCCACCACCATCTGGTTGGTGTTGGCCGTACCGTAGAACGTACAGGTTCCCGGCGCATGGTAGGACGCGGCTTCCGCCTCCAGCAGCGCCTGGCGGTCTGCCTTCCCTTCCGCGTACAGCTGGCGGATACGCACCTTTTCTTTGTTCGGCAGGCCGCTCGCCATGGGGCCTGACGGCACGAAGATCGCAGGCAGATGGCCAAACGACAGCGCCGCCATCACCAGGCCCGGGACAATTTTGTCGCACACGCCGAGATACAGC
This sequence comes from Enterobacter sp. 01-M-03-SI-ECC, assembly GCF_047530215.1. Classification (NCBI taxonomy): domain Bacteria; kingdom Pseudomonadati; phylum Pseudomonadota; class Gammaproteobacteria; order Enterobacterales; family Enterobacteriaceae; genus Enterobacter; species Enterobacter sp. 01-M-03-SI-ECC. The sequence goes on from NZ_JBLKDA010000001.1 coordinate 130,967, forward strand.
GCGCCATCAAACATGTTGTGCGACAGGCCCACCGCCGCGGACATGGCAATCACTTCGCGGCTTAGCAGGGAGAGCTCCATACCGTCCTGCCCCTGCGTCACGCCGTCGCACATAGCGGGTACGCCACCCGCCACCTGGCCGACCGCATTCACGCTGTGCAGCGCTTTACGGATGATATCCGGGTAGACCTCATAGGGCTGGTGCGCGGAGAGCATATCGTTATAGGCGGTAATGATGGCGATATTGTTACGCAACATGCTTTTCAGCGACGCTTTATCGTCAGGCTGGCAGGCGGCGAAACCGTGCGCCAGGTTCCCGCAGGCCAGCTGCGAGCGATGTACGGTGTTGGTCTTCGCCTGTTCAATCCGGGCGAGGTAGGCCGAACGGGTCTCTTTCGAGCGCTCGATAATGCGCTGTGTTACGCGTAACAATGTCGGATTCATAAAAGCTCCTCTCATTTATCTGTCCGGGCTCGGGAGTTTACAAAGTCGCTGGCAGTTGTTAACAACGCTGAAACGCTTGCTGTCCGGAGCTCAGGGGCAAAATCACTTCCGGCAGTGTAATAAAAAAAGCTCCGCGGGTGAATCCACGCGGAGCTTAAAATTTAAATATTATTCCACTAGCTGTGTTAGATCATGTTACCGGTAAAATAACACTTTCGGGCTAGCGGATTATCTTACTCAAACTCGTTCCAGGAGCGGCCATCGCGGGTGATCATTGCCACCGACGCGACCGGCCCCCAGGTACCCGCCTGATACGGTTTTGGCGCATCCTGATCGGCAGCCCAGGCTTCGGTGATGGAGTCGACCCACTTCCACGCCTCTTCCACTTCATCGCGGCGCACGAACAGCGCCTGGATACCGCGCATGGTTTCCAGCAGCAGACGCTCGTAAGCATCGGCCAGGTGCGTCTGGTTGAAGGTTTCGGAGTAGCTCAGATCCAGCTTGGTGGTCTGCAGGTTGTGTTTATGATCCAGGCCCGGCACTTTGTTCAGGATCTGGATATCCACGCCTTCGTCCGGCTGCAGACGAATGGTCAGTTTGTTCTGCGGCAGCTCCTGCCAGGACTCTTTGAACAGGTTCAGTTCCGGGTTTTTGAAGTAGACGACAACTTCGGAACATTTGGTCGGCAGACGTTTACCGGTACGCAGGTAAAACGGCACGCCCGCCCAGCGCCAGTCGTCGATATCCACGCGGATCGCCACGAACGTTTCGGTATTGCTGGACTTGTTCGCGCCCTCTTCTTCCAGGTAGCCAGGCACTTTCTTGCCCTGCGCAAACCCGGCGGTGTACTGACCGCGGACGGTCTTCTCGCGCACGTTGGAGCGGTCGATGCGGCGCAGCGACTTCAGCACCTTCACTTTGGCGTCGCGGATGCTGTCCGCCGTCAGATCGGACGGCGGAGACATGGCAATCATGCACAGAATTTGCAGCAGGTGGTTCTGGATCATGTCGCGCATCTGACCGGCCTGGTCAAAGTAACCCCAGCGACCTTCAATCCCCACCTCTTCCGCCACGGTGATTTCCACGTGGTCGATAGTGCGGTTGTCCCAGTTATTCACGAACAGGGAGTTCGCAAAACGCAGCGCCAGCAGGTTCAGCACCGTCTCTTTACCGAGATAGTGGTCGATACGGTAAACCTGGCACTCTTCAAAGAACTCGCCCACCTGGTCGTTGATTTCACGCGAAGTTGCCAGAGAGGTACCCAGCGGTTTCTCCATCACAACGCGCGCCGGTTTGGCGTTCAGTTTGGCTTCGCCGAGACCTTTGCAGATGGCGCCAAAGGTGCTTGGCGGCATGGCGAAATAGTTAATGGTGACACGATTTTTCTGGTCCAGCATCGCGCCCAGGCGGCTAAACGCGCTGACGTCATTGACGTCCAGGTTGCAGAAATCAAGACGTCCGCTCAGGGTATCCCACAAACTTTCATCAATTTTTTCCTTCATGAAAGTTTCGAGCGCCTCGCGGACGACTTTGGTATAAGCGTCCTTGTCCCAGTCGGCGCGCCCTACGCCCAGGATGCGGGTATCCGGGTGAATTTGGCCCGCTTTCTCCAGTTGATACAGGGAAGGCAGCAATTTTCGGCGTGCAAGATCGCCTTTCGCGCCGAAAATGACCAGGTCACATGCCTGGGCTGTTTGCGTTACCGCCATGTCATTCTCCTCAGTTGGATCACCTGGTACTTCTGCCAGGTATCGTTGTAATTTTATTACAATGCACTGTACTGCTTTTACGTCATTCCCGAAACCATTAGCGCTTATCGTCGCGTGCGATACCGCGATTTTTCCCCCTCTGGAGGATTACGACGGCGCAATGACGCAACAACCGTCGTTTCTTTGCGCAACAGCGTCACAGCAAAACCCGACACCGATCAAGTTATGAAAAAAAACAACAACATTATCTTGTCGAATATTACCCTTTATGGAAGCCACAAGGGTAATATCGGCTAAATCGAATCACGCTTTCATCCATTTATGAAATCGTTTACACCCATGAGCGTCCCGTTAACATGAACATGCTGGAAAAAATCCAGTTTCAACTGGAACACCTTAGCAAATCCGAGCGAAAAGTGGCCGAGGTCATTCTTGCCTCCCCCGCTCAGGCGATTCATTCAAGCATCGCCGCTCTGGCACAGGAAGCGGGTGTGAGCGAACCGACCGTTAATCGCTTTTGCCGCAGTCTGGAAACGCGCGGCTTTCCTGATTTTAAACTGCATCTGGCACAAAGTCTGGCTAACGGCACCCCTTATGTTAATCGTAATGTGGATGAAGACGACAGCGTTGATGCCTATACCGCGAAAATTTTTGAATCGGCTATGGCTTCGCTTGACCACGTCCGTCAGTCTCTGGACATGATTTCCGTGAATCGTGCGGTGGACCTCCTCACCCAGGCCAAGCGGATTGCGTTCTTTGGTCTCGGGTCGTCGGCCGCCGTGGCGCATGACGCCATGAACAAATTTTTCCGCTTCAACGTCCCGGTAATTTATTCCGATGACATTGTCTTGCAACGCATGAGCTGTATGAATTGCAGTGAAGATGACGTCGTGGTGCTGATTTCGCATACCGGCCGCACCAAGAGTCAGGTCGAGCTGGCCCAGCTGGCCCGTGAAAACGATGCCATGGTCATTGCCCTCACCACGGCAGGCACGCCACTGGCGCGGGAGGCAACGCTGGCGATCACCCTCGACGTGCCGGAAGACACCGACATTTATATGCCGATGGTCTCACGTCTGGCGCAGCTTACGGTGATTGACGTGCTGGCAACCGGTTTTACCTTACGTCGGGGGGCAAAATTCCGGGATAACTTGAAGCGGGTCAAGGAAGCGCTGAAGGAATCGCGTTTTGATAAAGAATTGCTTATAAAGAGCGATGTTCCCTGATAGTTGATAACGAAGACGTAACCAATAATTACGATGTAACGATTTACGGCATTCGGCCCACTCTCCGCTGCCTTGCAGCAGATGAAGGCCGATTCAATGTTCACGCAACACCAAAGTTGTTTCAGTCAACGGAGTATTACATGTCCAGAAGGCTTCGCAGAACCAAGATCGTAACCACCTTAGGCCCGGCCACCGATCGCGATAATAATCTTGAGAAAATTATCGCCGCCGGCGCCAACGTGGTGCGCATGAACTTCTCTCACGGTACGCCAGAAGACCATAAATTACGTGCCGACAAAGTGCGTGAAATCGCAGCAAAACTGGGCCGCCACGTTGCTATCCTCGGCGATTTGCAGGGTCCAAAAATCCGCGTATCGACCTTTAAAGAGGGTAAAGTTTTCCTCAATATCGGCGACAAATTCCTGCTGGATGCCAACCTGGGCAAAGGCGAAGGCGATAAAGAGAAAGTCGGTATTGACTATAAAGGCCTGCCGGCCGACGTGGTGCCTGGCGATATCCTGCTGCTCGACGACGGTCGCGTGCAGCTGAAGGTGCTGGAAGTTCAGGGCATGAAAGTGTTCACCGAAGTGACCGTCGGCGGCCCGCTCTCCAACAATAAGGGCATCAACAAGCTGGGTGGCGGTCTCTCTGCCGAAGCGCTTACCGATAAAGACAAAGCGGACATCGTGACTGCCGCGCAGATTGGCGTTGACTATCTGGCCGTCTCCTTCCCGCGCTGCGGCGAAGACCTGAACTATGCCCGTCGCCTGGCGCGTGATGCAGGCTGCGATGCCAAAATCGTCGCCAAAGTTGAACGCGCGGAAGCCGTTTGCGATCAGGATGCCATGGACGACGTGATCCTCGCCTCTGACGTGGTGATGGTTGCGCGCGGTGACCTGGGCGTTGAGATTGGCGACCCTGAGCTGGTCGGCATCCAGAAAGCGCTGATTCGTCGCGCGCGTCAGCTGAACCGCGCGGTGATCACCGCCACTCAGATGATGGAATCGATGATCACCAACCCCATGCCAACCCGTGCAGAAGTCATGGACGTGGCAAACGCCGTGCTGGACGGTACCGATGCGGTGATGCTCTCTGCGGAAACCGCCGCGGGCCAGTATCCGGCAGAAACCGTGGCCGCGATGGCGCGCGTTTGTCTGGGCGCTGAAAAGATCCCAAGCATCAACGTTTCAAAACACCGTCTGGACGTGCAGTTCGACAACGTGGAAGAAGCGATTGCGATGTCTGCAATGTACGCGGCAAACCATCTTAAAGGCGTTACCGCGATCATCACCATGACCGAATCTGGCCGCACCGCGCTGATGACCTCGCGTATCAGCTCCGGTCTGCCGATCTTCGCCATGTCACGTCACGAACGTACCCTCAACCTGACTGCGCTGTACCGCGGCGTGACGCCGGTTCACTTCGACAGCACCAATGACGGCGTAGCTGCCGCGCACGATGCCGTCAACCTGCTGCGCGACAAAGGCTATCTGGTGTCCGGTGATATCGTCATCGTGACCCAGGGCGATGTGATGAGCACCATCGGCTCAACCAACACCACCCGCGTACTCACAGTCGAATAATACCGGTACATCTGCGATCCCCTCTCCCCTATGGGGAGAGGGACAGGGTGAGGGGTGTTTTTTTATTTCCGCGGATAAAGCTCTTTGCGTTTATAGGGCTCTGTTTCACCCGGTTTGCGCGTTTTAAGCAGCTTCAGAATCCACGTGTACTGTTCGGCATGCGGCCCCACCAGGATCTCCACCTCTTCGTTCATTCGACGCGCGATGGTGTGGTCGTCCGCGGTAAGCAGATCGTCCATCGGCGGACGAACCTCAATACTCAGGCGATGCGTTTTGCCGTCATAGACCGGGAACAGCGGGATGACGCGGGCACGGCAGACTTTCATCAGGCGGCCAATCGCGGGAAGCGTCGCTTTATAGGTCGCAAAGAAGTCAACAAACTCGCTGTGCTCAGGGCCGTGGTCCTGATCCGGCAGATAGTAGCCCCAGTACCCCTGACGAACCGACTGAATGAAGGGCTTAATGCCGTCGTTACGCGCATGCAAGCGTCCGCCAAAACGGCGGCGCACCGTATTCCAGACAAAATCGTAGATTTTATTTCCCTGATTATGGAACATCGCCGCCATTTTCTGGCCCTGAGAGGCCATCAGCATCGCCGGGATATCAACCCCCCAGCCGTGGGGGACAAGGAAAATGACTTTCTCGTCATTGCGGCGCATCTCCTCGATGATGTCCAACCCTTTCCAGTTAACGCGATCGACGATTTTATCCGGCCCCTTCAGCGCCAGTTCCGCCATCATCGCCATGGCCTGCGGCGCGGTGGTATACATCTCATCAATGATTGCCTCGCGCTCGGCGTCGCTTTTTTCAGGAAAACAGTAGTAGAGGTTGATCTGCGCGCGACGGCGGGCGCTCTTGCCTAAGCGTCCGGCCAGGCGGCCAATTTTACCCAGGACAGGATCGCGGACAGGGGCAGGCAGTAACGCCATCCCCGCAAAGGCGTAAACACCAAGCCAGGCGCCCCAGTTTCGCGGATGGCGGAAGGATTTTTCAAACTCAGGAATGTATTCAATATTGTTTTTTTTAGTTTCCATGCTGGATCCAGGGTCTGATGACGCAAAATTTTATTCAGATAGTGTAGCGAGGCAGCCGTCCACGCACAAAAGAAAAAGCCGGCGTCAGTGTGCGCCGGCTTTGTTAACAAAAACAGAGGGCTTAGTTCAGGCTCAGCTGCGGAATCACCTCTTTCACCTGCGCCAGATAATCAGTACGATCTTTACCCGTCAGGCCTTCGGTGCGCGGCAGTTTTGCCGTCAGCGGGTTGACTGCCTGCTGGTTGATCCACACTTCATAGTGCAGGTGCGGGCCGGTAGAACGTCCGGTATTGCCGGAGATCGCGATACGGTCGCCCCGCTTCACCTTCTGTCCCGGTTTGACCAGCAGCTTACGCAGGTGCATATAGCGGGTCGTGTAGGTACGGCCATGACGTACCGCTACATAGTATCCGGCGGCTCCGCTCCGTTTGGCCACCACCACTTCACCATCCCCAACCGCCAGTACCGGCGTACCCTGCGGCATAGCAAAGTCCACGCCACGGTGCGGCGCGACGCGCCCGGTGACCGGGTTCAGACGACGCGGGTTAAAGTTGGAGGAGACGCGGAACTGTTTCGCCGTTGGGAAGCGCAGGAAGCCTTTTGCAAGGCCCGTACCGCTGCGGTCGTAGAACTTACCGTCTTCGGCACGAATCGCGTAGTAATCTTTGCCCTCAGAGCGCAGACGCACGCCCAGCAGCTGGCTCTGCTCGCGCTTGCCGTCCAGCATTTCGCGGGACATCAGGACGGAGAACTCATCGCCCTTCTTCAGCTTGCGGAAATCCATCTGCCACTGCATGGCTTTGATCACCGAACTGATTTCAGCGCTGGTGAGGCCTGCATCGCGCGCGCTGGAGACAAAGCTCGCGCCCACGGTGCCCTTCAGAACGCTGTTCACCCAGTCGCCCTTCTGCATTTCGCTGGTCATCTTGAAACCGTTTGCAGTGCGATCGTAGGTGCGGGTTTCGCGGCGGGACATTTCCCAGGTCAGACGCTGCAGATCCCCATCGGCCGTTAATGTCCAGGAGAGCTGCTGCCCGATTTTCAGGTTACGCAGATCTTTATCTGCCGCCGCCAGCTGGCTGATATTGCCCATGTCGATGCCGTACTGGTTCAGGACGCTGCTCAGGGTATCGCCGGTAGACACCACGTATTCGTGAATACCCGCTTCGTTCTCGGTTTTATCGTCCAGCTCATCCTGCGGGATGGCTTCATCTTCCTGAGCGGCCTGGTCGATAGGCTCACTGGCTTCAGGCAGTAAAGAACGGATTTCGCTCTTTTCAAGCTCAATGGTTTTGATGATAGGGGCAGAACTCGGGTGGTAAACATAGGGCCGCCAGACGGCGACCGCTAAGGTGAGTACTGTAAGCGACCCCAGCATAACGCGGTGGGGTCGAGGCAGATTGTTAAATGCCAGGGCGACAGAGCGGGCTATCTGTTGCACGTATTCACTTCCTCGTTAATCTCCTTTCAGGCAGCTCGCATACTGGTTCGCCAGTTGGCTGAGGAACTGCGAATAGCTCGCTTTGCTCAACTGGATATTCGTACCTAGCGGGTCAAGGGTTCCCATGCGCACGGACGTTCCCCTGGCCACGGCTTCTACGACCGCTGGCCTGAACTGTGGCTCAGCAAAAACGCATGTCGCTTTTTGCTCAACCAGCTGTGTTCTGATTTCATGTAAACGCTGCGCACCAGGCTGAATTTCAGGGTTGACGGTAAAGTGCCCCAGCGGGGTCAAACCGTAGTGTTTTTCGTAATAGCCGTAGGCGTCATGAAAAACGAAATACCCTTTACCTTTCAGCGGTGCGAGCTCATTACCCACCTGCTTATCGGTTGCGGCTAATTGTGCCTCAAAATCCTTCAGGTTGGCGTCAAGCCTGGCTCGACTTTGCGGCATAAGTTCCACTAATTTGTCATGGATTGCAACCGCTGAAAGCCGCGCTATCTCTGGGGATAACCAAAGATGCATGTTGTACTCGCCGTGATGGTGATCGCCATCACCTTTTTCACCCTCAGCAGCATGATGGTCATGTTCGTCACCGTCGTCATCCGCCCCTTTCATGAGCAACGGTTTCACGCCGGGGAGTTCGGCAATCGCAACCTGTTTTTCACCCGCCACCTGTTTTGCTGACTTCTGCATAAACGCTTCCATTTCCGGACCAATCCAGACGACTAAGTCCGCGTTTTTTAAGCGCTTTACGTCTGACGGACGCAGGGAATAGTCATGCTCGGATGCCCCATCCGGGAGCAGGACCTGGGTTTCCGTTACCCCGTCGGAAATGGCCGACGCGATGAAGCCAAGTGGTTTAAGCGAAGCGACAACCGCAGCGTTAACATCTTGTGCGGTTGTACCCCAAAAGGCAGCGGATAATGCTGCGAAAAGAAGCGTATTTTTATGTAACATAATGCGACTAATCATCGTAGTGAATGCGTGGAATGTGATATTATAACATTCGTTGACTTCTTCAAGCTTAAAATGACATGACGACATTGGTTTCTCTTGAAAATATTTCGGTCTCATTTGGCCAGCGCCGCGTCCTCTCTGACGTGTCGCTCGATCTGAAGCCAGGAAAAATTCTGACGCTGCTCGGCCCTAATGGCGCGGGCAAATCCACGCTAGTGCGCGTTGTGCTGGGTCTGGTCGCCCCCGACGAAGGTGTGATCAAGCGCGAGGAAAAACTGCGTATCGGCTATGTGCCGCAAAAACTGCACCTCGACGCCACGCTGCCGCTTACGGTCAGCCGTTTTTTGCGCCTGCGCCCCGGCACGCGGAAAGCGGATATTCTCCCCGCGCTGAAGCGCGTGCAGGCGGGCCATCTTGTCGATGCGCCGCTGCAAAAACTGTCCGGCGGTGAAACGCAGCGCGTTTTGCTCGCCCGCGCCCTGCTCAGCAGCCCGCAGCTGCTGGTGCTGGATGAGCCGACTCAGGGTGTGGATGTGAATGGACAGGTTGCGCTTTATGACCTGATCGACCAGCTGCGTCGCGAGCTTGATTGCGCGGTGCTGATGGTGTCCCACGATCTCCATCTGGTGATGGCCAAAACCGACGAAGTGCTGTGTCTCAACCACCATATCTGCTGCTCCGGCACGCCAGAAGTGGTGTCAATGCACCCGGAATTTATCTCTATGTTCGGCCCTCGCGGCGCTGAGCAGCTCGGCATTTACCGCCATCATCATAATCATCGCCATGATTTGCAGGGACGAATCGTACTGCGTCGGGGAAACGGACACTCATGATTGAACTGTTACTGCCCGGCTGGCTGGCCGGGATTATGCTTGCCTGCGCCGCGGGCCCGCTCGGCTCGTTTGTGGTATGGCGCAGAATGTCTTACTTCGGCGATACTCTGGCGCACGCGTCGCTGCTGGGCGTGGCGTTTGGCCTGCTGCTGAACGTTAACCCGTTCTACGCGGTCATTGTCGTCACGCTGCTGCTGGCGGCCGGGCTGGTTTGGCTCGAAAAGCGCCCTCACCTCGCCATTGATACGCTGCTTGGCATTATGGCGCACAGCGCCCTGTCGCTGAGCCTTGTTGTGGTCAGCCTGATGTCGAACATCCGCGTGGATCTGATGGCCTACCTCTTCGGTGACCTGCTGGCCGTGACGCCGGAAGATCTTATCGCTATCGCCATTGGCGTACTGGTGGTACTCGCTATTCTGCTCTGGCAGTGGCGTAACCTGCTGGCAATGACCGTTAGCCCCGACCTGGCCTTTGTCGACGGCGTGAAGCTGCAGCGGGTTAAGCTGCTGCTGATGCTGGTGACGGCGTTAACCATTGGCGTGGCGATGAAGTTTGTCGGGGCGCTGATTATTACCTCGCTGCTGATCATCCCTGCCGCTACGGCGCGTCGTTTTGCCCGTACCCCTGAGCAGATGGCCGGTGTGGCCGTGATTGTCGGCATGATTGCGGTAACGGGGGGGTTAACCTTCTCGGCGTTCTACGACACGCCTGCGGGGCCGTCCGTGGTGCTCAGTGCGGCGGTGCTGTTTATCTTCAGCATGATGAAGAAGACCGCGCAGTAGCGGGTATGTCCCCGGTGGCGCTTCGCTTACCGGGGCTACGAAGACCAAATTGTAGGCCGGGTAAGGCGTAGCCGTCACCCGGCATTATTTACGGCATTGCCGGTGGCGTAATGCCGAAATGATTCCACGCCCGCACCGTTGCCATACGGCCACGCGGCGTGCGCTGCAGGAAGCCCTGTTGGATCAGATACGGCTCCAGCACGTCCTCAATTGTCTCGCGCTCTTCCCCAATTGCCGCCGCCAGGTTATCCAGCCCGACCGGGCCGCCAAAGAACTTATCCAGCACCGCCAGCAGCAGCTTGCGGTCCATATAGTCAAAGCCTTCGGCATCGACGTTCAGCATATCCAGCGCCTGGGCGGCGATGTCGGCGGAAATCGAGCCATCGTGCTTCACTTCGGCAAAGTCACGCACGCGGCGCAGCAGGCGGTTGGCGATACGCGGCGTACCGCGGGAACGCTTCGCTACTTCAAACGCGCCCTCTTCGCTCATTTCCAGCCCCATATAGCGGGCGCTTCGGCCAACGATATGCTGGAGATCCGCTACCTGGTAAAACTCGAGGCGCTGCACGATACCGAAACGGTCGCGCAGCGGAGAGGTCAACGATCCTGCGCGGGTGGTGGCGCCAATCAGGGTAAACGGCGGCAGATCGATCTTGATGGAGCGCGCGGCCGGCCCTTCGCCGATCATGATATCCAGCTGGTAATCTTCCATCGCCGGATAGAGCACTTCCTCCACCACCGGTGACAGGCGGTGGATCTCATCGATAAACAGCACGTCATGCGGCTCGAGGTTGGTCAGCATCGCCGCGAGATCGCCCGCCTTCTCCAGCACCGGACCGGAGGTGGTGCGCAGGTTGACGCCCATTTCATTGGCGACGATATTTGCCAGGGTGGTTTTTCCTAAGCCCGGCGGGCCAAAAATCAGCAGGTGATCGAGCGCATCGCCGCGCAGCTTTGCCGCCTGGATAAAAATCTCCATCTGGGAACGAACCTGCGGCTGGCCGATATACTCATCAAGCAGCTTTGGGCGAATCGCGCGATCCACCACGTCTTCTGCCTGAATTGTGCCTGCCGACACCAGGCGGTCTGCTTCAATCATCCTTTACCTCACAATGCAGCGCGCAGCGCTTCGCGAATCAGGGTTTCACTGCTGGCGTCCGGTTTGGCGATTTTGCTCACCATACGGCTCGCCTCCTGAGGTTTATAGCCCAGCGCCACCAGCGCGGCAACCGCTTCCTGCTCGGCGTCATCATCCGTCGCAGGCGCACCCGGCGAGGTCAGCACCAGATCGGCCGCCGGAGTGAACAGATCCCCATGCAGGCCTTTGAAGCGGTCCTTCATCTCCACAATCAGGCGCTCTGCCGTTTTCTTGCCGATGCCAGGAAGCTTAATCAGCGCCGCAGGATCTTCACGCTCAACGGCATTCACAAACTGTGGCGCAGACATGCCGGACAGGATCGCCAGCGCCAGCTTTGGCCCCACGCCGTTGGTTTTAATTAGCTCGCGAAACAGGGTGCGTTCCTGTTTGTTGTTGAAGCCGTACAGCAGCTGAGCATCTTCACGCACCACAAACTGAGTAAAGACAATCGCCTCTTTGCCCGCGTCCGGCAGCTCGTAGAAGCAGGTCATTGGCATATGGACTTCATAGCCCACGCCACCCACTTCCAGCAGCACTAACGGGGGTTGTTTTTCAATGATGATGCCTCTAAGTCTGCCTATCACGTGACGCTCCTGCGTTCTGGAAATTTTTTGACTTGCGACATAATAAAAAAAGGCTGGATGTTTATCCAGCCTGATTTGTCATTATCGTAACCTGCCTCGCGCCAGATTGAGCCGCGACTCGCTCATTTGCATCGCGTTCTGGCTGACGTGGCAGTGGGTGATCGCAATCGCCAGCGCGTCGGCGGCGTCGGCCTGGGGGTTCGCGGGAAGCTTCAGCAGGGTACGCACCATGTGCTGCACCTGGCTTTTTTCCGCGCTACCAATACCCACCACCGTCTGCTTGACCTGCCTTGCCGCATATTCAAATACCGGCAAATCCTGGTTCACCGCAGCGACAATGGCGACGCCGCGCGCCTGACCGAGCTTGAGCGCCGAGTCGGCGTTTTTCGCCATAAAGACCTGCTCGATGGCGAAATAGTCCGGCTGAAACTGGGTGATGATCTCCGACACGCCCGCATAGATAAGCTTCAGGCGCGACGGCAGATCGTCGACTTTAGTGCGAATACAGCCACTGCCCAGGTAGGTTAACTGGCGTCCCACCTGACGGATAACGCCATAACCGGTGACGCGTGAGCCTGGGTCAATCCCGAGAATAATCGACATCACGCGTCTCCCGTAAACGGCTTATACGCTCTCATCAGAGAGTCGCTGCAACCTCATCAGAGATTTCACCGTTGTGATACACTTCCTGCACGTCGTCGCAGTCTTCGAGCATGTCGATCAGACGCAGCAGTTTCGGTGCCGTTTCCGCATCCATGTCCGCTTTGGTGGACGGGATCATTGAGACTTCAGCGTTGTCCGCTTTCAGACCTGCGGCTTCCAGCGCATCGCGCACGGCACCCATCTCTTCCCACGCGGTGTAGACGTCGATTGCACCGTCGTCGAAGGTCACGACGTCTTCGGCACCGGCTTCCAGCGCCGCTTCCATGATCGCATCTTCGTCGCCCTTCTCGAAGGAGATGACGCCTTTTTTGCTGAACAGATAAGCTACAGAACCGTCGGTACCCAGGTTGCCACCGGTTTTGGTGAACGCGTGACGCACTTCGGCAACGGTACGGTTACGGTTGTCGGACAGACACTCAACCATCACCGCCGTACCGCCAGGGCCGTAACCTTCATAAATAATGGTTTCCATGTTCGCGTCTTCATCACCGCCCACGCCGCGTGCGATGGCACGGTTCAGGGTGTCACGCGTCATGTTGTTAGACAGCGCTTTATCCACCGCCGCGCGCAGACGCGGGTTAGACGCCGGGTCGCCGCCGCCCAGACGCGCTGCTGTCACCAGCTCGCGAATGATTTTGGTAAAGATTTTACCGCGTTTGGCATCCTGTGCCGCTTTACGGTGTTTGGTGTTGGCCCACTTACTATGACCTGCCATAAAAAGTTCTCCAAAAATCGCGCCTTCTCAGGCAGCGTTAATTACAAATTCTTCAATCGCCTGCCGGTTGCTCCACGACTTGGTCAGTGCGGCGGCGTCCGCCGCATTCACCCAGCGGTAGGTCAGGTGTTCGGTAAACACGATCTCCCGTTCATGGGGGAGCGCGAGACAGAACCACGACTCCGTATTGCGCTCGGTACCCGGCGCGTAGCGATGACGTAAATGGCTAAAAATTTCAAACTCCACCGTGCGCTGACAGTCCTTCAGGGTCAGTTGCTCGCGGGCAACGTCAATGGCGACCTCTTCCTTTACTTCACGCGCGGCGGCCTGCGGCGCGGTCTCCCCCTCCTCCAGACTGCCGGTAACCGACTGCCAGAATTCAGGGTCATCGCGCCGCTGCAACATCAGCACCCGCTTCGTGTCTTCTGCATAAATGACCACCAGGACCGAAACGGGGAGCTTATATGTCATATCAGTTTTTCTCTTCCTTCTTCACCACTTCAATGCCCAGCTCGGCCAGAGCGGCCGGGTTGGCAAAGCTTGGCGCTTCGGTCATCAGACACGCTGCGGCAGTGGTTTTCGGGAAGGCGATAACGTCACGGATGTTATCGGTGCCGGTCAGCAGCATGGTCAGACGGTCAAGGCCGAACGCCAGACCCGCATGCGGCGGCGTACCGTATTTCAGGGCGTCCAGCAGGAAGCCGAACTTCTCGCGCTGCTCCTGCTCGTTGATGCCCAGGATACCGAACACGGTCTGCTGCATTTCACCGCTGTGAATACGCACGGAACCGCCGCCTACTTCGTAGCCGTTAATCACCATGTCGTAAGCATTCGCAACCGCTTCTTCCGGAGACGCTTTCAGCTCTGCCGCCGTCATCTCTTTTGGCGAGGTGAACGGGTGGTGCATCGCGGTCAGGCCGCCTTCGCCGTCGTCTTCAAACATCGGGAAGTCGATAACCCACAGCGGCGCCCATTTGGTTTCGTCGGTCAGGCTCAGATCTTTGCCGAGCTTCAGACGCAGCGCGCCCATCGCATCGGCAACGACCTTCTTGTTGTCCGCGCCGAAGAAGATCATGTCGCCGTCCTGCGCGCCGGTGCGCTCAAGGATGGCTTCCACGATCTCTGCGTTCAGGAATTTCGCAACCGGGCTGGTAATGCCTTCCAGACCTTTCGCACGCTCGGTCACTTTAATATAGGCCAGACCTTTCGCGCCGTAGATCTTGATGAAGTTGCCGTAGTCGTCGATCTGCTTGCGGCTCAGGGCTGCACCGCCCGGCACGCGCAGGGCCGCCACGCGGCCTTTCGGATCGTTAGCCGGGCCCGCAAACACGGCAAACTCAACGGCTTTCACCAGGTCTGCTACGTCCACCAGCTCCATCGGGTTACGCAGGTCTGGTTTGTCGGAGCCGTAGCGACGCTCGGCTTCGGCGAAGGTCATGATCGGGAAATCGCCCAGCTCGACGCCTTTCACGTCGTTCCACAGGCTGCGCACCAGCGCTTCCATCACCTCACGCACCTGCTCGGCGGTCATGAAGGAGGTTTCCACATCAATCTGGGTAAATTCTGGCTGGCGGTCAGCGCGCAGGTCCTCGTCGCGGAAGCACTTAACGATTTGATAGTAGCGATCGAAGCCGGACATCATCAGCAGCTGTTTGAACAGCTGTGGAGACTGCGGCAGCGCGTAGAATTTGCCTTTATGGACGCGGGATGGGACCAGGTAATCGCGCGCGCCTTCCGGCGTGGCTTTGGTCAGCATCGGGGTTTCGATATCGAGGAAACCGTGGTCATCCATAAAGCGACGCACCAGGCTGGTGATTTTCGCGCGGGTTTTCAGGCGCTGAGCCATTTCCGGGCGACGCAGATCCAGGTAGCGGTATTTCAGACGCGCTTCTTCGGTGTTGACGTGGTTGGAGTCCAGCGGCAGCGCTTCTGCACGGTTGATGATAACCAGATCGGACGCCAGCACTTCAATGGCGCCCGTCGCCATGTCGGCGTTAACGTTTTTCTCGTCACGCGCACGCACGGTGCCGGTGACCTGAATGCAGAACTCATTACGCAGTTCAGAGGCCAGCTTCAACGCATCTGCGCGGTCTGGATCGAAGAACACCTGAACGATACCTTCGCGGTCGCGCATATCGATGAAGATAAGGCTACCAAGATCACGACGACGATTGACCCAACCACACAGGGTCACCTGCTGTCCGACGTGGGACTGACGCAGCTGCCCGCAATATTCTGTACGCATGAGATATCCCTTAATTAGCCGCAGGCTAAATGTCGCCTGGTATGCAGGCTACTATGTCGCAGCTTTCTGTATGTCACAACTGGATGAAAAAAGGCGGCTATTATACTGGAAATTCCGCCGGACGATAAGAGTGAAGCGCGCTCTGACGCTCGTTTGCTGCACGCTTATTGCGTATTCTCACAAAAATTAACAAAATTATCCGCCCAGGAACAGGCCATCACATCGTATGGTGTCCGGAAGTGATTCATTTAACGGGAGTAACGATGTTAACACTTGATGCCAGTAAAACCGCGCTTGTCGTGATTGATTTACAGGAAGGCATTCTGCCCTTTGCCGGCGGCCCTCATACCGCGGCTGACGTGGTTAGCCGCGCCGCTCGCCTGGCGGAAACCTGTCGTGCCAACGGTGCGCCTGTTGTCATGGTGCGCGTCGGCTGGTCTGCGGATTTCGCCGAGGCGTTAAAACAGCCCGTGGACGCCCAGGCGCCTGCCCATGCCCTGCCGGAAAACTGGTGGACGTACCCGGCCGCACTCGGTAAACGCGACAGCGACATCGAAGTGACGAAACGCCAGTGGGGCGCCTTCTACGGAACCGATCTGGAATTACAGCTCCGCCGTCGCGGTATCGACACCATCATTCTGTGCGGCATTTCCACCAACATCGGCGTGGAGTCTACCGCCCGCAACGCGTGGGAGTTGGGCTTTAATCTGGTGATTGCCGAAGATGCCTGCAGCGCGGCCTCCGCGGAACAGCATCAGGGCAGCATGACCCATATCTTCCCGCGCATCGGCCGCGTGCGCAGCACGGATGAGATTGTCCGCGCGCTATGATGTACGTGGGCCTTCCCCAGTGGGCGCACCCGAAATGGGTGCGCCTGGGCATCACCAGCCTTGAGGAGTATGCCCGACACTTCAACTGTGTCGAGGGTAATACCACCCTGTACGCGCTGCCCAAAGCCGAGATTGTCGAACGCTGGCGGGCGCAAACGACGGACGATTTCCGCTTCTGCTTCAAGTTCCCGGCGACCATTTCCCATAACGCCGCGCTGCGTAACTGCGGAGATTTGACCGAAGAATTTTTTGCGCGCATGTCGCCGCTGGCGAACCGCATCGGTCAGTACTGGATCCAGCTACCCGCCACGTTTGGCCCGCGCGATTTGCCCGCGCTCTGGCAGTTCCTGGATGCCCTGCCCCGCGAGTTTACCTACGGCGTGGAGGTCAGGCATGCTGAATTTTTTGCGAAGGGCGAAGCAGAAAAAGCGCTCAACCGCGGCCTGCGTGAGCGTGCCGTTAACCGCGTTATCCTTGATAGCCGCCCGGTGCACAGCGCTGTTCCCCACAGCGAAGCCATCGTTGAAGCGCAGCGTAAAAAACCGAAGGTGCCGGTCCACGCCGTTGTGACCGCGCAGAACCCGATGGTCAGGTTTATCGGCAGCGATAACATGCAGCAAAATCAGGCGATGTTCGCCGTCTGGCTGCAAACATTAGCGAAATGGGAACACGCCACCACGCCGTATCTCTTTTTGCACACGCCGGATATCGCCCAGGCGCCCGAACTGGTCGATGCTCTGTGGCAGGCCTTGCAGGCCGCGGTGCCGTCCGTGGGCAGCGCCCCTGCCATCCCACAACAATCTTCTCTTTTCTGATATCACCCCCTATCATAGTGAAGTGCCATCTGCCAAAAACAGGGAGTTTGTATGGTCAGCGCGCTGTATGCGGTGTTAGGTGCATTACTGCTGATTAAGTTTTCATTTGATGTTGTGCGCCTCAGAACGCTCTACCGCGTCGCTTACGGTGACGGCGGATTTTCAGAGCTGCAAAGCGCTATCCGCATTCACGGCAACGCGGTCGAATATATCCCCGCAGCCTTAATCCTGCTGCTGTTTATGGAGATGAATGGCGCAGAAACCTGGATGGTGCACCTCTGTGGCCTGCTTCTTATCGCTGGCCGCCTGATGCATTATTACGGCTTTCACCATCGGTTAATCCGCTGGCGTCGTTCCGGCATGAGCGCGACCTGGTGTTCGCTTTTGCTGATGGTGCTGGCTAACCTCTGGTATATGCCGTGGGAGTTGGTTTTCTCCCTTCATTAGCGCACAATACGCCACTTTATTTTTCCCGGATTTTTACGTTATGTCAGATCGCGACACGCTTTTTTCCGCGCCTATCGCCAGCCTGGGCGACTGGACCTTCGATGAACGGGTAGCCGAAGTCTTCCCGGATATGATCCAGCGCTCTGTTCCCGGTTACTCCAATATTATCTCTATGATCGGCATGCTGGCTGAGCGCTTCGTTCAACCCGGCACGCAGGTCTATGACCTGGGCTGCTCGCTCGGCGCGGCAACGCTGTCGGTTCGTCGTAATATTCACCACGAAGGCTGCCGCATCATTGCCGTCGATAACTCCCCGGCGATGGTTGAGCGCTGCCGTCGCCATATTGACGCCTATAAAGCCCCTGTTCCGGTGGACGTGGTGGAAGGCGATATTCGCGAGATCGAGATTCACAACGCGTCGATGGTGGTGCTGAATTTCACCCTGCAGTTCCTGGTGCCGGAAGACCGCCAGCTGCTGCTGGACAAAATTTATCAGGGGCTGAACCCCGGCGGCGCGCTGGTGCTCTCAGAGAAATTCAGCTTTGAAGATGACGAGGTTGGCGAACTGCTGTTCAACATGCACCACGACTTCAAGCGGGCGAACGGCTACAGCGAGCTGGAGATCAGCCAGAAGCGCAGCATGCTCGAAAACGTGATGCTGACGGATTCCGTGGAAACCCACAAGGCGCGCCTGAGCAAAGCCGGGTTTGAGCACAGCGAGCTGTGGTTCCAGTGCTTTAACTTTGGCTCTCTGGTGGCGCTGAAGGCGGGGGACGCGGCATGATCGAATTCAGCAACTTCTATCAGCTGATTGCCAAAAACCACCTCTCCCACTGGCTGGAAACCCTGCCCGCGCAGATTGCCGCCTGGCAGCGCGATCAGCAGCACGGCCTGTTAAAGCAGTGGTCAAATGCGGTGGAGTATCTGCCGGAGCTGACCCCGCATCGTCTGGATCTTCTGCACAGCGTCACCGCCGAGAGCGAAGAAGCGCTCCCGGCCGGGCAGATCAACCGCATCGAAACGCTGATGCGTAACCTGATGCCGTGGCGCAAAGGGCCGTTCTCGCTCTACGGGGTGAATATCAACACCGAATGGCGCTCGGACTGGAAATGGGATCGCGTTCTGCCTCATCTGTCCGATTTGACCGGTCGCACCATTCTGGACGTGGGCTGCGGCAGCGGTTACCACATGTGGCGCATGATTGGCGCGGGCGCGCATCTGGCGGTCGGCATCGACCCGATGCAGCTGTTCCTGTGCCAGTTTGAAGCGGTGCGCAAGCTGCTGGGTAACGACCAGCGCGCGCACCTGCTGCCGCTGGGTATTGAGCAGCTCCCGGCCCTGAAGGCGTTTGATACCGTCTTCTCTATGGGCGTGCTGTATCACCGTCGCTCCCCGCTTGAGCACCTGTGGCAGCTGAAGGATCAGCTGGTCAGCGGCGGCGAGCTGGTGCTGGAAACGCTGGTGATTGAGGGCGATGAGCACGCCGTTCTGGTGCCGGGCGATCGCTACGCGCAGATGCGCAACGTTTACTTCATCCCTTCCGCGCTGGCGCTGAAGAACTGGCTGGAGAAGTGCGGCTTTGTGGACGTGCGGATTGCCGACGTCAGCGTGACGTCACTCGAGGAGCAGCGCCGCACCGACTGGATGATCACCGAATCGCTGGAGCAGTTCCTCGACCCGGCCGACCACAGCAAAACCATCGAAGGCTATCCGGCCCCGATGCGTGCGGTGTTGATTGCGACCAAGCCGTAGCCTTTTGCCGGGTGGCGGCTACGCCTTACCCGGCCTACTCTCAACTCGTTTTCTCCAAAATAGTTCAAGTTGCAGCAAGGCGGCCAGCGCGGCTGCGGCTTGAAATATGAAGGAGAAAAAAAGGCCCCTGTTGAAATTGCAGGGGCCTGGTACAAGCAAGCATCATATTGGGCGACATGATGCGCGGTAAAAATCGGTACGTTGCTACACGTGATAGCGCTCAATCAGCGACTTCATTTCCGCAACCGACTCTCCCTCTACGCCGTAGCGTGAATACTCATCCGCTTCAGCATCCGTCGACATTGACAACCCTGTATTGCGATAGCGCATGGGCGAAGGTATCCATTTCCCCGCGGAGCTGTGCAGCTCTTCTACCCCTGCGTTTAAAAACCGTTCCAGATTGCTGGCGCGGACTCCCGCACCCGCCATTATTATTGGAACACCGGAATGTGCTTTTAGTTCCGTAATTAATTGCAGTCCTTTTTCAGCGGACGCCTGTTGGCCCGATGTCAGAACGCGCGCCACGCCAAGTTCTCCAAGCGTTTCAATGGCCTGAAGCGGATCTTTACACATATCAAATGCGCGATGAAAAGTGACGGCCAGCCCCTGGGCGGCGCGCATAATCTGGCGCATGCGCGGAAGATCGATATTGCCGTCCTCATCCAGCAGGCCGGTCACCAGCCCCGGAAACCCCAGATCCCGAACGAGCGCGATATCATCAAGCATGGCACCGAACTCGCCCGCCGTGTAACAAAAATCACCGCCGCGCGGGCGAATAATCGGGTGAACGGGGATCGTGACGGCCTGACGGGCGGCCCTCAGCACGCCGTAAGAAGGCGTCAGCCCGCCCTCTTTGGGTGCCGCGCACAGTTCGATACGGTCAGCCCCGCGTTTTTGCGCGGTCACGGCACACTCTACGCTGTAACAACAAATCTCCAGCAGCGCCATTTAATCCTCCTGAAATCCCACTAAACGAACCATCATGACACGCGGTCCGCTTTCATTCCCCGCGCAAACTCACATCTCTTACGCTTCGCTGGCAACAATCTGCTCAATGGTCCACGGATGAAACTTCACCGTGACCTGCCCGTCCGTGACGGCCAGCGTCGGGTTAGGTAACCGCTCGCGCTCGCCTTTGGGAGCGCTGGTCTTCACGAAAATCCCCGGCTTGCTTAAGCCTTCGTCTGAGAGCAGGGCCAGCGCGCGCGCGTTCAACGTCTCCGGCTCGCCCGGCAGGACAATTTCGATATGTTCCCAGCCTTCGTGCGGATAGCGCTTCTCGCCCGGCCACGGCAGTTCCACCACGGTGAATTGCCAGTGGGCTACGTTCACCGGCTCGCGCAGCCTGAACAGGCAGATGGGGCGACCATTAATCACGTTCTCGGACAGCAGCTCGCCGCACTGCTCGAACCCGCGACGCCAGCGCTCGGCGGTAGCATTCTGGTGACAGCGCAAAGAGATGTGATCGGCCTCAAGCGGTGCGATATCCAGACCCAGACGGGTGGCAAGTTCTGTGAACGCCTGGGTGAAGCGCGGTAAATCTGCGGAAATATCATGCAGTTCGTCAATGGATTGCCAGTTCGCCATAAATCACTCTCTTTTCGTCTCGCAAAGCCGCTAATTTACTCTGTTGCCCTGTTTTGACCAACCGCAGAATCCGGCTTTTTGCGACTGCATGATTATGCACGCCTTCACCGCCTGGATTCTGAGCAATCTTCAGGCCCCGCGATGCTGACGCCAGAGGGCATTTGCAGTATACTCCCGCCCTAAATTCTCTAACTGGCGCGGGTGGTTGTGAGCCCGCATCAAAAAAGTAAGGTATCCAGGTGAATATTCAGGCTCTTCTCTCCGAAAAAGTCAGTCAGGCACTGATTGCCGCAGGTGCGCCTGCGGATTGCGAACCGCAGGTTCGTCAGTCAGCAAAAGTACAGTTTGGCGACTATCAGGCTAACGGCGTGATGGCAGTGGCTAAAAAACTGGGCATGCCGCCGCGACAGCTCGCTGAGCAGGTACTGACGCATCTGGATCTTTCCGGCATTGCCAGCAAAACCGAAATCGCCGGCCCGGGCTTTATCAACATCTTCCTTGAGCCTGCATTCCTGGCAAGCCACGTTGACGCGGCGCTGAAGTCTGACCGTCTGGGCGTTTCCCAGCCGGAAGCGCAGACCGTGGTGATCGACTACTCTGCGCCGAACGTGGCGAAAGAGATGCACGTAGGCCACCTGCGCTCCACCATCATCGGTGATGCCGCGGTGCGCACGCTCGAGTTCCTCGGCCACAAGGTGATCCGCGCGAACCACGTGGGCGACTGGGGTACCCAGTTCGGCATGCTGATTGCTTACCTGGAAAAACAGCAGCAGGAAAACGCGGGCGAAATGGCGCTGGCGGACCTGGAAGGTTTCTATCGCGAAGCCAAAAAACACTACGACGAAGACGAAGCCTTCGCCGAGCGCGCGCGCAGCTACGTGGTAAAACTGCAGGGCGGCGACCCATACTTCCTCGAGATGTGGCGCAAGCTGGTCGACATCACCATGTCTCAGAACCAGCTGACCTATAACCGCCTGAACGTCACCCTCA
Source organism: Enterobacter sp. 01-M-03-SI-ECC (assembly GCF_047530215.1). Classification (NCBI taxonomy): domain Bacteria; kingdom Pseudomonadati; phylum Pseudomonadota; class Gammaproteobacteria; order Enterobacterales; family Enterobacteriaceae; genus Enterobacter; species Enterobacter sp. 01-M-03-SI-ECC. The sequence goes on from NZ_JBLKDA010000001.1 coordinate 152,744, forward strand.
CCCGTGACGACGTGATGGGTGAAAGCCTGTACAACCCAATGCTGCCGGGCATTGTGGCGGACCTGAAAGCGAAAAACCTGGCGGTTGAGAGCGAAGGCGCAACGGTTGTGTTCCTTGATGAGTACAAAAACAAGGAAGGCGAACCGATGGGCGTGATCATCCAGAAGAAGGATGGCGGCTACCTCTACACCACCACCGATATCGCCTGTGCGAAATACCGTTACGAAACGCTGCATGCCGACCGCGTGCTGTACTACATCGACTCCCGCCAGCACCAGCACCTGATGCAGGCGTGGACCATCGTGCGTAAAGCAGGATACGTGCCGGATTGCGTTCCGCTGGAACACCACATGTTCGGCATGATGCTGGGTAAAGACGGCAAGCCGTTCAAAACCCGCGCGGGCGGGACCGTGAAGCTGTCCGACCTGCTGGACGAAGCGCTGGAACGTGCCCGTCGCCTGGTGGCCGAGAAGAACCCGGACATGCCTGCCGACGAGCTGGAAAAGCTGGCTAACGCCGTGGGTATCGGTGCCGTGAAATACGCGGATCTCTCCAAGAACCGCACCACCGACTATATCTTCGACTGGGACAACATGCTGGCGTTTGAAGGCAACACCGCGCCGTACATGCAGTACGCCTACACCCGCGTGCTCTCGGTATTCCGCAAAGCCAATATCGATGAAAGCGTGCTGGCGAACGCCACCGTGACCATCACGGAAGATCGTGAAGCCCAGCTGGCCGCGCGTCTGCTGCAGTTCGAAGAGACGCTGACCGTGGTTGCACGTGACGGCACGCCGCACGTCATGTGTGCATACCTGTACGATCTGGCGGGTCTGTTCTCCGGCTTCTACGAGCACTGCCCTATACTCTCTGCGGAGAATGAATCGGTGCGCAACAGCCGCCTGAAGCTGGCGCAGCTGACGGCGAAGACCCTGAAGCTGGGTCTGGATACCCTGGGTATCGAAACCGTAGAACGTATGTAACACAAAAAACCCGGCACTCGCCGGGTTTTGTTTGTTTGCCGTCCTGAAAATGCAACCGTCAGCGGTAGTTCACGATGACGGAATTACTCTGCACCTTCAGCGCCGGGATCAAACGCCCCCCGCCCGGCACTTCCCAGATGAAACGCAAAGGTTCAACAGCCGGCACGCCGTTGAACGCCTGCGTTGTGCCATTTTCACCGTCGATCTCCGTACAGCGCGTCTGAGAGCAGAGGCGTACCCGCAATCCCGCAGGCGTCGGGCCGATCAGCCGGTAGTTCCAGACCACCAGCCCCATCAGGCCGGATACGCCCTCAGAAGGCGACAGCGGATTAGAGGACATGGCAACGCCCCTGTTGCTGAGGGTAACCCCCATGCTGCTTGCCTGCCAGGAGCCCTCGCCACCGGCCTGCGCCGCCAGCGGAATGAGTAAAATCCAGAGCCATTTACCCATTATTTCCCTCCAATCGTCGCGGTCATGCGGATATGGCGGTTATCCGACAGCTCCAGGTTTGACAGCACGACCAGCTGGCTCAGGCTGCGGCGCAGGAAGCGCGACAGCAGCGGACGCAGCGCATGGTTCACCAGCAGCACCGGCGGCGCGCCCAGCATCTCCTGACGCGCCAGCGCCTCCTGCGTTTGCGCCAGCAGACGGTCCGCCAGGCCCGGCTCCAGGCCGCCCCCGCCCTGCAGAGCCTGCAGCAGCAGACGTTCAAGCGGCGTATCGAGGCCAATCACCTGCACCTCTCCGGTTCCCGGGAACCACTGCTGGGTGATCGCCCGCCCCAGCGCCACGCGCACCACCGCCGTCAGCTCGTGCGGATCGCTTTGTATCGGCGCGTGCTCGGCAAGGGTTTCCAGGATGGTGCGCATATCGCGGATCGGCACCTTCTCGTCGAGCAGGTTTTGCAGCACCTTATGCAGCGTGGTTAAGGTCAGCACGCCCGGGACCAGATCTTCCGTCAGCTTCGGCATCTCCTGCGTGACGCGGTCCAGCAGCTGCTGCGCTTCCTGGCGGCCAAACAGCTCGGCCGAGAATTGCCCGATCAGGTGATTAAGATGGGTCGCCACCACGGTACTGGCTTCAACTACCGTATAGCCCTGGATCTGCGCCTGCTCTTTCAGGGCGCTTTCAATCCAGATCGCGGCCAGACCAAAGGCCGGATCGACAGTTTGCTCGCCCGGCAGCGTGCCTGCTGCGGTGCCGGGGTTAATCGCCAGCCAGCGTCCCGGATAGGCATCACCGCTGCCGATTTCCACGCCTTTCATCAGGATGCGATAGCGCGCGGGCGGCAGGTCCATATTGTCGCGGATGTGCACCACCGGCGGCAGGAAGCCCATGTCCTGGGCGAATTTCTTACGGATACTGCGGATACGGCCAAGCAGCTCGCCGTCCTGCTGGAAATCGACCATCGGGATCAGGCGATACCCCACCTCCATCCCCAGGGAGTCTTCCAGCTGAACGTCGTTCCAGGTCGCTTCAACGGCCTGGTTATTCTCCGGCATTTTGACCGGAACAGGCTCCGCTGCCGGTTTAATTTCACGGCCGCGCATCCACCAGGCCAGCCCCAGCAGCGCCGCCGTAAACAGCAGGAAGACAAGGTTTGGCATGCCCGGCACCAGGCCGAGCAGGCCCAGAACGGCAGCGGCCAGCAGCATCACGCGCGGGTTGCTGAACAGCTGGCCAACCATCTGCTCGCCAACGTCCTGATCGGTGCTCACGCGGGTGACAATCACGCCCGCCGCCGTGGAGATCACCAGCGCCGGGATCTGCGCGACCAGACCGTCACCAATGGTCAGCAGCGTATAGCTTTCCGCCGCGTGGCCCATGTCCATCCCGTGCTGCAGAACCCCCACCAGCAGGCCGCCGACCACGTTAATCACCATGATCAGAATGCCCGCGATGGCGTCACCGCGCACAAACTTGCTCGCACCGTCCATGGAGCCGTAGAAGTCGGCTTCCTGCGTCACTTCCGCACGGCGCTTTTTGGCTTCATCTTCGGCGATAAGACCGGCGTTCAGGTCGGCGTCGATCGCCATCTGCTTACCCGGCATCCCGTCCAGCACGAAGCGCGCGCCCACTTCCGCGATACGCCCTGCACCTTTGGTGATAACCATAAAGTTGATAATAACGAGGATAACGAACACCACGATACCGATAGCGAAATTGCCGCCTACGAGGAAGTGGCCGAACGCCTCCACCACTTTACCCGCCGCTGCCGCCCCGGTGTGCCCTTCCATCAGGATGATACGCGTGGACGCCACGTTCAGCGCCAGCCTCAGCAGGGTGGTAAACAGCAGAATGGTCGGGAATGCGGCGAACTCCAGGGTACGCTGGGTGAACATCGCCACCAGCAGCACCATAATGGACAGCGCGATGTTGAATGTGAAAAGCAGATCGAGGATGAACGCCGGGAGCGGCAGTACCATCATCGACAGAATTAGCAGGATCAGAATCGGCCCGGCAAGGATCTGCCATTGGGTCGATTTCAGGTTGCCGGGCAGGCGCAACATTGCCACCAGATTAGCCATCAGTGTCCTTCTCGTTCATAAAATCCAGCGCGGCAGGCACCGGAAGGTTCTCAGGTTTGACGGGCCGCTGACCGCCGGCCAGACGCCAGCGCTTCAGCTGCCATACCCAGGCCAGCACTTCCGCCACGGCGGCGTAGAGTTGTCCCGGGATCTGTTGTCCAATATCCGCATGGCGGTAAAGGGCACGCGCCAGCGGAGGGGCTTCCAGGATCGGCACCCGGTGCTCTGTGCCGATTTCCCGGATACGCAGGGCGATCAGTCCCGCCCCTTTCGCGACGACTTTCGGCGCGCTCATTTTGTTTTCGTCGTAGCGCAGCGCGACGGAGTAGTGTGTCGGGTTGGTGACGATGACGTCGGCCTTCGGCACATCCTCCATCATGCGGCGACGGGCGGCGGCACGCTGCATCTGGCGGATGCGCCCCTTCACGTGCGGGTCACCTTCCATCTGCTTATACTCGTCGCGAATATCCTGACGCGACATGCGCAGCTTTTTGAAGTGGGTGTACAGCTGGAAGATGACGTCAAAACCCACCATCGGGATAATGCTGAGCACCACCAGCAGCGCGCAGAGGCCGACCAGATTCAGGGCGTTGCTCATGGCGGTAAGAGGCGATTCGCCGATCAGGCGCATCATTTCCGGCCAGTGGTGCCAGAGGTAAAACCCCGCGGAGCTGCCCATCAGCGCCGATTTGAGAATGGCTTTGAGCAGCTCGGCCCCGGTCTGGGCAGAGAACATTTTCGCAATGCCCGGCAGCGGGTTGAGTTTGGAAAATTTCGGCTGCAGCGATTTGCCGCTAAAAACGAGACCGCCGAGCATCACCGGAGAGACCAGCGCGACCAGCACGACCCCGGTTATCAGGGGCAACAGCGCGACCATGGCCCCTTTAATCAGCTGGATAATCTGGCTGAGGATCAGATTCGGATCGTTGACCATGCTGTGGTCAAAACGTAAGCCGGTTGACAGCATTCCCGCCAGCTTGCGGGCGAGCGACTCCCCGCCCCACCAGATAATGCACACGCCCACGATAAGGATCAGCAGGGAGGTCAATTCTCGGGATCGGGGGATCTGCCCTTCCTCACGCGCCTTTTCAAGTCGGTGGGGTGTGGGGGCTTCCGTTTTGTCGTCGTTCTCTTCTGCCACAGTGCATGCTCAGCCCATTACGTCACGGGTATCATGCCAGCGCAGCGGAAATCCAATGGCGGGAAAAGCCCGTTTATTCGGGCTCTTTTCGGTGATTTTATCGTAAACCGCCTCAGGCGGCGTACCCCCTGAGGCGGAATAGACAATCAGAAGCCGAGGCTGTCCAGCAGGTCGTCCACCTGATCCTGGCTTGCCACCACGCCCGCCTTGCTGGCGTCGAGCTGTGGGCCATTGAGCAGGCTTTCGTTCTCGCGTTTTGGACGGGCGGCCGGTTCCGGGATGTTCTCCAGCAGCACCATCAGCAGCTGACGCTCAATCTCCTGGATAACGTCCATCATGCGCTTGATCACCTGACCGGTCAGGTCCTGGAAATCCTGCGCCATCATGATGTCCAGCAGCTGGGCGTTGGTGAAGCTGGTGTGGCCCGGAACATCGCCCAGGTACTGGCGGGTATCGGTCACCAGCTCGCGGGCATCCGCCAGCTCGATAGGATTCTCAAACCACTCATCCCAGCGTTTGCTTAGCGCTTTCGCCCCTTTTTCCATCGCATCCTGGTGCGGCTGAGACGCTTCAACGCTGTTCAGCGCACGCTCAGCAGCCTGCGCGGTCATCTGCACAACGTAGTCCAGACGATCGCGGGCATCGGGAATCGCTTCCGCCGCTTCCGCAATCGCCTGATCCAGACCCAGCTCGCGCAGGCTGTCACGCAGCATGCGCGTCAGGCTGCCGATGCGGACGATGATATCGCTCGGCGAGTGTTCTTCAACGGGTTTCATAGAAGGTTGCAACATTTCCATCACCTCACATGCCGAGTTTCTCGAAGATCTTACCGAGCTTCTCTTCCAGGGTTGCCGCGGTGAATGGCTTCACCACATAGCCGCTTGCGCCCGCCTGTGCCGCAGCAATGATGTTCTCTTTTTTCGCTTCTGCTGTGACCATCAGAACCGGCATGGACGCCATTCCCGCATCGGCGCGAATGGTTTTCAGCAGTTCCAGACCGTCCATGTTTGGCATGTTCCAGTCGGAGATCACAAAACCAAACCCGCCAGCCTGCAGTTTATTCAGCGCATCAACGCCGTCTTCTGCCTCTTCAACGTTGTTGAAGCCCAGCTCTTTCAGCAGGTTGCGCACAATGCGACGCATGGTGGAAAAGTCATCCACAACCAAAAACTTAAGCTCTTTATCCGCCATAAAATAATACTCCTGAGTCAAATACGTATTGCCTGTCCGGCACTGATTTTCGCCAGCATCTGCTGGCTTACCTGGCTAAGATCGACCACTTCGCTCACGCCACCCATATTGATGGCCTCGCGCGGCATGCCGAACACCACACAACTTGCTTCATTCTGCGCAATCGTCCAGGCGCCAGCCTGGTGCATTGCAAGCATTCCGGCGGCACCGTCGTTGCCCATCCCCGTCAGGATCACCCCCACGGCGTTGCGCCCCGCATGTTTCGCCACCGAATGAAACAGCACATCCACCGACGGACGGTGCCGGTTGACCGGCGGTCCGTCATGAATTTTGATTTGATAGTTAGCGCCGCTGCGCGCCAGCTCCATATGCTTGTCACCCGGGGCGATATAGGCATGTCCCGGGAGCACGCGCTCGCCGTCTTCCGCCTCTTTCACGCTGATCTGGCACAGCTTGTTCAGGCGTTCGGCGAACGAACGGGTAAAGCCTGGCGGCATATGCTGAGTAATCAGAATACCCGGACTTGAGAGCGGCAATGGCTGGAGTACATGGCGAATTGCCTCTGTTCCTCCGGTTGACGCCCCAATCACCAGCAGTTTTTCCGAGCTGAGTAACGGACCGGCCTTCAGGGTCGCAGGCGCGGTCATCGGCGTGTGGGCGGCAAGCTTCGCCCGCGACGCGGTGCGGATCTTCTCCGCGATCATTTCGCTGTAGGCCAGCATCCCCTCGCGAATGCCGAGCTGCGGCTTGGTGACGAAATCCACCGCCCCCAGCTCCAGCGCGCGCAGGGTGATTTCCGACCCTTTCCCGGTCAGGGAGGAGACCATCACCACCGGCATGGGCCGAAGCCGCATTAACTTTTCGAGGAAATCGATGCCATCCATGCGCGGCATTTCGACATCCAGCGTTAGCACATCGGGGTTATATTTTTTAATTAAATCCCGCGCGACCAGCGGATCGGGCGCGGTGGCCACCATCTCCATGTCGCTGTGGCTATTGATGATTTCAGTCATGATCTGACGCATCAGCGCTGAATCGTCGACAGACAATACCCTGATTTTACTCATGCTTTTTCCTTACTCAGCGCATACACCGTTTGCCCACGCAGGCTAAACTCACGCGCGAGGTTGCTGAAGTTTTCCGAGTGCCCGGCAAACAGTAAACCGTCAGGCTTGAGCAACGGAACAAACCGACGCAAAATGTCCTGCTGCGTCGTTTTATCAAAATAGATCATGACGTTACGGCAAAAGATGGCGTCGAACGGCCCCGGCACGTTGTACTGCTTATCCAGCAGGTTAACGGGCGCGAATTCAACGCAGTTCGCCAGCTCCTGGCGCACGCGTACCAGCCCTTCATGCGGGCCCGTGCCGCGCATGAAGTAACGCTGCAGCTGCTGCGGCGACAGCGTTTTCAGTTCATCCTGGCGATAAACGCCGTTACGCGCCTTCTCCAGCACCTCGGTATCGATATCGCTGGCGTAGACCTTCCAGCGTCCGGGCGTCATGCCGAGGGTGTCAGCGAGGGTGATCGCCAGCGAGTACGGCTCTTCCCCCGTTGAGGCGGCCGCACTCCAGACGCGATACTCCCCGGTGCGACGGCGCGCGTGCTCGGCCAGAACCGGGAAGTGGTGAGCTTCGCGGAAAAACGCCGTCAGGTTGGTGGTTAACGAGTTAATAAAAGCCTGCCACTCGGCGCTGTTCTGGTTCGCCTCGAGCATGCTCAGATAGCGGCCAAAATCGTCCAGCCCCAGGCTACGCAAGCGCCGCACCAGGCGGTTGTAGACCATGTCCCGCTTATGATCCGCAAGCACGATCCCCGCACGCTGGTAGATTAACTGACATATCCGACGAAAATGCGCGTCGGACAGCGCGAGGCGCTGTGTCATCTGCAACAATAATGACGTTTGCCCAGGGGGCATTGGTGATGTCATAGCGCCTTCTTAATTACATTCAGGATACAACTGGCACGGCCTGCGACCGCCCGACTTCTGTTACTGCTTCAACGTGCTCTTTCACATTAAATACCGCGACCAGCCCGGTGAGGCGATCCGCCTGGCTGGCCAGCTGATCGGTTGCCGCTGCCGCTTCCTCAACTAGCGAGGCGTTCTGTTGCGTCACCTGATCCATCTGGCTGACCGCCTGAGCCACCTGCTCAATGCCGCGACGCTGTTCGTCCGACGCCGAGGCAATCTCGCCCATGATGTCGTTCACCCGCGTCACCGAGGTGACGATCTCGTGCATGGTTTGCGCCGCCGTATCCACCAGCGTCGAGCCCTGCTGAACGCGCGAGACCGACTCTTCGATCAGCACCTTAATCTCTTTCGCCGCGTTGGCGCTGCGGCTCGCCAGGTTACGCACTTCCCCCGCCACCACGGCAAATCCGCGCCCCTGCTCCCCGGCGCGCGCCGCCTCAACGGCGGCATTCAGCGCCAGAATGTTGGTCTGGAACGCGATGCCGTCAATCACGCTGATGATGTCACCAATTTTCTGCGAACTGGTGGCGATCTCCTGCATGGTGCTGGCAACGTGAGACGCCTGGTCGCCGCCTTTTTTCGCCGTCATCGCCGCCTGTTTTGACAGGTCAGACGCCTGGCGCGCGTTATCGGCGTTCTGGCTGACCGTGGCGGTCAGCTGCTCCATGCTGGCCGCCGTCTGCGCCAGCGAGGCCGCCTGCTGCTCGGTGCGGGAAGAGAGATCGTTGTTACCCGCCGCAATCTCTGAAATTCCCGTGTGCATGGCATAGCTGCCCTGCCGCACGTCGGATACCGTTTCCCGCAGCGATCCCTGCATCGCCTTCAGGCTGGCAAAGATCGCCGAAATTTCGTTTTTGCCGAACACCGCTACCGGACGGGCCAGGTCCCCTTTTGCAATACTGTCGAAGTGGCTGCTGATAATCGCCAGCGGCTGCACAATCATTCTGCGTGACCAGAGCAGTGCCCCGCCGGTCAGCAGCCCTGCCAGGATCACCACCACGGCAAAGATGACGCCCGACATGTGGTAGCTCTGACGGCTCTGTTCACCCGCACGCTGGACAGACTGATTAATATCCTGCTGCCAGGCGTTAAAGCTGCCGTCAAACGCATCCTGCGAGGCCTGAACCGGCGCGGTCATAAAGTCCGAGAGCTGATTGTTCTCAAGCCACGTCGCCTGATGGTCCAGATCGCTGTACCACACTTCAAAGTTCTTCTTCATGGCGGCCTTCAGCGCTTTCTCTTTCTCGCTGCCGGTGGCCTGCGCCGTAAAGACTTTAAACTGTGCGTCGGCCTGTTTCAGGCTGCTTCGCGCGGTTGCCATCAGCGCCTTAATGTCATCCGGGGGATAACTCAGCGCGGTTAAGGTTCCCGCCTTGTTCAGCGCGGTGCTTGCCTGCAACAGCACGGCACGCGTTTGTGCCAGTGCGGAGCGCTGCTGATTACTCGCCTCAACGTCCTGCAAATTCTGATAGCCATCGCGAAACGCCCAAAAAGACAACCCGTTACTGCCAACCTGCAACACACCGCAAAGGATCAGAATCAAAAACAGTGTGGTCGAGATACGAATACGATTTAACATCCACGCTCCCATCAAGCGGCAAGCAGCCGCGGTTCAATTGTCAGTCAAAATGTTTCCCAGTTTTCATCTTGTCCGGTCGTTGCAGCACGCAGGCGAGAGACCGTCGATTCGGCGGCTGGCGCTTTATAGGTGGCTTGCGAAGTGACCGTATTTCCATTGAGCGAAGCGAGACGAAACGCCGAGACGGCCATCTTCAGACGGCTCGCCTGGTCTTCCAGGGCAGCGGCCGCCGCAGCGGACTCCTGCACCAGCGCGGCGTTTTGCTGCGTCACGCGATCCATTTCCGATACCGCCAGGGCAACCTGGTCGATACCACGACTCTGCTCATCGGACGCAGAGGCGATTTCACCCATGATGTCCGTCACACGGGTGACGGCATTCACGATGTCATTCATGGTCTCCCCGGCGCTTTCCACCAGCACGGAGCCGGTATCCACGCGGGAGACGGAATCCTCAATCAGGGCCTTGATCTCTTTCGCCGCGTTGGCGCTGCGGCTGGCCAGGTTGCGCACTTCCCCGGCCACCACGGCAAACCCGCGTCCCTGTTCGCCCGCACGCGCCGCTTCCACGGCGGCGTTCAGCGCCAGAATGTTGGTCTGGAAGGCAATGCCGTCGATGACGCTGATGATGTCGGCGATTTTCTTCGAGCTCTGGGCGATGTCGTGCATGGTTTTCACCACGCCATCCACCACGCGACCGCCGCGCTGCGCCGTCTCGGAGGCGCTTTCCGCCAGCTGCGAGGCCTGGCGGGCGTTATCGGCGTTCTGCTTCACGGTCGCCGTAAGCTGCTCCATGCTGGCCGCCGTCTCTTCCAGCGCGGAGGCCTGCTGTTCAGTGCGGGATGAAAGGTCGTTATTCCCCATCGCAATTTCGCTGGTGCCGGTATAAATAGCCTCCGAGCCGTTACGCACGTTAGCGACGGTTTCGATGAGCGAACGCTGCATATGGTCAACGCTGTTTGCCAGCTCGGTGATCTCATTGCGGCCGGACACGGTCAGCGTTTTGGTGAGATCGCCACCGGCAATCTCTCGAATGTGGGCAATGACGCGGCCAAGAGGGTTCAGCAGGATATGGCGAATGCCGTACCACACCGCGACCAGCACGATGACCAGCGCCAGCGCCAGCACCGCCATCTGCCATTTCGCAAAGCGGTAGTCATTCTGGCTTTCGGTAAAGGCCGAGTGATACAGATCGCCGCTGGCCTTCGCGTACTCGCCCAGCGCCGCGCCGAGGGCGTTTTGCATCCCCTGCGTAGGCTGCGCGAAGTAGGCGTCCATGTTGCCGCTCTCCAGGAACTGAATCAGCTCCGTCAGGCCGGCAAAGTAGGCGTTGTATTTTTCATCAATATTCTGGCTTACCTGCGCCATGGCAGGCTGCGGCGCGATCTGTTTGAAGGCGGCATAGTGTTTAGCGGCGTCAGCGAGCGTGGCGCGGGCATTTTTCAACAGATCGGTTTTCGCGCTGCTCTGCTGATTGTTGGGGTCCATCATCATGCGCGCGGACGAGCGGCTCAGGTTGATACGCGTTTGCAGCATCAGATCCCACGTTGAGGTGAGTTCACCCTGCTGCATGCGCAGGTCGTTCGAGGCCGCGAAGCTGTCCTGGTTCTGTTTTAACGACGAGAAAAAAAGCCCGCCGGAAATGAGCTGAAGAAGTGCGAAAATGACCAGCACCATCATAAGCATTGTGACAACGCGGATACGGTTCAACATACAACACCTTCTCATAGATTTATTAACGGTGTTATCGGCACTGCCCACAGGAACTTTACATTTGAGAAAGGGAAAAGCGCGGGGGTTAAAACGCCACGTCGACAATCAGCGTATCGGTGTAGGTGCCGGCGGGCGGCGTGGTCTGATTCGTCAGGACCTTCGCGGTGTAGTTATAGGTGCGCAGTAAACCGTCGGTACTGACCTGCGACGAGGTCGCGCTGGTCCAGCGCTCGGTGCCGCTGCCGCCCCAGCGGTTCGTCGTGGCTTCTTTATAGATGTCGTAACTCATATAGTTGCTGCCGCTCGCCATCCGCCGCACGTTATTCAGCGCGTTAGCCCCGTTATTAATGCCGATGGTATAGGTACTTCCTTTGGTGCAGGTGACGGCAATCGCCTGCGAAACGGTAGGGAAACTTTGTACCAGCGGCGCGCTGTTGAAGTTGACGTCCGGCGTGGTCATGGCGCTGCAGTCGTTGGTGACGGTCATGTTAAGTAGAATGGTGGTGGTTGCCGTGCCCGTTTGATTGATGGTGCAAATGCCGAGCGCGCCCACGGAGCAGACGCTGTAGTTAACGCTGAAGGTTAGCTGCACCTGATACGGCCCGGCGGTGACGTTTTGCCCGGCGACGGTGCGGAAGTAGAGCGGGATGTTGTACTGCTTAGACCCCAGTAACCCCAGCAGGGTATTCCCACCCCAGGTATACGATTTACTTATCTGTACCTCGCTGCTGCTCGCGCAGCCCGATAATCCGCACAGTCGGGTGGGGATCACGTCCGTGATGGTCGCATTATCGGTGCGTTTCATCGTGGCGCGACTGCTGCCCGAGACCGATGCGGCGGTGTAGGTCAGCGTCACCGAGTCGTTGGTCAACAGATTCAGGACAGCATCGCACGCCACCACCAGCGTACCGGTGGTTTCCACCTCCCCGGTTCCGCTGAGGGCGAACGACGTGACGCTGCCAAACGAGGCGTTGACCGTACTGACGGTACACGCCGCCCAGCCGCCGCCGGAAAACAGCAGCAGCATCAACAGCAGCAGGCGCCTCATGGCGCCTCCCGACATACCAGCGGACCGTAGGTTTGCAGCTTGTGTTCCGGGTTGGATCCCACCGTCAGGGTCGTCGTGCAGCGCTTTCCGCCAGGGGTAATGACCTCCAGCGGGTTCACATCGCTGAGATTTTCCAGCCAGGCGATACCGTCATAGCCCACCACGGCGCTGCTGCGCGAGGCCCTGCGCACCTGGCTACCCACCGGGATCGCCTGCCCGCGCGCATCATGCAGGATGACGCTGGCGACCCGCTCCTGCTCCATCGGGAAATCGACCAGGTAACCGCTGTGGCGGCGGATCGCAATCCGCCGTTCGGTCTCTTTCAGCTGGGTATCCGCCGGCAGGTTCAGCGTATCGATGCGGTAGCTTGCCGGGTAATACGCCGACACCCCCGCTGACCAGCAGGTAGCCGTTGTTATTGGTTTTGCCTACGGGCTGATTTTCATAGCTGACGGGGACATCCGGATGACCGTCGGTGCTGATGACCACAAACGCATCGTTAATTTTGTTGGCCGCAAACAGCTCGCCGTCCATCAGCACCACGGAGCCCATCGCCTCGCCCCACCAGGTCATCATATCCCTTTCGCCATAGGCCCCGCCCTGTAGCTCAACGTTGTTGTTGCGCCAGCCCAGCGTGCCCTGCTGATAGTCGCTGGCTTTCGACTGATTGGCCCAGGCCATGTTCCAGCTAAAGCCGCCGTCGGACGGCATGGCGTGGTTATAGTTGATGCGCTGGGTACTGCCGGCAGCCGGCGTGTTTTCAACGGTGAAGGCGGCGCTGTCGCGCGCGCCCAGCGGCACCTGCAGCGACAGCGCAACCGTCCAGTCTCCCCGCTGCTGGTCCCGGCTGCCGGCCAGGTAAATACTGCTCGCTCCCCACAGATTGCGGCTCCAGGAGAGGTTAAGCAGCTCGGTTTTTTGGCTGTCAAAACTCTCCACGCCGATCCAGGCCGCGCCGATGTTGCCGTACTGTCCCATATTGAAGGTCAGGGAATACTGGTCCGTATTCCGGCTGAAGCTGGCGATGGGTTTATCGTTCTCGTCATACAGCGTCGGCTGGTCGTAAAGGGCCAGATTGCCAAAGCCGCGGCCCCGACGCGTGTGCTGGGTGGCGACGCTGAACTCGCTGGTGCTGTACTGGTAACCCCAGTTGATTTGCCCCCCCGTATCCCCGCGCATGCGGCTCTGCGAGTAAGAGGTATTCACCACGCCAAGCTGGTCGAGCTTTATTACCGTCCCTGCCCCGCCGAGCGCCAGCGCCTGCGCGCCTTCTGCATGGCCTTCCAGCGTCAGCCAGTCCGTCAGCCCGTAGCGATACGAGCCGCTGCCCGCCGCGGAGCCGTAGTCAAAATTCTTAATGCCGTAGTTACGCCGCAGGCTGCCCAGCGTTACGGCGCCGTCGCTGAGTCCTTTTTTGAGCAGGTCGCTGGTGACGTAAAACGGCAGCGTGGTGCTCACCTGGCGCCCCAGCGCATCCGTCGTGACCAGCACCGCATCCCCGGCACCGTTGATATAGGGCAGATTGGTCAGGGTGAAAGGACCCGGCTGAAGCTGGGTTGAGCCGGAGCGATAGCCGTTGATAAAGAGATCGACCGAGGTCGGCACCGCGGCTTCCCCCGCGAATTCGGGCAGCGGCCACGTCACCAGGTCAGGACGCAGGGAGAAATCCCGCCCGACGCTAATCCCCCCCATCCGCACGCTGGAGCTCCAGCTCAGGGCGTCGCTGATTACGTCCCCGACGCTCCAGCTCATCGCGTCATCTTCATTCGTGAACAGCAGGGTAGTGTCATAGCGGACATACCCCTCCTGCTGGCCGCCGCTACCGCTGAAATTTTCCCGGGCATAGCCGGTGGAGGAAAACGAGCCGTTCTCATTGAAGTAGCGGAATTCATGCCAGAGGGACGCCTGTCCACCGATATGCGCCGTGTGGTTGGTGTAGAGATCGTAATTGAGCAGCGCGCCTCGCCCGAAGTGCGGTTTGGCCTGCGCCGTTTGCGCGCTGAACGGGGTCACGCGGGATGCGACCCAGTCGCGGGGAACCGTGAGCAGCAGGCGCTGCGCGGCGCTGTCATACTCCGTGCGCACCTGAGAAAGCGAAGAGAGATTCACCTCTCCGGCAGGAACATGCTCCGGCGGCAGCCCCGCGCGCAGCAGGTCGGCACTGGAGACAAAGAAAGCGCCGTTACGCTGCGTGACGGGCACCACCAGACCGGTGTCGTAATGGTTGAGCACGAGGGCAAGCTGAAATACCGCTTCATCATTTACCGCCTGCGCCTGAGGCGGCGGCGGCAAACTGTCATCGCCGGGCTCGGCCCAGGCCGCGGAACTGACGCAAAGCAGTATCATCATCGCGGGCTTCAGTTGACGGGCGTCGACTGCCATTGTGCGTCCCTGGCATTAATCTGCGCGATCATCCGCTCTGGCTGACGAACGCCTGCGGGTATCGGCCAGCTGCGGGTGCTGCCGGGGAGCACGTAACCCAGCAATCCCTCCGCGACCGTGCGTTTCTGACCTCCCTGCTCCAGCGCTACCTGGCTCAGCCTGACATGAACATCTCCCTGATTCCGAACCTCCAGCGCAGGCTGCCCATCCGCGCGCGTCACCCGCCAGCTCAGGTTTCGGGTCTCCACCAGCGCGTGATGCGCACCCTCTTTTATCGTCGGGATCCCCTGGCCGTAGACGAACAGAGGGATGGAGTAACGCATCTGTAATTTGAGGCCGATGGTGGGCTCGGCTTTCGCATCAGGCTGGGGGATTTCATCGACGATAATGCGGTAGGCCTGTTCCGTGCCCGCCGGAACGGCCCCCTGTTTAATAAGGCGAATCAGCTGCTTATTGCCTTTCTGAATAGTGACAATTGGCGGGCTGGCGACCACGTCCTGCTGCGCGGTATAACGCTCGTACCCGCCCTCCTGCTTCCAGCGCACGATGCGCACCTGCATGGTCGTGGCGCTGTTTCCCTGATTCTGGATCCACAGTTCCGTGGCGTTGGCGTCTGCAGCAAGCCAGGGGTCGATGGGCCAGAGCAGAATGGTCGCCGCCGCCTGCGCCTGGCCGACTGCTGCCATTCCCAACGCGCCCGCCAGGCAAACAGGTCTCAAAAGTGGCTTCATCGGCACTCTCCCTTTATTACCATGACAGGGTCACGGTGAGCTGATCGGAATACGTTCCTGCCGGGCTAAATCCGGTCAGTAGCGCCACGCCAAAAAGCGGCAGCGCGATGTTATTGCTGTCGGTGTAGGTCACCGGTATTGCCTGATTGAGGCCGATTTCGCTGTTGGCGGCCAGCGAGCTGCTGCTGTAGAGCCGGTAACCCACCAGGTCGGCTCCGTCCGTGCGCTTCATGCGGCGAACGGATGAGTAGTTTTGACCGCCATTAATGCTCATGCTCAGCGTCACGCCGGGCGTACAGGCGATGGACAATGCCCCGTTTGGCACAAAGCTGGTGCTCACCGGCGCGCTTTCAACGCCAGTATGGGTACCAAAATCCAGCGTGCCGAGGACTCCCCCGCTGCCGGTAGCCACCGCGCATCCCGGTACAATGGTCGCGCTGACCTTGAATGACTGTGACGTCACCGCAACGGCCGCGGGGATCATTAGCCATCCAACCATCAGCGCGAAAAAAGGCTGCACGCGTCCCTCTGCGCGTTTGCGCAGACCTGCAAGAGAGGCCTTCATGACCGTGAAGAACTAATAGGTGACGCTAACGTTTATCGTGTCGGTGTAGGTTCCCGGTACGACCGTTACGCTGTTGCCGCCGCCGGTAATACGCCCATAGAGCGTGTAGCTGTCGACACCTCCCGCCGTAGAGGCGATGGGCAACGCGGCGTTATTGGCAACCACGTTGTTAAATCCGCTGTCGCTGTAAAGGCTGTAGGCTACCCCCTGTGCGGCGTTGGCGGTGTTGATCAGATAGCGCGCAGGTGTTCCCGTCGATCCAACAACGGTACCGGGTGCCGTGGAGTGGGTGTTGCCGGTGATCGCTACCGTATAGCTGGCGGTCGTACACTGAATGGTAAAGGTGTTTCCGCCGCTGGCGCCGGTTAGCTGCGTGGTCAGCGTGGAAAACGTGGCGGGATGGGTGCCGAAATCAAGCGTCCCGAAGTTAATGCCGTTTTGCGTGGGCGACCCGTTTATCAGGCAACCGTTTGTCAGGGTCAGCGTCGCCCCGATGGTGCCGCTGCTGGTGACGGCCAGCGCCTGCGGGGCCAGGGTCGCCGTCAGTAACGAGCCTGCACAGATCAAAAGGAGTTTACTTTTCATTTTACCACCCTCCAGAAGACGTCTCCGTTCCCTTGCCATATTTTATTTTGGCCGTTCAAGATGTTAGCCCCGCTTAACGTTCCTCCGAGGGGGTTATTGAGAATTTAGTTTACGGATAACGCTTCCTCCACCTGCCTCAAAATGAATCAGGCGGATGTCTTATTGACTCACTATTTCCAAATAAAACAGGTGGTTAAAATTATCTATCTAAGGATTTTGTTTTATTCGCAGAGAATATATCCATTAAAATGTGATCGCGGTCACAATATATCGTCGAGGCATTAACAACAAAATTAATAAAACTTAAAAAGGAGTTGTATCCCCCTACGCTTTGCGTCAATTTATGTGCCGAATAATTTCCCGCGTCGTAATAAAAAATTTATATGTATCGCCGCGGGCTACATCTGAGCGCAGAGAGGGTCTTTTTTCGTGGCAAGTGCAAACAAACTCACACTCTTCATCGTGATATTCATGCTGGCGGGTATTCTTTCAGGGGCAGCAATTCATGAGTATGCATCTGCGGATGCCATCAAAGCCTGGTCGGATAACATTACCCTTCTGACCGATATTTTCCTTCGCCTGATCAAAATGGTCATTGCACCGTTGGTCTTCAGCACGCTGACCGTCGGTATTATGAAGCTGGGCGAAACCTCCACCATTGGCCGAGTGGGCGGCAAAGCAATGGTGTGGTTTATCAGCTCATCGGTACTTTCCATTCTGGTCGGGCTGTTTATCGTCACGCTGGAGCATCCGGGAAGCGGTCTGAACCTGACCGTCCCAACCGAGGCGGTGGATACCGGCCTGGCCGTGGGGGGCATGACGCTGAAAGCGTTCCTGTCGCACACCATTCCAACCAGCATCGCCGGGGCGATGTCGAACAATGAGATCCTGCAGATTGTGGTGTTCTCGATGTTCTTCGGCATCGGCGGCGCGTCGCTGGGGCAGAAATTTAACGCCCCGCTGGTGGCCGCGCTGGACGTGGTTTCCCATATCATGCTGAAGGTCACGGGCTACGTGATGTACGTTGCGCCGCTGGCCATCTTCGCGGCGATCTCCTCCGTCATCGCCACGCAGGGCCTGGGCATTCTGCTGAACTACGCCTCCTTTATTGGCGGCTACTATGTTGCCATTCTTCTCACCTGCATGGTGCTGCTGGCCGTGGGTTACATGGTGCTGAAAAAAGAGGTGTTTCGCCTGGTCAGCATGCTGAAAGATCCGGTCCTGGTGGCGTTTACCACCAGCAGCTCTGAAGCGGCCTACCCTAAAACGCTGGAACAGCTGGAGCGTTTTGGCTGCTCGCGCAACATCGCCTCTTTCGTTCTGCCGATTGGCTACTCCTTTAACCTGGTAGGGTCGATGGTGTACTGCTCTTTCGCGTCGATGTTTATCGCTCAGGCGTACAACATTCACCTCAGCTTCTCTGAGGTAACGGTGCTGATGCTGACCCTGATGCTGGCCTCGAAAGGGATTGCGGGCGTACCGCGTTCCTCGCTGGTGGTGCTGGCAGCAACTATTCCGAGCTTTAATATTCCGGTGGCGGGCATTCTGCTGCTGATGGGGATCGACCACTTCCTGGATATGGGCCGTTCGGCGATTAACGTGCTGGGGAACGGGATTGCGACCGCGATGCTGTCGCAGAATGAAGGCGCGCGCGAAGCTGAAGCTGAGCTGGTAAAACAGGAAGCGTAAGAGGCTAAAAAAGCCGGGTGGCGGCTTCGCCTTACCCGGCCTACAAATGGCTCGAACATGTAGGCCGGGTAAGCGTCAGCGCCACCCGGCTTTGTTTTAGGCTACATGGGTAGCCACGGAAGCTGTGCTGGTGGAGCAGGATGTAAAAAAGCCGGGTGACGGCTTCGCCTTACCCGGCCTACAAATGGCTCGAACACGTAGGTCGGGTAAGCGTCAGCGCCACCCGGCTTTGTTTTAGGCTACATGGGTAGCCGCGGAAGCTGTGCTGGTGGAGCAGGATGTAAAAAAGCCGGGTGACGGCTTCGCCTTACCCGGCCTACGAATGGCACGAACACGTAGGCCGGGTAAGCGTCAGCGCCACCCGGCTTTGTTTTTATGCCACGTGACTCGCCGCGATATCCAGCAGCGCCATCTCATCGCTGTTCAGCAGCTTCTCAATGTTCACCAGAATCAGCATACGCTCGCCGAGCGCGCCCAGGCCGGTCAGGTATTCGGTCGAGAGCGTGACCGCAAACTCCGGCGCAGGACGAATTTGGTCGGAGGTCAGAGAAAGCACATCAGAGACGCCATCCACCACGATACCGACCACGCGCTGCCCCAGGTTCAGGACGATCACCACGGTGTTGTCGTTGTAGTCAACGTCGCCCTGGCTAAACTTCACGCGCAGGTCCACGATGGGCACAATGACGCCACGCAGGTTGGTGACACCTTTAATAAAAGCAGGCGTGTTAGCGATGCGGGTAACCTGGTCGTAACCCCGGATTTCCTGCACTTTCAGGATATCGATGCCGTACTCCTCATCGCCTAAAGTGAATACCAGGAATTCCTGCCCTGATGGCTCGCCCGCCAGTTTCGTTACATTACTCATACCGGTCATGTTATTACCTTCTACTTAATCAGGCGGCTGTGTACGCCACACGTTGTTCACGATTTAATCCCTGAAGCGCCGACACGTCGACGATCAGCGCCACGCTACCATCACCCAGAATGGTGGCGGCAGAAATACCCGGCACTTTACGGTAGTTGCTTTCGAGGTTCTTCACCACGACCTGGTGCTGACCAATCAGCTGATCGACCAGCAACGCGTAGCGGCGCCCCGCGCTTTGCAGGATCACAACGATACCCTGCGTGGCCTCTGTCTTGGCCCCGTCCACTTCAAATACTTTCCACAGTTCCACCAGCGGCAGGTACTCACCGCGCACTTCGAGGACGCGCTCGCCGCCCGCCAGCGGATGCAGATCTTCTTCACGCGGCTGCAGGGATTCCATCACGGCGTTCAGCGGAAGAATGAAAACTTCGTCCGCCACCTTCACGGACATGCCGTCGAGGATCGCCAGCGTCAGCGGCAGCAGGATGCGAATGGTGGTGCCGGAACCCTGCTTAGACTGGATCTCAACGTGGCCGCCCATCTCCTGGATGTTACGCTTCACCACGTCCATGCCTACGCCGCGCCCGGAGACGTCGGTCACCTGCTCTGCGGTAGAGAAGCCCGGGGCGAAGATCAGCATGCCCACCTCTTCGTCGGTCATGTTTTCATTGACCGCCATTCCCTGCGAGATCGCTTTGGCCAGAATGCGCTCGCGGTTAAGACCCGCGCCATCATCGGTCACTTCGATGCAGATGTTCCCGCCCTGATGTTCCGCAGAGAGGATCAGGTTTCCGACCGGGGATTTTCCAGCGGCAATGCGGTTTTCCGGCAGTTCGATACCGTGGTCGAGGCTGTTACGCACCAGGTGCGTTAACGGGTCGATGATGCGCTCGATCAGGCTCTTATCCAGTTCGGTTGAGCTGCCCATCAGGGTTAGTTCAATCTGCTTATTCAGCTTGCTGGCAAGATCGCGAACCAGGCGCGGGAAGCGGCTGAAGACATATTCCATCGGCATCATACGGATGGACATGACCGATTCCTGCAGGTCGCGGGCATTACGCTGCAGCTGCCCCATGCTGGTGATCAGATCGCCGTGGGTGACCGGGTCCAGTTCGTTAGAGCGTTGTGCCAGCATTGACTGGGTGATCACCAGTTCGCCCACCAGGTTAATCAGCTGGTCAACCTTCTCAACCGCCACGCGGATGCTGGTGGATTCGCTGGAGCGCGCGGCCGGTTTTTCACCACGGCCAGGTGCCGGGGCCTCTTTTGGCACCGCCTTCAGGGCCGGAGCCGCTGGCGTCACTGCCGGTGCGGCGGCCTGCGCGACGACGGCCACCTCTTCCACCGCGGCAGGAGCATCAACCTCGACCATTTCAGTTTCAAAGGCAATCTGGTCGGCTTCAATCACAAAGCACAGCACCGCCACGATATCGTCCTGGCCGATACCGTCATCAAGCGTTGCAGCAAGGCTGTCTTTGCCTTTCACCACGTTGCTTAATTTCGCCAGGTTCCCCAGCTCTTCTTCGAGCAGGTTAACTTCATTCTCTTTCAGGCGGGACAGCACAACGCGAAGTTTGCCCGCCTGTGCGCCGGCAGGCGCGGACGCCTGCGCGGCAGCCGTCTCCACAACGCTCAGTTTTGCGGCCGGAACAACCGCTGCGGCAACGTCACCTTTGGCTTCCAGCGCGAGCTGGCGCAGTGCATTGCAGATGTATTCAAAGCTGGCGGCATCAGGCTCTGCCGAACTTTTATAGGCGTCGAGCTGTTCCTGCATAATATCTTTGGTTTCCAAAAACAGGTTGATAATGTCGGTATTGAGCTGCATCTCACCGCGTCGTGCGTCATCAAGCAGGTTTTCCATTAAATGGGTCGTTTCCTGCAGGATGGTAAATCCAAACGTTCCGGCGCCGCCTTTAATAGAATGCGCCGCACGGAAGATGGCATTGAGCTGCTCGGAATCCGGTGCTTCGGGCACCAGATCGAGCAAGTGTTGCTCCATATCGGCCAACAATTCATCGGCTTCATCAAAGAATGTCTGGTAAAAATCGCTAATATCCATGCTCACGCTATCACCTCGGATTGGCTGGTGGCGATGTTGGAACGGCAGCCGAAGGAACGGCCCCAGGCTGTTTTAAATCGTCCAGTGACTCATTCTGACTTTCGGCGTTTTCATGCAGGATCGCCTGCTCCGCCTGCTGGTTCAGCACTAAAAGACTGATACGACGGTTGATGGCATCATCCGGCCCGCGGTCGGAAACGCGCATGGTTGCGGCCATGCCGACTACGCGCAGTACCTTGCCATCATCAAGCCCACCTGCCACCAGCTCGCGACGCGAGGCGTTGGCACGATCGGCAGAAAGCTCCCAGTTGCTGTATCCCTTCTCCCCACTGGCGTACGGGAAATCATCCGTGTGTCCTGACAGGCTGATTCGGTTAGGAATGCCGTTCAGTACCGGTGCAATAGCGCGCAGAATGTCGCGCATATACGGTTCAACTTCCGCACTCCCGGTTTTAAACATGGGGCGGTTCTGGCTGTCGATAATCTGAATACGCAGCCCTTCCTGCACCAGGTCGATCTTCAGGTGCGGACGCAGCGCGCGCAGCTTCGGATCGGCCTCAATCAGTTGATCGAGATCGCCGCGCAGTTTCTTAAGGCGCGCCTGCTCCATCTTTCTTTTCAGCTCGTCGATGTTCGGCTCTTTTTTCACTTCACCCTTCTGCTGGGTGTAATCATCGCCGCCGCCCGGGATCGGGCTGTCGCTGTTAGAGATACGCGGCCCGCCTGCCACCGCCGTTGCCAGCGGCGTGCGGAAATATTCGGCAATCTGGATCAGTTCTTTTGGGCTGGAGATGGAGATCAGCCACATCACCAGAAAGAACGCCATCATGGCCGTCATAAAGTCGGCGTAGGCAATTTTCCACGAGCCGTGCGCGCCATGCCCACCGCCCTTGTGCTTGCGTTTTTTTACGATGACGATCGGATGGGACTGGTTTTTCATGCGTCCTCAGTTGTCGTCTGTTGGTTTGGGTTTTTCACCGCACGCACGTGTTCTTCAAGCTCGATAAACGACGGACGCTCGCTGGAGTAAAGCGTTTTACGGCCAAACTCAACCGCGATCGGTGGCGCGTAACCGTTGAGGTTAGAGAGCAGCGTGATCTTCACGCACTGCATCATTTTGGTGGTTTCCGCGCTCTTCTGGCGCAGCACGCTTGCCAGCGGAGAGATAAAGCCATACGCCAGCAAAATACCGAGGAAGGTTCCCACCATCGCGTGGGCAATCAGCGCGCCGAGCTCGGCTGCCGGACGGTCTGCCGAGGCCAGGGCGTGAACCACCCCCATCACCGCCGCAACGATACCGAATGCCGGAAGGGAGTCGCCCACCAGTGCCAGGCTGTTGGCCGGCACTTCAGATTCGCTTTCGTGGGTTTCAATCTCTTCGTCCATCAGCGCTTCGATTTCGAAGGTATTCATGTTGCCGCTGATGATCAGTCGCAGATAGTCGACGATGAAATCCAGCATCATGGCATCGGCAAGAATACGCGGATAGCTGGCAAAAATTTCGCTCTCTTTTGGGTTTTCAATATCCCGTTCAAGCGAGAACATGCCCTGCTGACGCGACTTCGCCATCAGGCGATAGAGGAGCGCCAGCAGATCCATATACATACTTTTGGTGTATTTCGAGCGACGGAACAGCAACGGAATCGCTTTCAGCGTGCCCTTGATTGATTTACCGTTGTTGCCAACGATAAAAGCCCCTACCCCTGCGCCGCCGATGATAATAAGCTCAGCCGGTTGATAGAGTGCTCCAAGGTGCCCGCCGGTCATCATGTAACCGCCGAAAACTGTACCGAGAACTACCAGGTAACCTAATAAGATAAGCACGACATCATCCTTCCGCTAGTGACTATGGCAAGGACGTCCAGCTCGCAGCGTTTACCGTTTGCGGGGTAAAAAAAAGCAGCGGTAATTGCTTACCGCTGCTGGAATTTTTCCCACACGTTCGGGTTAAACAGCTTGTTCGATCTGTTCATCCAGCAGTTGTGGAATAATATCGGCAGCATCCCGGGAAAGTTTACGTCTTTTTACTGCGCGGGATGGAGGCTGACATAAACTACAGGCGAAGCTGCCTGCAGGCTGATGAGCATGGGTAATAAAATTGCCATCGCAGCAGTTGCAGCGCGACAGCTCAAGCATTCCGCTCTCAACAAAACGCACCAGCGTCCATGCGCGGGTCAGCGCCAGCAGAGGGCCTTCTTCCTGCTGTGGGCATTGTTCAAGGTAAAGTTTGTAGGCTTTGATCACGGCGTCAACGCCACTACACAAACCGGTTTTAAGAAGATACTGCCACGCATTACAGAACATGGAAGCGTGAATATTCTGCTCCCACGTCATAAACCAGTCGGTAGAAAACGGCAGCATGCCTTTCGGCGGGGGACTACCACGTAACTCTTTGTACAGCTTAATGAGACGACCACGGCTCAACTGAGTCTCGCTTTCCAGCATTTGTAAACGAGCACCCAATGTAATCAGCTCCATGGCCAACTGTATGTCACGCGCTTCCTGAACAATGCTTTTCTCGCTCATTGCTAGGCCCTTTTCTTACGGGCTGCGTCATCAGGCTGGCTGATTTCGGTAAGCAAGCGGGTGGAGAGAAGAATACCCGTGTGGATCTGTTGAAGATCGTCCACGCGGGACTCCTGCGTCAGACGCGTTATTGTCTGCGAATCATCGAAACGGAACTGGCAAACCAGTTGATTCGTTTCTGCCAGTTTCACCATTTGCGGGAGGGTTAAGCCGCCCAGCATGGTTGCCATCTCTTCGTTAATACCCAGACGAAACATCGCGGACGCTTTGTCCTGACTAATCAAACGCTGCGCGAGCAGTAAATACGACAAATTGATGTCATAGATATGTTTTAGCAACTCGGATGTATGCATTGTTCCCATCCCGAATAACCAACTATTATTTTTATGCGGAAAGACCGCACCCCGTGATGTCGCCGGGAAATCACCCGGTATAAAAAAGAAAAGGCCAAATGCATAGTTGAATTTAGGTTTGTATTCATTGAAACGCGCAAGAGAGAAGCCGCGAATGCGTCTCTTACATGTTTTATCATTTCTTACAAATAACTAAGATTTTTCCTAATTCGACGCAAACTCTACTCGTCAGTTTTGACACATACAATCCAGCCGCCCTCAAATTTAAAAAAATGTGATCTACGTCACACAATTTAAGTGAATATGACCCATAAATCCATCAGTATGACTTGTAATTTGTTTGTTTTTTAACCATTCGGTACTGTTTTGTATTCTTTATTGACGAATACTCATGCAGACGGGTGATCCTGACTGGCATGTAACGTGCTTTTCCCGGCCTAAACGCCTCGCGGAAACATTTACAATAAGCCCCTCTTTGGGAAACATTTTTCTTACCGTGAAAAAACATATAGTTATGCAGATCGCGCATAAAAGATGTTTCAGCGCGTGATCATTCGCAATGAGTTTGTAACGCCGCAAAACGATTTAGCAGTCAAGGCGTGAATTTGTGTGATTTACGTTAAGTTGTTAATTTTTTTCATTTAGGCGCATTTTTCAGTTATTCTTCTTATAAGAATAATTAATGAATAATTATGATAAGCTTCACACTAATGTCGTAATCAGGTCTTGCAGAACCCCGGAATTCGCGGTAAAGGTGATTAAACGCTGTCTGTCAGACGCCTAAGGAGTGCGCCATGAGTTACTCCCATCTTCTTGTTTCCGTTGCCGTTTCCCCTGAAAGCCACCAGCTCGTAGCCCGAGCGGTTTCCATTGCCAGACCCCATAATGCGCGCATCAGCCTCATCACGCTCGCCGCCGAGCCAGAGATGTATAATCAGCTGGCTGCCCCCATGCTGGAGGATATTCGTGAGGTTCTTCAGGAAGAAACGCAGCAATTTCTGCGTGAGCTAGCGGAAAAGGCACAATATCCGATTCATGAAACCGTTATTGCGACCGGGGAACTTAACGCTCATATTCTCGACATGTGTCGCAAGCAGCAAATTGATTTAGTGATTTGCGGGAACCATAACCACAGCTTTTTTTCGCGTGCAGCCTGCGCGGCGAAATCTATTGTCGCCTCAAGCCAGGTAGATGTGCTGTTAGTGCCGCTTGGGGGGAATTAACTTCCCCCCAGAGGAAAATCAGGCGAGTTTAGGGAAGGTCGCGATCTTTTTTTGCAGATTGCCTTCATGACTTTGCGGGGCGATATCCCGGAGATCCTGAATAAAACGCGCCTGCCAGTGGTTAATGTCGTTCTTGCGGATCGTCTCCATCATGTCAGCATGGCGGGAGAGACGTTCCGTAAGCGGCATGGTCAGCGCGCGATTCAGCGCATTTGCCACGTCATCGCGGTCATAAGGATTGACGATAAGCGCCGACGTAAGCTCGTTTGCGGCACCGGCAAACTGGGAGAGCACCAGCACGCCCGGGTCGGCAGGATCCTGAGCCGCCACATACTCTTTCGCGACGAGGTTCATCCCGTCGCGCAGCGGCGTCACCAGGCCCACGTCCGCATAGCGGAAGACCTTCATCAGGATCTTTCGATCAAAGTGCTGATTCAGATAATAGAGCGGAGTCCAGCCCAGCTGGCCGTA
Source organism: Enterobacter sp. 01-M-03-SI-ECC (assembly GCF_047530215.1). Lineage (NCBI taxonomy): Bacteria > Pseudomonadati > Pseudomonadota > Gammaproteobacteria > Enterobacterales > Enterobacteriaceae > Enterobacter > Enterobacter sp. 01-M-03-SI-ECC. Next base: position 178,351 of record NZ_JBLKDA010000001.1, read on the forward strand.
GCGGCCGTTAATGCGCCCTGCTTCTGTCTCCAGCTGATGGCGAATGTCCTGATAGGCCTGAACCTCACCGCGCGACGTCGGCGCGATTTGGGTATAGCGGATTTTACCGTGATGCTGCGGGTATTTATCCAGCAGCGTTTCATACGCCAGGAAGCGTCCCGGCAGCCCTTTGGAATAATCAAGACGCTCTACCGAGAAGATATTTTTCACGTTCTTGAGTTCATTCTTCAACTGCGCCAGCTTCGGCGGCAGCGGGCCGGATGCCTGCTCCGCGATGTCGTCAGGTTCAATCCCGATGGGATAAACTTCGGTGTGGAAGGTTTTCCCCCACGCCGTGTGGCTTTTCCCGCCTTTGGTTATCAGACGCGCTTTACCCGATACGGAGTCAAGGAACGCGATACGGTCATTTTCGGTCTGGAAGCCCAGTAAATCGTAGTCACACAGCGCTTCGAGCAGATCTTCATGCGGCGGCAGCGCGGTAAATATTTCCGGCGTCGGGAACGGAATGTGCAGGAAGAAGCCAATCCGGTTATTCACCCCGCGCTTGCGAAGCTCTCTGGCGAAAGGCAGCAGGTGATAATCGTGGATCCATAAAATATCGTCTTCTTCTATTAAAGGCAGCAGTTTATCCGCCAGCAGCGCGTTCACGCGCGAGTAGCCTTCGAAGGATTCACGCTGGAATTTGACCAGGTCAAGACGATAGTGGAACGCAGGCCACAGGACGGCATTCGAAAACTGCGAGTAATATTCGTCGTAGTCTTTCTCTTTCAACGCAAACGACGCCCAGGTGATGTTCCCGCGCGTCACCTTATTGAGCGGTTTCTCTTCTTCACTGATTTCTCCACTCCAGCCAAACCACAGCCCGCCAGCGGCTTTTAAGGCCCCTAACACCCCTACCGCCAGGCCACCTGCACTGGCTTTTTTATCATCAGGCGGTGCGATTCGGTTAGAGACGACGACTAAGCGACCCATAATGGTTTCCCCCTTTGCTTTGCGCTATTTGTTGTTGTTGATGATTAGCGATATCAGATACCCACTGCCAGACGCCGGCGACATCCGCCAGTCGCCATTCGGCAACGGTGTCACCTGGCCCCACCTTAACGGCGATCCCTCCGGCCTGGTTTACCACGCGAAACCCGGCCTCGTCGGTCAGGTCATCCCCAATGAAAACGGGCGTTCGCCCTTTGAAGGGCGCCTCGGCCATAAACGCGGCGATGGCTGCCCCCTTATTAATTCCTTTCGGCTTTAGCTCCACGACGCATTTGCCGGGCTGCAACGCCAGCTGCGGGTGCGCGTCAGCAACCGACTGAGCAAGCGCAAGCACGGCCTCTTCATGCTGCGGTGCCTGACGATAGTGCAGGGCAAAGGCCATGCCTTTGGCTTCTAATTCAGTGCCGGGCAGCGCCTCCAGCGCAGCGGAAAGCGCCTTATGCAGCGTTTGTGTGAGTGCGTCAGGGAGTGAAACGATATGCGTTTGATCATGGATGTCGCGGCGCTCCGCTCCGTGTACACCGGCCAGCGGAAAGTGGTAAGGACTGGCGAGCAGATCCAGCTCGGCCATTGAGCGCCCTGATATCAATGCCAGTGCTCCCTCGTTCATGAGCGAGAGCTGATGCAAATCCTGTAACACCGCGTCCGGAACAGACACCTGGTCAGGGTGCGGTTTTATCCCGGCGAGCGTGCCGTCGAGATCGAAAAAGAAAGCATATTGTCCGGGCAGTACAGGCGGTGCGGTTAACATGTCAGCCACCCTTTTCCTCCTTACGGTTGACGAGAGGTAAACGCCTTTACCTCTTTCATAGCCATGTAAGTATAGACAGTGTGACGTGGCTCGCCATTTGATAACCGCCCCGCCAGTAAAACTGGCGGGGCGGTTAAGGGGTCAACTAAGGTTATAAGTTGAGCAATAAATGAGGGGGAAAAAGGTTACACGGTACGCTTCGCTTTTTGCTTGTAACGGTCGAAAATCACCGCTGCCAGCAGGATCAGGCCCCGTACCACGTACTGCGAGAACGGCGAAATATTCAGCAGGTTCATGGCGTTCTCCACCGTCCCTAAAATCAGGATACCGGCCACCACATATGAGATTTTTCCGATGCCGCCCTTGAGGGAAACGCCCCCTAAAACGCAGGCCGAGATAACGATCAGCTCATAGCCGATGGAGGTCATCGGCTGGCCGCTGGTCATACGCGAAGCCAGAATAATCCCCGCCGCGGCAGAAACCAGCCCTGAGAGCACAAAGATAATAATCTTGGTACGCACCACCGGCACCCCGGCCAGGCGAGCCGCCTCTTCGTTACCGCCAATCGCCAGCGTATTGCGGCCAAAGGTGGTCCGGTTGAGCAGGAAGCCGAACAGGATCAGGCAGGCCACGGTCAGCCAGATAGGCGCGGGCAGCCCCAGCCAGTTGGCGTAACCCAACGTAAAGAAGCGCTCGTCTTCGATCCCCACCGCTTTACCGTCGGAGATGATATAGGCCAGCCCGCGGACTATTTGCATCGTCGCAAGCGTGGTGATGAGGGCGTTAATCTTCAGGCGCGCGATAACAAAGCCGTTCACCAGACCGCTGATGACGCCAAGCAGCAGACCGGCCAGAACGCCAATCCACAGGCTCTCGGTCATGTTGATCACCACGGCGGTCGTGACGCCCGCGCAGGCAATCACCGACGCCACCGACAGATCAAAATCCCCGGAGGCGAGACAGAACAGCATCCCGCAGGCCACCATGCCGGACATGGAAATGGCCAGCCCCAGCCCCTTCATATTAATGAAGGTGGCAAAATTAGGGACAAAGATCGCGCAGGCAAGGAACAGCGCGGCAAAGACCACCAGCATGCCGTACTGATCCCAGATACGGCCAAAACTCAATGCCGACTTCGACTTCGGCACTCCGGATGTAGTAACAGAGGACATCATTAACTCCTTACTCAGGCGACAGCCTGGCTGACTTTAGGCATGGCGAGGTTCAACGCCTGTTGTTCATTCGCCTGTTCATGAAGTAATTCACCGGCAATTTCGCCTTCACGCATCACCACAATGCGGTCGGCCACGCCAAGCACCTCCGGCAGATCGCTGGAGGCGAAAAGCACCGCCACGCCGCGTTTTGCCAGCTCGTAGATCACGTTATAAATCTCGTGTTTTGCCCCCACATCAATACCGCGCGTCGGCTCATCCAGCAGAATGACCTTCATGTCCTCCGACAGCCAGCGGCCTAAAATCGCCTTCTGCTGGTTTCCCCCGGACAGGTTCATGATCAGCTGTTCCGGACCCGGCGTTTTGATGTTCAGCGAGCGAATATGATGGTCGGCGTTGCTCGACTCCCAGCTGTCGTTTATCAGGCAGCCTGCGCGAATGAACTTGCGGCGGGCGGAAATATTGATGTTGTCGCGTACCGAATGCACCGGAATAATCCCCTCGGCTTTACGGTCTTCCGGGCAGAGCTTCATGCCCGCCCCTATCGCGTGGGCCGGCTTCTGGATGTCCACCCGTTCGCCGTCAATAAAGACCTGCCCATCGGTTATGCGGGTACCGCCGAACAGGCCCTTCATCAATTCGCTGCGCCCCGCGCCCACGAGGCCAAACAGGCCGACGATTTCGCCGCTGCGCACGGATAGCGAAACAGGCGTTCGCACGCCCGGCGCTTTGACGTTATCCAGGCGCAGGCGCTCAGGCCCGTACGGGCGCGGCTGCCAGTGATAAATATCACCCAGATCGCGTCCGACCATCGCCTGAACCAGCTGGTCATGGTTAACCTGCTGCATGTCGGTGAAGGTGCGCACATAGCGTCCATCCTTAAAGACGGTAATGGCGTCGCTCAGGGCAAATATCTCTTCCATGCGGTGCGAGACGTATAAAATGGTACGGCCTTCCTGACGCAATTCGCAGATCACGCGGAACAGATTTTCAATTTCACGCTTAGAGAGCGAACTGGTGGGCTCATCGAAGGCAATAATTTTGGCGTTACGCGCCAGCGCCTTGGCAATTTCAACCATCTGCCACTGGCCGATGGAAAGGTACTTCAGCGGCGTCTGGGGATCGACGTCCAGGCCCAGGTGTTTAAGCTGCAGCCCCGCTTCATAATTGAGTAGCGAACGATTTACCACGCCGCCTTTGTGCGGGAGCTGTCCTAAATAGATGTTTTCCGCCACGGTCATCTCAGGAATGAGGTGCAGTTCCTGATAGATGATGGCTACCCCGGCATTGAGCGCCGCCGTGGTATCGGCAAACGCCACCTCTTCGCCGCGAAGGGCCAGCGTGCCGGTCGTTGGCGCGTAGTTGCCGCTGAGGATCTTCAACAGCGTGGATTTTCCCGCACCGTTTTCCCCCATCAGGGCGTGAACCTGGCCGGCATAGCAGTCGAAGCTGATATCGGTCAGCGCGTTAACGCCGGGAAAAGTTTTCCCGATGCCGCGAAAAGAGAGATACGGATCAGACTGTCGCATAACGTCTCCGTGATTCCTGTAATGTGTACGTCTGGCCCCTCACGATGCATGAGGGGCACAATCACAGCGTATTACTTACCGCCCAGCCCTTTTTTCGCCAGCTCCTCTTTGAAGTTGTCGCGGGTAATCAGCACCACGTCGGTCACTTCGGTAAATTTCGGCGGTTCAGCGCCTTTGGTGACCCAGTTGTAGAGCATCTCACTGGATTTGTAGCCGTGAACGTCCGGGCTTGGCAGCAGGGAGCCGTAGAAGCCGGTGGCCTGCGCTTTCGACAGCTCGCTAACGGCGTCAACGCCGTTGATGCCGATCCCAATCACGTCAGGTGCCTTAAAGCCCTGACCTTCCGTCGCGCGGACACCGCCCAGCACGGTGTTATCGTTCATGCCGACCACCAGCCAGTGCTTGACCTCAGGATGCTGGACCAGCATTGAGTTGGCGGCGTCGAACGCGCCGGGGATATCGTTGGATTTAGTCGGGACTTTGTAGATCTGTTTTTCCGGGAAGCCGGCTGCTTTCAGCGCGTCCATTGATCCCGTTGTGCGACGACGCGCGGTGTCCAGCTCATCGGCGGTAATGGCCATGACGGCGGTCTCTTTCACATCCCAGCCGCGTTTCTGCATCTCTTTGTAGAGTTCCTGGCCCTGACGTTCACCAATTTTGGTCGCCGCCATCATGACCAGCGGCACGCTGTCCATCGGCTTGCCCTTGGCGTTAACGAACTGATCGTCAACGGCAATCACCTTCATATCGTAACCGCGGGCTTTAGCCGCAATGGCTGAACCCAGTTTGGGATCCGGGGTACAGATCACGAAACCTTTCGCGCCGCTGGCCGCCAGGCTGTCGATGGCGTTCAGGGTTTTCTCACCGTCAGGCACGGCGATTTTAATCACTTCAAAACCTAAATCTTTCCCGGCCTTATCGGCAAATTTCCACTCGGTCTGGAACCAGGGCTCTTCGGGCTGTTTTACCAAAAAACCGAGCTTTAAATTCTCAGCGATAGCGGATTGTGACATAACGGCAGCCAGACCGATGGCCGCCAGCGCTTTAGTAAATTTGTGCATGGTAAACTCCAGCTTTAGCATTCTTTTCTGTAGGGAATATGTGCGTGCTTCTTATTTAATCGGACATAAAACAAGGCATTAGCGCTTACCTCGTCATAAGCGTCATTGCTGGTGATAGTTTTAGCGGGAAATTAATCATCCATAAGAGAGCGCCATCACACCGCAGAATTACAGTAATTGCGTACATAAATTCAGCGAAAAATGACATAAAAAAGGCAGGATTTGTCAGACAAATGAAGAAGAGGTAAGCAGAATTATCCATAAGATTAGCTAAGATATCCCTGACGTCCTTCTGCGGGCAAAACGGCAGCGGGGGGTTAACGGGTGCAACAGGTTTTTCATCAAGAATGCGCCCCGCGCCTGAAAAATCGTTATTCCATTAGATTTGATTTAGCGCAATTTTAACGGAACATCATATATTCAAACTTATTAATCCGTATTTCCTCCTTTCACCGAGTATTATTCCGGCTAAATATTCATAAAGGTGAAACAATGTGCCACAGCACAAAAATACACTAATTATCAGTAAATTACGAAAACTCACTTTGTGGCAAGCAAATGATATTTGTGTACTATATTAAAGTTTGTAATGTATGGTAAACACAGCCTAATTAAGAGTTTTCTTAGACCAAAGACAAGGGTATGCTTATTTATATCGAACACAGGAAGTGTATTTCGGTCGACTTAGGTCACGGCAGAATGTCTATTTCTGCTCTTTTCTTCGTATTTGCCTGGCGCTCAGGTTTAGCAACGGACATCACGTCCCACGGTCAATAAGGATATGAGTATGGCTACCCAAACGATGATGCAAAAACTTAACGCGCAGATGAACCTTGAGTTCTACGCCTCGAATCTGCACCTTCACTTAAGTGCGTGGTGTGCCGAGAACAGCCTCACGGGGTCTGCCACCTTCTTTCGCTCGCAGGCGCAAAGTAACGTCACCCATATGATGCGCGTCTTTAACTTCCTCAAAGCCGCAGGGGCAAATCCGGTCGTTAAAGCGCTTGATGGGATCAACGAGAACTACTCTTGCCTGGAAGAACTGTTTCAGAAAACGCTTGAGGAGTATGAGCAACGCTGCAGCACCCTCAGCAAACTGGCCGATGAGGCCAAAGCACAGCAGGACATCACGACGCTCAAATTCCTGCGCGACATGGACAAAGAGCAGCAGCAGGATGGCATGCTGCTGAAGACGCTGGCGGATGAGATCCGCAATGCGCAGAAAGCGGGTTTATGTCCTGAGCAGACCGACCGTCATCTGCTCGATATTGTGACGGTGCAGCACCACTGAGTTTTTGGCCTGCTTCCGTCCCGGGGAGCAGGTCCCCTACCCTCTCCAACCTCCTGCTTTTGCTGAAATTTAACAAATCAGATCTGGCTCCCAATGATTAACCACACAACGTGTGATGATTTATTTAGTTACATAATCATTGACGAGGGAGCATCATGATCACCATTGAGTTTGTTGTCATTCTCCTCTGCCTGCTGACGGGTACGCGTTTCGGCGGTATGGGGCTTGGGTTAATCAGCGGTATTGGTCTGTTTATTTTATGTTTTGTCTTTGGCCTGCAGCCGGGTAAGCCGCCGGTTGACGTTATGCTGACCATCCTTGCGGTGATTGGCTGTGCGGCGACGCTGCAGACTGCGGGTGGCCTCAACGTCATGATGCAGTTTGCTGAACGCCTGCTGCGCAAGCACCCGCAGCACATCACCCTGCTCGCCCCGTTCACAACCTGGATGCTGACCTTTCTGTGCGGCACCGGACACGTGGTCTACACCATGTTCCCCATCATTGCGGATATCGCCCTGAAGAAAGGGATCCGCCCCGAGCGCCCGATGGCCGTGGCATCCGTGGCATCGCAAATGGCGATTACGGCCTCTCCCGTTTCAGTGGCCGTTGTGTCGCTGGTCTCCATCCTGGCGGCCCAGCATGGGATTGGCCACGCGTGGGGGATCCTGGAAATTCTCGCCGTATCGGTTCCCGCGTCACTGTTCGGCGTAGCCATTGCGGCCCTGTGGAGCTTACGTCGTGGGAAAGATCTGGCTGACGACAAGGAATTTCAGGAAAAGCTGAAGGATCCTAAGCAGCGCGAGTTTATCTACGGCGGAACGGAGACGTTAATGAATCAGCGTTTCCCTAAACAGGCCTACTGGTCAACGTGGATTTTCTTTGCCGGTATTGCCGTGGTCGTTCTGCTGGGCGCGTTCCCTGAACTGCGCCCCGCCTTTGAGCTAAAAGGCAAAATGACGGCGCTGTCGATGAACCTTGTCATTCAGATGATGATGCTCATTGCGGGCGCCGTGATGCTGATGGCCTGCAAGGTCAATGCGTCGGCGATTTCGAACGGCGCGGTGTTCAAGGCCGGCATGGTGGCGATCTTCTCGGTGTTCGGCGTGGCGTGGATGAGCGATACCTTTTTCCAGGCGCATCTCGACGAGTTAAAGCTGGCGCTGGAGGGCGTGGTGAAAAGCCATCCGTGGACCTACGCCATTGTGCTGTTCCTGGTGTCAAAACTGGTGAACAGCCAGGCGGCTGCGCTAACGGCCGTGGCGCCTATGGGCCTCATGCTGGGCATCGACCCGAAAATGCTGATCGCCTTTTTCCCGGCGTCTTACGGCTATTTTGTCCTGCCAACCTACCCCAGCGATTTGGCCTGCATCGGCTTTGACCGTTCAGGCACGACCCGCATCGGCAAATTTATCATCAACCACAGCTTTATTCTGCCAGGGCTGATTGGGGTAAGCTGCGCGTGTGCGGCAAGCTACCTGCTGGTCCAGACGTTCTTCTAACAGCATCAACGGGCGACGCGTGCCGTCGCCCCTTTCCCTGCTTTAGTGGGACTCGCCCTGCGGCGTGAATCGCAGTTCAATCAGCGCGATGGCTTTCTGGATAGCGCGAAGCGTAACCGGATCGGCAGCAGCAGGGTGGCTGGCGAAATCAATGTTTTTCAGCTGGGTAGACATCTTCTCGCGCACTTCAACCGGCGCAATCACGTCCAGAACGTCAAGGATTTGTTTGATAACCAGCTGGCAGGCGACAACGTCAGAGACCAGTTCCTGATCGGCGCTCAGGTTTTGTGACATGGGGCTTTCTCCTTATTTAAAGGCCGCCATAGTATCAAAACACGCCCCCTGACATCTTCCCTTCATCGCCTGCGGGCACAAAAAAACCCGCCGAAGCAGGTTTTTTTATCAGAACATGGCGCCAGGCGGTACGTCTTTGAAGGTACGGCAGTAATTGGCCCACATGCTTTTCAGGATTTTGCGCAGTTTCACGATGATGCTCCATTAACTTGTTATACAACTTTATTATCAACGTGCTTATAATATGACCACCATCACAAAAATCAATGTTTTTGTGATATTCATCACAAATTTTCCCGGGTGCGACCCGTTGCAAAGAGTGAGGGCAGATTGTCGGGCTATTCCAGCCATTGCCGCGGGCATCTGCGGGTACGATAACGTATTTCCATCCACTCAGAGCGAACCATGAAAAGAGTCATTGTAGCCGGCACACTCCTGCTGCTCGCGGGGTGCAGCGTTAACCGCCAGGCTGAAATCAGCAGCCTCGATGCCCCAAACGGCATCGTCCGCCTCGACTACGGCCAGGCAGTGCTGCAGAATGCGTATTCCGATGAGTATGTGAATAACGGTACCGCGGCAAAAGCGTGTCAAAGCATGGGGTATGCCACTGCCTCAGCCTATGGTCAGCCCATTAAAACCTGCACCCTGACGAGCGGCTCGTTGTGCCTCAACGAGAGCGTGACTATCCAGTATAAATGTATGGGGTACGCCGTTAACCCTAAGTCAAATAATCCGTGGTATTAATTTATTCTGCCGGCATGGGCTGGCAGTTTATTTGATTACGAACAGAAACAATTCTCATTAATAATTTATAAAAATCGCCAATGCGTTTTATTCCCATTCGTATTTTAAATTAATAAAATAAAAATTTTACGTTTTGCAAATAATTAAATAACAAATTATAGTGTCGCTCATTGTGAATCAGAAATAATAATCCGGAGCGTCACCATGCTGAAAACCGAAATGATCGACAAGCTCAACGCGCAAATGAACCTTGAGCTTTTTTCATCCCTGCTCTACCAGCAGATGAGCGCCTGGTGCAGCTACCACAGCTTCGAAGGCGCTGCCGCGTTTCTGCGGCGTCACGCTCAGGAAGAGATGACCCACATGCAGCGCCTGTTTGACTATCTGACCGATACGGGCAGCCTGCCGCGTATTGAAACCGTCGCCTCCCCGTTCGCTGAATATAATTCTCTCGATGAACTGTTCCGCGCCACCTACGAGCACGAGCAGCTGATCACGCAGAAAATTAACGAACTGGTTCATGCCGCAATGACCAGCCAGGATTATCCAACCTTTAATTTCCTGCAGTGGTACGTGGCTGAACAGCACGAAGAAGAGAAGCTGTTTAAATCCGTGCTGGATAAATTATCTCTGGTGGGTAAATCCGGCGAAGGACTTTACTTTATCGATAAAGAACTTTCCACGCTGGCTACGCAGAATTAATTTCAGCGCGGTGCCGAATTCCGGCACCGCGTTTATTTACCTATTTTCCTCATCAACTCCCCCCGCTTTTTCACGGCGTGAAACGTAAACCTTTCATTACACCACTTGTAACGGTGATTTGACGAAATCAGGCTTTTCCCTTACTCTGCGCCGCAGATTTTGTCGCGGTTAAGCATCGTTGTAGAGGAATGAGTGAAAAACAGAACCCTGGGAAGTATTTTTATCGTCGCCGGAACGACGATTGGCGCAGGAATGCTGGCCATGCCTCTGGCAGCCGCGGGCGTGGGATTTGGCATGACTCTCCTGCTGCTGGGCACGCTCTGGGCGCTGATGTGTTACACCGCCCTGCTGCTGCTTGAGGTTTACCAGCACGTTCCCGCCGACACCGGTCTGGGTTCCCTTGCGGCGCGCTACCTCGGACGCTACGGCCAGTGGATAACCGGCTTCAGCATGATGTTCCTGATGTACGCCCTGACCGCCGCCTATATCAGCGGCGCCGGGGAGCTCATCGCCTCCAGCGTCAACGACTGGTTTGGCTCTGACATTACCCCGGCGACGGGGGCCATCTTCTTTGCGCTCATCGGCGGCGGCGTGGTCTGCGTGGGGACATCGCTGGTCGATCTGTTTAACCGCTTTCTCTTCAGCGCCAAAATTCTGTTCCTGATTGTCATGCTGGTCCTGCTGGCGCCGCACGTGCACAAGGTCAACCTGCTGACGCTGCCGCTGGAAAAAGGGCTGGCGCTTTCCGCAATCCCGGTCATTTTCACCTCGTTTGGCTTCCACGGCAGCGTGCCGAGCATCGTCAGCTATATGAACGGCGATATTCGCAAGCTGCGCCGCGTCTTTGTTATCGGCAGCGCGATCCCGCTGATCGCCTATATTTTCTGGCAGCTGGTGACGCTTGGCAGCATTGATTCATCAACCTTTATTGGGCTCATGGCGCAGCACGCTGGCCTGAACGGTTTTCTGCTGGCACTGCGCGAGGTTGTCACCTCTCCGCACGTGGAGCTGGCGGTGCACCTGTTTGCCGACCTGGCGCTGGCGACCTCATTCCTGGGCGTGGCGCTTGGTCTGTTTGATTACCTGGCGGATCTGTTCCAGCGTCGCAATACCGCGGCGGGCCGCCTGCAGACGGGCGCGGTCACCTTCCTGCCGCCGCTGGCATTCGCGCTGTTTTACCCACGCGGGTTTGTGATGGCGCTGGGGTACGCGGGGGTGGCGCTGTCGATCCTTGCCCTCCTCCTCCCTTCCCTGCTGGCATGGAAGAGCCGCCAGCAGCACCCTCAGCAGGGATACCGCGTGGCGGGCGGAAAACCGCTGCTGTGCGTTGTGTTTGGCTGTGGGGTGGTGATTATTCTGGTGCAGGTGCTGATTGCAGCCGGAATGCTGCCGGAAGTGGGTTAACAAAAAAAAGGGCTGTCATCAGCCCTTTGAGATTGATGACAAACCCCATCATTTATAATAATGCCGCCTTTCTTGCCGGGTGGCGCTGCGCTTACCCGGCCTACAAAACCCGTAGGCCCGTGCAAGCGAAGCGCCGCCGGGCGAAACTCACAGCATGCACGTAGTCAGCTTTATCAGTGCAAACAGCAGCTCTTAAACTTCTTCCCGCTGCCGCAAGGACACGGATCGTTACGCCCGACCTTCGTGCCGTTCACCGTCGGCTTCTTCACTTCCGGCTGCTGCGGGTTATTGACCCAGTATTGATACAGACGCAGCGCCGCTGGCTGGATGCTCTCGATGCTGGCGATGTACTCCTCTTCGGACAGTTCATCCAGCTTTTCGCTGTTCTCTTCCGTCCCGTGCAGCGCAATCACCTCAAGATCGGCCTGCAGGGCTTCCGGCAACGCTGACCAGTCCGTCAGCGCCACGCCGCGCATATAGCCATAGCACCACTCTTCCACCACGGTATAGCTCTCACCGTCGACGTCGTTATAGCCGAACATCGGTTCAAACTGATCCGGGTATTCGCTCAGGCGCTCGGCAATATCGTTCATATGCTTAAAGCAGAGATCGATAAAACGGTTCATCTCGCGATCGTTTTTCCAGCGCGGAATGTACTTCTCGCCACCCCACACCGCCACCAGCCAGGCATCTGGCTCAACGACAACAGGACCGGAAAGCACTGCGGTAAGCATGCCGTCCAGTTCGGACACGTCAATCACGGACGCGTCATCATGACCGTAAGACATTAACGTCTCTTCAAGCCACGCCATTTCGCTTTCATTCAATGGGCCTTCAGTCATCGCTGACACTCCTGCAAAAAAGGAAACGATCCTATCACATATCTCACGCCTCTCCGGGCTGAAGTTTAGGTCTTTATTGCTGCAAAAGTGTGCAAATCGTGAATCCTGCACAACTTATGGGCTTTGTTGTTAACGATGTGTGATCTCCGCTGTAATTTCTTCTCCTCCCGCAGGGCGGTATAGCGCGGCGCTCTATACTCAAACAGGTCATAACCCCGTCAAGGGGTTACCGTTCTGGCAACGTTTTTGCTTGCTGTTCTTCGCGCGACGCTGCGCATGGAAACCTCGCCGTATCATGCAGGATGCCGTTCGTTTAGTGCATTTTGTTCTTGCTCGTGTTTCGGATTGGCTGCGCCGTCGGGCGTTCGGGTTTACGCCGTGGTGCAAAAACCTCTTTGGTAAGGAACATAATAATGTCGCTGAAATTTATCAGAACTCCGCTCTCTCTAGTCTTGGCCGGTTGTCTGTTGACGGCGTTTTCCGCCCGGGCAGACATTGTGATTGGCGTGGCCGGGCCGTTCACGGGCCCGAATGCCACCTATGGCGATCAGTACTGGCACGGCGCCACGCAGGCTGCTGAAGACATCAATGCCGCGGGCGGCATTAACGGTGAGAAAATCAAGCTGGTTCAGGGGGATGACGCCTGCGAGCCTAAGCAGGCCGTCGCCGTGGCCAACCGCCTGGTTGACCAGGATAAAGTCAACGCCGTGGTCGGCCATTTCTGCTCCTCTTCCACCATGCCCGCCTCCGAGGTGTATAGCGACGCAGGCATTATTGCGATTACTCCCGGCTCAACCAACCCGCTCATCACCGAACGCGGCATGAGCGATATGTTCCGCATGTGCGGACGCGACGACCAGCAGGGGCAGGTTGCCAGCGACTTCATCATCGACAAGCTGAAAGCCAAACGCGTGGTCATCATTCACGATAAAGACACCTACGGTCAGGGTCTGGCCGACGCCACCAAAGCCGCGCTGGCGAAGCGCGGGGTTCAGGATGTGATGTATGAAGGCCTGTCCCGCGGTGAAAAAGACTTTAACGCGCTGGTGACCAAGATCGGCGCGCAAAAACCGGACGTCGTCTTCTTCGGCGGCTGCCACCCGGAGGCCGGTCCGCTGGTTCGCCAGATGCGTGAACAGGGCGTGCAGGCGAAATTCTTCTCCGGCGACTGCATCGTCAACGAAGAGATGGTCACCGCCGCGGGCGGCCCGCAGTATACCAACGGCATTTACATGACCTTCGGTAAAGATCCGCGCCTGATCCCGGACGGCAAAGCGGTTATCGAGAAGTTCCGCGCGGCCAAATTCGAACCGGAAGGTTACACCCTTTATTCCTATGCCTCCGTTCAGGCCATTGCCGCTGCCTTCAAGGCTACCGGCGGCAAGGACTCCGCCAAAGCCAGCGAGTGGCTGAAAGCCAATTCCGTCGACACGGTGATGGGCAAAAAAGCCTGGGACAGCAAAGGCGATCTCAAAGTGTCTGACTACGTGGTTTACCAGTGGGACGACAAAGGAAAATATAAGGAAGTGCAGTAACGGGACGGAGTCACGCTCAACGTCGGCGGGCCTGCCCGTCGGCGCGTAATAAACATCAGGCTGCGCGGCTCGCGCAGCCTATAATACGAGCGCGCTAAGATGAGTACATTCTTCCTGCAACAGTTAATCAATGGCTTAACGCTGGGCTCTGTCTACGGTTTAATCGCCATCGGCTACACCATGGTGTACGGCATTATCGGGATGATTAATTTCGCCCACGGCGAAGTGTATATGATTTCCGCCTATCTCTGCGCCATCGGCCTGGCGCTGCTCTCGTTCTTTGGCCTGCACTCTTTCCCGCTGCTGATCCTCGGCACGCTGGTGTTCACCATTGTGGTTACCGGGGTGTACGGCTGGACTATCGAGCGTATCGCCTACAGGCCGCTGCGCAACTCCACGCGCCTGGCGCCGCTGATCTCGGCCATCGGCATGTCGCTCATCCTGCAAAACTACGCGCAGCTGAGCCAGGGTCCGCGTCAGCAGGGGGTGCCGACCATGCTGGACGGCGTGCTTCGCCTGCACCTGGGCGACGGTTTCGTGCAGATAACCTACACCAAGGTGTTTATCCTGGTCGCCTCGTTTGCCGGCATGCTGGTGCTCACCTGGATAATCAACCGAACCCGGCTGGGGCGGATGTGCCGCGCGGTTCAGCAGGATCGTAAGATGGCCTCCATTCTGGGCATTAACACCGACCGGATTATTTCGCTGGTCTTTGTCATCGGCGCGGCGATGGCCGGGCTGGCGGGCGTGCTCATCACCATGAACTATGGCACCTTTGATTTCTACGTCGGGTTTGTGATCGGCATTAAAGCCTTTACGGCAGCGGTACTCGGCGGCATCGGCTCCCTCCCCGGCGCCATGCTCGGTGGCCTTATTCTGGGCGTGGCGGAAGCGCAGTTCTCGGGCATGGTGAACTCGGACTATAAAGACGTCTTCTCGTTCGGCCTGCTGGTCATGATCCTGATTTTCCGTCCCCAGGGACTGCTCGGGCGCCCGACTGTGGCCAAAGTGTGAAGGAGAGAAGATGACATCACCCGGTATTTCACTTAAGCGCTGCATTCTGGACGCCATTTTTTCCGGGCTGATTGCGCTGATTATCTTCGGCCCAATTGCGGGCGTGGTGCTCGACGGGTACAGCTTTACCTTCGCCGGGCAGCGCCTCGCCTGGATGGTCGGTATCGTCATGCTCGGGCGTTTTCTGCTGAGCGCCTTTTTAGGTACCGCCGCGGGCGCCCGCTTCCAGGCGCGCTTCGAAGCGGATAGCGAGGGCGTCTACGTCCGGCCACCGGAATACAAAAGCCGCATGCGCTGGATTATTCCTCTGGTGATTACGCTGGCCATTTGCTTTCCGTTTGTCGCCACTAAGTATGTGCTGACCGTCGCCATTCTCGGGCTGATTTACGTGCTTCTCGGTCTGGGGCTGAATATCGTCGTGGGGCTCGCCGGTCTGCTGGACCTGGGGTATGTCGCGTTCTACGCGATAGGCGCTTACGGCCTGGCGCTGGGATACCAGTATCTCGGCTTAGGCTTCTGGAGCATGCTGCCGCTGGCGGCAATCATGGCCGCCGCCGCAGGTGCCCTGCTCGGTTTCCCGGTGCTGCGCATGCACGGCGACTATCTGGCCATCGTCACCCTCGGGTTCGGGGAGATTATTCGTCTGATACTGAACAACTGGCTGACCTTCACCGGCGGCCCCAACGGCGTGTCGGCCCCTCCCCCTACCTTTTTCGGTCTGGAATTTGGGCGACGGGCGAAAGAAGGCGGCGTGCCCTTTCACGAATTTTTCCACCTGACCTACAACCCGAACATGAAGTTTATCTTCATCTACGCCGTGCTGTTCCTGGTGGTGATGCTGGTGCTCTACATCAAGCACCGCCTGACGCGGATGCCGATTGGCCGGGCGTGGGAAGCCCTGCGTGAAGACGAAATTGCCTGCCGCTCAATGGGGCTGAATCATGTTCTGGTTAAGCTTTCCGCCTTTACGCTGGGCGCCTCGACCGCGGGCATTGCCGGGGTGTTCTTCGCCACCTATCAGGGATTCGTGAATCCCACCTCCTTTACCTTCTTTGAATCGGCCCTGATCCTCGCCATTGTGGTGCTGGGCGGTATGGGCTCGACGCTGGGCGTGGTGCTGGCCGCCTTTGTGCTGACGGTCACGCCGGAACTGCTGCGCACCTTTGCCGAATACCGCGTTCTGCTGTTTGGCATGCTGATGGTGGTGATGATGATCTGGCGTCCACGCGGTTTGATCCGCATTAACCGCAGCGGGTTTGCCGTGCGTAAGGGCGTCGCGCCATGAACGAAACCATATTACGCGTTGAACATCTGATGATGCACTTCGGCGGGATTAAGGCGCTAAACGACGTCAACCTGGACGTGCAGCGCGGATCTATTACCGCCCTGATTGGGCCAAACGGCGCGGGAAAAACCACCGTGTTTAACTGCCTGACGGGCTTCTACAGAGCCTCCGGCGGCAGCATTTTATTTAATACACGCCATAAAACGACCAACGTTATTCAGATCCTCGGGCAAAAATTTCAGCCGGGCGACTGGATTAACCCCGCGCAGTTCGGGCAGCGTCTTTTCTACAAAATGTTCGGTGGTACGCACCTGGTCAACCGCGCCGGGCTGGCGCGCACGTTTCAAAATATCCGTCTTTTTCGCGAGATGTCGGTGGTGGAAAACCTGCTGGTCGCGCAGCATATGCGCGTTAACCGCAATCTGCTCGCCGGGATCCTTAACACGCCATCCTATCGACGAGCGGAAAGCGACGCCCTGGACAGAGCCTTCTACTGGCTGGAAGTGGTGGATCTGGTGGAGTGCGCCAATCGCCTGGCGGGAGAGATGTCGTACGGCCAGCAGCGGCGTCTGGAAATTGCACGGGCAATGTGCACCGGGCCGGAAATGATCTGTCTGGATGAACCCGCCGCCGGGCTGAACCCGGTTGAAACCCATAAGCTGAGCAGCATTATTCGCTTTCTGCGGGATCGCCATGACATCACGGTGTTGCTGATTGAGCACGATATGGGGATGGTGATGGAGATTTCGGACGACATTATCGTGCTCGACCACGGCGATGTTATTGCCAGAGGAAAACCCGAGCAAATCCAGCATGACGAAAAGGTCATTGCCGCCTACCTGGGCACGGACGAAAGCGAGGTCACCCTATGAGCGAACCGCTGCTGGCATTTCGCGAGGTGGATGTGTTTTACGGCGTCATTCAGGCGCTGAAGCAGGTCTCCCTTGAGGTGAATAAGGGTGAAACCGTGGCGCTGATTGGCGCCAACGGCGCGGGTAAATCGACATTGCTGATGTCCATCTTTGGCCAGCCCCGTATCCGCAGCGGGCAGATCCTGTTCGGTGGAAAAGACATTAGCCATCAGTCCACCCACTACGTCGCGTCCGGCGGCATTGCGCAGGCCCCGGAAGGCAGACGTATCTTCCCGGATATGACCGTTGAAGAGAACCTGCTGATGGGGACCATTCCCATCGGCAGTCAGTTTGCGGCTGAAGATATGCAAACCATGTTTGACCTGTTCCCACGTCTTAAAGAGCGGCGCAGGCAGCGCGCCATGACCCTGTCCGGCGGAGAACAGCAGATGCTGGCGATCGCCCGGGCGCTGATGAGCCGTCCGAAGCTGCTCCTGCTGGATGAACCGAGTCTGGGCTTAGCGCCGATCGTGGTGAAGCAGATCTTCCAAACGCTGCGCGAGCTGACCCGCAACGGCATGACGATCTTTCTGGTGGAGCAGAATGCGCATCACGCGCTGAAGCTTTCCGATCGCGGGTATGTAATGGTTAACGGACAGATCCGGTTAAGCGGCAGCGGTGAGGAGCTTCTGGGAAATCAGGAGGTGAGGAAGGCGTATTTGGGCGGGGTGTGACTGGCGAAGTTTCAGACATAAAAAACACTTTTCGATGAATAGGATTAATTTTCACCGAGAGAGCGTTCAGAATTCTGTGTCACGTTGAAAATTCTATAGCGTCATCATAGTATTCAGTCACCCTTCAAAATAAATGGCTAACTGCGACAATGTCAAATTCCAGCTCTGGATCGGCATTGTCCATTTCTCCTGTGCATTCATCAGCCCCAGATAAAGCAGCTTCAACAGGCTGTTTTCATTCGGGAACGCACCTTTAGTTTTGGTCTGTTTCCTGAACTGGCGATGTACCGATTCGATAGCATTTGTGGTGTAAATGACCTTGCGGATATTCGCCGGATAGCGGAAGTATGCCGACAGGTTTTCCCATTTGCGCCGCCACGACTGGAGGACCACCGGATACTGTTGGCCCCATTTTGCCTCCAGCTCATCCAGCGCCCTTTCTGCCGCTTCTTTTGACACAGCACGATACACTGGCTTCAGGTCCGCCATAAACGCTTTGTGGTATTTTGACGCCACATATTTAATCGAGTTGCGTATCTGGTGAATGACGCACAACTGAACTTCTGTCTGCGGATAAATGCTGTATATCGCCTCCGGGAAGCCCGTTAGCCCGTCCACGCAGGCTATCAGGATATCCTCCACGCCGCGATGTTGCAGGTCGCTTAATACTGACAGCCAGAAGTTCGCCCCTTCGCTTTCTGACAGATACAGACCCAGAACCTCCTTTTTGCCTTCCAGATTCAGCGCCAGCACGGTATAAACCGCTTTGCTCTGGTAACGGCCATCCTCACGGATTTTATAGTGAATGGCGTCCAGCCACACGAAGGGGTAAACCTTTTCCAGCGGGCGCTGCTGCCATAGCTTCAGTTCGGGAAAAACTTTATCGGTTACCGCACTGATGGTGGCGGTGGAAATGCTGAAGGCATAAAGCTCTTCAATCTCCCGGCTGATGTCCTGGTAACTCATCCCCAACGCAAACAGGCGAATGATCTTACGATCGAGCTCGTCGGACAGGGTAGTCTGGAGCTTTTTCACTAACTGAGGTTCAAACGTGCCATTACGATCGCGTGTCGTCGCCAGTTCGAAGCTGCCGGTCGGGGCTTTAATGGTCTTTTTGCCGGAGCCGTTTTTTACGGTTAGCGTCCACATCCGAAGCCATATGGGAAGCAAGTTCAGCAGACAAAGCAGCTTCAGTTAATTGTTTGATCAATGGCGTTAAGATGCCGTCTTTACCGGTTAATGCCTGACCGGATTGGAGAGCCTTAAGTGCTTTGTCGAAATCGAAGGGCTGAGACATGTGTCATTCCTTTTTGTTTGTATATTACTGGAATGACACAGAATTTCTAACACTCCCTTCACCGATCTATTCCTCAGCCCCCCAGAGATTTATTGCGTTCAATCGCGTTGACCCGATTGCATTTCGCTTGCGTCAGCTTCATGCCTTGCACCACCGACTACCATCAACCGCTGTGGTCCCACGCCAAATCGTCCAGATTCCAATACCATCTTTCTTTGCCGTCTTGTGGTCCCCTTCTTTCTTGTCCAGGAGTTGGTCGAAGATCGCAAGAATAGACGCACCAGCCAATATTAGTCTCAAAACAGCATAACTTGTCTTCGCTCTATTATTCACGATTCGAACTCCGTCTCCTCCAACACACAACCCCTTCACAAAAATCTCGTCGGTCCGATCGATATTATGGGTCTCTGAACGGCTGAGATATTCAATCACTGCCCATGTTCGTTGGCGATCTAACACAAAACGCTCTGCAGAAGCATGGCGATCTGCTTTAATCTTTACGCGATGGTATAGCCAACCTAAAATCGGCAGCAGAAATCCTTTTTCGGCAGGAACCAGGTAGGGTAAATCTAACGTTGTAATTCCGAGATAATCAGCAATTGTTGTGATGGCAATACCAGACCATGACAACCAGATGGTTTGTGGATTTAGCCTCATGCCTTACCCCTGTGGGTCCTACTTAAGATAGCGGTGAGGGTACTGCCGTCATACGGTCGGAATCACAACCCTATAGAGAGGGTCGCGTCAAAAACTTACAAATGTTAAACTCTTGCGAATCTGAAACAACCCAACTACTCATATGCTTAAGCTGACAACGACTCTCTTTATCTACTGTCTGACCTTCTGGTGGCGTGGTAGTACGCAAGAATGTGGTATGTGCACAGTACGGCGCTCTATCACATGTTGCAGTTGATTAAATAATATTCAAAAAAAGGATGAGCTATGTTACAAACCACCATTTTCTGGCAATGTACGATATAGGAAAAGGCATCATGAAGACTGAAGGCAAAATTAAAATTGCACATGTCGTTGTAGCATCGGAACTTGCTGGAGCACAACAGATAATACTAGATATACTAAGCAATATAAATAATGAAAACATAGAGAAATATGTTATTTGTGGTGAACTCCATGATGGTAGCAATGATTTTATTACTTCATTTGAAAATGCAAATGTTTCAATAATATCAGTCCCAGAACTGAAAAGAAATATAGGAAGATGTGATATAAATGCATTTTTAAAATTGTATAAGATATTTAAAGAGCATAAATTTGATATAGTTCACACTAACTCAACAAAGCCCGCGATAGTAGCAAGAACAGCAGCTAAATTAGCTGGTGTGAAAAATGTTATACATACTGTTCATGGTATCGCTTTCCACAAAAAAGTCCCATTCCCGTTGCGTTTAACGTACTGGTCTATCGAGTATTTTTCAGCTTTATTCGGGAATTACAACGTTTCAGTTAATAAATTTTACAAACGCTTCTACCCTTTTATTAACACACCTGTGATTCATAATGGAATTAACTTTAAAAAGTTCAATTTCAATAAAAAACAAAACGACTTCATAAATCTAGCATTTATGGCAAGGTTAGATGAACAAAAAAACCCATTGGAATTTTTGAATGCTGCAAAGTTAGTAAAACAACAATATAGTGGAAGCAGAAAAATTAAGTTTACGTTAGCTGGTGATGGACCTTTAATGAATGATTGTCTTGAATTTATAAATTCAAATGATATGAAAGATTACGTTGATGTCAGGGGTTGGATAAGAGACAAGAGTGATTTTTATAATAGTGTTGATATCCTTTGCCAGCCTTCTAATTGGGAAGCATTTGGTCTTGTTTTTGTAGAGGCTGCGTATTTTGAAATACCATCTATAGGTAAGGCTGTTGAGGGTGTTCCTGAGGTTATAGATTCATCGATAACAGGTTATACTTATAACGGAGGTGCTGAAGAGATGAGCAACATAATGATTAAATACATTGAATCTCCTCAACTCATTAAAGATCATGGGGTTGCAGCAAAGAGAAATGCATTAGAAAAGTTTTCTTTAGACCTTATGGTTGATAAATACAAAAAGCTTTATGGCCTCTAGTTTATATACTAGAATTTAAGTAGCGCCCATTCATAGTAGAATGGGCGTTGAATTGTACATTATATCATCTAAACGATACTGCTGCAGATCCTAATGGACTTGTTATTCTATTAATAATACTATTAACTCCCTGGACTTCAGTTGTTATGAGATCACCATCCAATGCAGCAGTTGCAACAATTTCAAGGGCCGATTCAGACAGCAATGGCCTATTAGTAATAATTCGTTCCCCCAGAGACTGTGAGTATGCTCTCTTGCACCTCTGGGAGAGTCGGGCAGTTGATATTTTAATTTTTCCCCGGAAGCAATAAACGCTCCACCAGCAATAGAGCAACCTTAAAGAGATGCAGAACTACTCCCAAACCGATTGTTTATTATGCTACTATTTTCACTTCCATTACTTAGCAAATTACAAATTTGGAGTGATATATCAGAAACAGCATTTATAACTATAACCCCATTTTCAAATGGGGTTATATCATTTGTTCTATACGTTACCTCGTTAAAACTCCAGATTTTTTGGATGTCGTTGATTTTAACGTAAAACTAACTCCTGATTATCTGCAACCGATAAAGCATGTTCCTTCAGGGGTAACATTCCACGTAGCGCATTTTATTTACAGGTATGATAACTAAATTGACTGATTTGAAGAGTAATACCCTTCTATAACTTTTACTTCTTTTGTATACGTAAGCGATTGAGCTATTTCGCGTGACAGGTCAACCATACAAATTTCTAATCAGGTCTATCTAATTCAAAGGATATTTACTGCTTTCATGGCAAGTAAATTATTTCCGAATCCATAACCCAATTCGGTTAAACATCAGTTCTTCGGTTGTGCTCTGTATTCCATCGATGAATATTTAAGATACCTAAATTAGCACTTCGTCATTCTCACATTCGTTGGCGTACGCCGAGTTTACGTTAGACACGATGCCTGTTGCATATGCTATTAGGTAAATCCAGAGCACCTTATTCAACCGTTCCCTATCCGTCAGGATAGCATGCCTTTGGTCAGCGGGTGCTTACGTAAAACGTTCTGGGTGTCACGATTCTGACTGATGAAGAAGGGGGGTACAGACAATCGCGGTAGTATCGTTACTCACAATTGACCCAAGGAACATTGATTTACCGAAAGCACGGGAACAGCGATACTCCAGTCAGTGGCAGGCCTGATAGAGGCGGTCCGGAACGTCCTGGTTCATTCGCCCCTCCCACATTAATAGGGAAGGCTAGGATGAAATCTTTTTTCCCTTTTCTGCAGGCGGCTCAATAATCGCAGCCGCTTCACGCTCAGCTTTTGAAACCTGATGACCCAGCGCAAAGGCTTCATAAGCCTAATCGGGATTATCGAATTGGTACTGCCCTAAATCTGCATGCGAATCAGGAATGCACCTAAATCAAAAGCTTCAGCGGTTCGGCGTCTTCGCGCACCATATGGGTGAACTTGTCGAACGCATCGGTGACGCGCTCATTACCGGCTTCTACCGCCGTAGTACGGGCGGAGCCGCCAACAGGCCACGTATAGTACGCGGGTAGGTATGCAGAATAGTGTCAAGCCCAATATATGTTCGACGCGGATGGACTTGAACGTCGGCGATCTTAGAATAAACGAAGAGCAACCGTGCATGGTATTGGTAAACACGTTACCATCACGCCTGCCTGTCCAGGTCAGGAATAGCGGAAACAAGCATGTTAGCCAACCCGGCGGGAACTCACCGGCGCGTACATGACCGGGTGCTGCTAGCCGCTTTCACCATAAAGACGTTTGCAAAACCCGATAGGATGCGACACGGTGATATTTATCTGTTAGGGTAAAACTGGCGTCAAGCAGATTAAGGCATGTACACCTCGTTTGCATGCGGCGGTTTCGCTGGCGCTCGCGGGAAATCATCTTCGTCAAGAAAATTGCAGGTTATGAAAAACTACCTTTGATGGTTTATACGACACTGCTTATCATTGATTTTTTCTCTTCTTTTCCCATAGAAGTAGGAGTGATACTTGTACCCACACGGCTTGAATGCCGGGGGCTCTCTTACAGGGTAATCACTAGTAATGAATACACTTCAGCCGCTACTCTT
The DNA here is from genome assembly GCF_047530215.1 of Enterobacter sp. 01-M-03-SI-ECC. Taxonomy (NCBI): domain Bacteria; kingdom Pseudomonadati; phylum Pseudomonadota; class Gammaproteobacteria; order Enterobacterales; family Enterobacteriaceae; genus Enterobacter; species Enterobacter sp. 01-M-03-SI-ECC. The sequence goes on from NZ_JBLKDA010000001.1 coordinate 201,527, forward strand.
TTTTAGCTGACTAAATTCAGTCCTTTTAAAAAAATGCCAGTCATCTTAGTGACTGGCATTAACCATAAGGCCTCTTTTTTATCCAGCGTTAACGTCGTTAAATAAAACTGTCGTCATCATTATCGTCGTTCAGCCAGTCGTCGTTATTATTGCCGAGCGGATCGTTCTGGTTGAGAAAACGGGTGTCGGAGACATGGTTTATGTCGCCGTATTGATTACCGACAAACGGCTCACCACCGACGGGCATTGTCGGTTCTTCGATAATGTTCACGATCTCTTCCGGCCGCGACTGATGGAACATGCTGGTCAGCATTTCGGCCAGCGCGACGCCACCGGCCACGCCAGCGGCGGTCTGGAGCGCGCCAGCCATAAAACCGCCGCCGCGAGGAGCCGGCGCTGGCGCCCGCGAGTAATCTGGTGCCGGAGGCTGTTGCGGCTGAGCATTCCAGCTGTTATTTGGCTGCGGGTTGCTTTTGCCGCCACCAAACAGGCCGCCGAGGAAACTGCCGCCCGTCGAGGGTTTGCTTTTTTCTGCGGCTAATTCGCTTTCAAGCTCCTGAACCCGGGCCTGCAGGCGTTTCAGTGCCGCTTCCTGAATCAAGATCGATTGCGCCATATAGTAGGGGGCCGCAGGCTGCTGTTTGACAAACTCAGCGATCTGACGCTCTGCATCTGTATCCCGTTGGCTGTTTTGCTGTCCGGCCTGTTTCAGACGATCGAAAAGGCCGTTGATAAGCTGCTGTTCTTCATATTGCATGACAATAACCTTCCGCTCTCCAGGGTGGATATCATCTAGTTTATCAGCGGCGATAACCTGTGTCTGGCGAGTGAAATGTTTGTTTAAGAATGGTTGCAAGTTAGCGGAAACTCGCTCTGCTTTCGGGGCGAAAAAACTCAAATCGCAGGCACAAAAAAACCACCTTTCGGTGGTTTCACGACACTGCTTATTGCTTTGATTATTCTTTGTTTCCCATGGTAGCCGGAGTGGGACTTGAACCCACACAGCGCGAACGCCGAGGGATTTTAAATCCCTTGTGTCTACCGATTCCACCATCCGGCCAGGGAAGAAAGTGGAGGCGCGTTCCGGAGTCGAACCGGACTAGACGGATTTGCAATCCGCTACATAACCGCTTTGCTAACGCGCCGTAAAACTTTTCTAACTGACACCCGCTGTTGCGCATGTCTTTAATCTGGAGCGGGAAACGAGACTCGAACTCGCGACCCCGACCTTGGCAAGGTCGTGCTCTACCAACTGAGCTATTCCCGCATGTCATCAAGTAAACGTCTAACCACTTGATTTCACTATCGTCCGGCTTGCTGTGCCGCCGTTCGATGCGTTGCATTCTACTGATATGACGTTATGAGTCAACGTTATTTTTTGCATCCCCGGATCGTTTGCTGAAAATTACGGCGAAACGATCACTGATCAAGCAAATCCCCACGCGCGGCGTTCAAATATTGCAGCATGGACCACAGCGTCAGCACTGCCGCCACCCACAGGAGGCCAATTCCCGCCCACTCAACCCAGGCGTTTGGACGCCAGAGCATCCAGACCAGCGCCGCCATCTGCGCCGTCGTTTTCACTTTACCGATCCAGGAGACCGCCACGCTGCTGCGTTTCCCCAGTTCCGCCATCCACTCGCGCAGTGCGGAGATGATAATCTCACGGCCGATCATGGTGGCCGCAGGCAGCGTCACCCACCAGGTATGATAATGTTCAGCCACCAGCACCATCGCGATAGCAACCATGACTTTATCCGCTACCGGATCGAGGAAGGCGCCGAAACGGGTGCTTTGATTCCAGCGGCGCGCCAGATAACCGTCAAACCAGTCGGTTACCGCGGCGATCAGAAAGATCAGCGCGCAGGCGAAAGGTGCCCAGACAACCGGCAGATAAAACGCCAGCACAAAGAACGGTATAAGTACGACACGAAAGAGAGTGAGCAACGTAGGGATATTATATTGCATAGTGACGGTAACTATTTGTTGTCAGTAAAATTTAGCTCTATGTTGCTACAGAGCCCTCAATGTTTCAACGAGTAGTAGATCTTTTCTGCCAGCCCTTGCGAAATACCCGGCACTTTTGCAATTTCCTCCATGCTGGCGTTGAGTAATCCTTGCAATCCGCCCATATATTTCAGCAGCATCTGGCGACGTTTTGGCCCCACGCCTTCGATCGTCTCCAGGGAGCTGGTGTTTTTCACCTTCGCCCGTTTTTTGCGGTGGCCGCTGATGGCGTGATCGTGGGATTCATCGCGAATATGCTGGATAACGTGCAGCGCCGGGGAGTCCGGCGGCAGGCTGAAGCCCTCACCTTCCGGCTCGAAGAACAGCGTCTCCAGACCGGCCTTACGATCGGCCCCTTTCGCCACTCCCAGCAGCAGCGGATGGCTTTTATCCCAGCTGACATCAAGCGATTCAAATACCGCTTTCGCCTGGCCGAGCTGCCCTTTCCCACCGTCTATCAGGATCACATCCGGAATCTTGCTCTCTTCGATGGCTTTACCATAGCGACGACGCAGCACCTGATTCATCGCCGCATAGTCATCACCCGGCGTAATCCCGGTGATGTTATAGCGGCGATACTCGGCGCGCAGCGGGCCATTGGCATCAAACACCACGCAGGACGCGACCGTCTGTTCCCCCATCGTATGGCTGATGTCGAAACACTCCATACGCTTCACTTCCGGCAGCTTCAGCAGCGTCGCCAGAGCGGTTAAACGCTGGTGCACCGTCGACTGCTGCGACAGCTTGGTGGTGAGTGCCGTCGCGGCGTTGGTTCGCGCCAGCTTCAGATAGCGCGCGCGATCGCCGCGCGGTTTGGTTTGTACATTGACCCGACGGCCCGCCAGTTCAGAGAGCGAATCGGCCAGCAGGGTTTTATCGTCAAGATTAAAATCGAGCAGGATCTCAGAAGGCAGCGTGCGCATCTGGCTCCCCTGCAGGTAGAACTGCCCGACAAAGGTTTCCACCACTTCACCCAGTTCGGTACCGCCCGGCACTTTCGGGAAATAGCTGCGGCTGCCGAGCACTTTGCCCTGGCGAATAAACAGCACGTGCACGCAGGCCATCCCGGCGTCAAAAGCGACGCCGATGACGTCGAGATCGTCACCGGTATTGGAAACAAACTGTTTCTCTGTGACTCTGCGCACCGCCTGGATTTGGTCACGGATACGCGCAGCCTCTTCAAACTCAAGCGCGGCGCTGGCTTTTTCCATCCGCGCGATCAGCTGCGTTAAGACCTGATCGTCTTTGCCGGCTAAGAACAGGCGCACATAATCCACCTGCCGGGCATACTCTTCCTCACTCACCAGCCCGGCCACGCAGGGGCCCAGGCAGCGTCCAATCTGGTACTGCAGGCACGGGCGCGAGCGGTTGCGGTAAACGCTGTTTTCACACTGGCGGATCGGGAAGATTTTTTGCAGCAGCGCCAGCGTTTCACGCACGGCATAGCCGTTAGGGAACGGCCCGAAATATTCGCCCTTCGCGTGCTTAGCACCCCGGTGCATGGCGAGACGCGGATGGGTGTCGCCGCTCAGAAAAATAAACGGGTAGGATTTATCATCACGCAACAGGACGTTGTAGCGCGGCTGGTAGAGCTTAATGTAGTTATGCTCAAGCAGCAGCGCTTCTGTCTCCGTGTGCGTGACGGTGACATCAATATTCTGAATAAGTGAAACCAGCGCTTCGGTCTTGCGGGAGGCCAGGTTGCTGCGAAAATAGCTGGAAAGGCGTTTTTTAAGATCTTTCGCCTTCCCAACATAGATAACCGTACCGCCAGCGTCATACATGCGATAAACGCCAGGCTGGCTGGTTACGGTTTTCAGAAATGCTTTTGAATCGAATACATCACTCACTGACTTAACAACGTCTCCGCATTACACAGACCATGCCGGATGGCCAGATGCGTCAGTTCAACATCACCATGAATGTTCAGTTTACTGAACATGCGGTAACGATAGCTGTTCACCGTTTTAGGGCTGAGATTCAGCTGTTCCGAGATCTCATTCACCTTCTGACCTTTGGTGATCATCAGCATAATCTGCAATTCACGCTCAGACAAACTCGCAAACGGTGATTCCGTTTTCTCGGGTTCAATCTGGCTTAGCGCCATCTGCTGAGCGATGTCGGAAGCAATGTAACGTTGTCCGGCAAACACGGAACGGATTGCATTCACAACCTCCTGCGGCGCAGCACCTTTACTCAGGTAACCTGCAGCCCCCGCCTGCATCACTTTCGCGGGCAGTGGGTTTTCGGTATGCACGGTCAGCATGATGACTTTTGTATCAACAAAGGTACGCGCGATTTTGCGTGTTGCTTCAAGACCACCGATACCAGGCATGTTCATATCCATCAGGACCACGTCGGCCGAGTTGGTACGGCACCATTTTACCGCGTCTTCGCCACAGCACGCCTCACCGGCTACTTTAATACCTTTAATATCTTCAAGAATGCGTCGTATCCCTGCGCGCACCAGTTCGTGGTCATCAACAAGAAGGACGTTGATCAAAGGAAATGTCTCCAGAATAGGGATAACGCTACTGAGTGATAATTTGGTTTATATTAACGGTTTTCCTCACAAGATTAAAACGTTAAAAAACCGGCTATTCGATTTTGCTCTCGTTTTTGGAAATTAGGCTGTACAGCCTCTGGAAAGAGAGCCCGTGCATACTGGGCTTGTGCGGCTTTTTTTAAGCATCTGTATTCAAAAAGTTACAAAAAACTTGCAGCGCTTTCCTGCAAAAGAACAGTTCTCAAATTTTTGTAACAATAATTAACGCCAGACGAACCGGGTATAAACAATTAATAGCCTTAAGTGCGGTTCAGTTTACCGGCACGTCCTGTTTACGCAATTAAACACCTGCGTAAAAGTACGAAAAACAACCGCTGCATTTTTTGCTACAGCTTGTGGTATACTCCGCCGCCTTGACTTTCGTCGTCGCGCTTTAGCGCCGTTTAATAATGAGGAAAATAAATGAGCACACCTGAATTTGCCACTGCGGAGAATAACCAGGAACTGGCACAGGAAGTAAACTGCCTGAAAGCGCTGCTAACGTTGATGCTGCAGGCGATGGGCCAGGCGGATGCCGGTCGTGTGATCATTAAAATGGAAAAACAAATCGCGGAGATGGAAGACCAGGCTGAATCTGCGGTATTTGCTAACACCGTTAAGCAAATCAAACAAGCCTACCGCCAGTAACAAAAAACGGCTGAATGCGGTGCATTCAGCCGTTCGCTCGTCTGTCACGCAGAACGTATTATCCCGTCAGATCAGCCCCGTTGCCGCCGCATAGCACGCGATCTGGGTCTTGTTGGGCGCATTAAACTTCTTCTGCATATTCTTCTGATGGAAGTTAACGGTATTCTCGGAGATGGAGAGAATGATCGCTATTTCCGCAGACGTCTTCCCTTCCGCAGTCCATTTGAGAATTTCACGTTCGCGTTTGCTGAATTTCATTTCGGGTGGCATGACCATCTTATCTTCAAAACGCATCAGCGAAGTTAAGGCCATTTGCACCAGCATTTGCAGCCGCAGTTCTATTTCCTCATGGGCTAATGGCCCTTCCTGTACACGCGTACGGGAAACGGACAGGAAACCGAGCGCGTGATTGGGCAACATCAGGCACTGCGTTATTCCTGCGCGTAAACCGTGATCCTGCGCGCTGTGCCATAATTCCTGCGCGTCAGCAAATAATCCGTCGGTCCAGGGTAAATGACCCTGAATGAAATTCTCCGGTTTTAACACCGGATCAATCGCGAAATAGTTCGCGGACTGATATTGCGCCATCCACTGCTTTGGATAAGTGGTTTGCAGCGAGATCTTAGGCCGCGTAAATGGCACAGGATGACGCACGCAGAGCGCGTAATAATCGAATTCAAGCGCCTGCGTTTGTCGCTCTAGTTCCTGATATACCTCGTCGGCACAGGTCAATTCCTGAAACCGGAGGAAGCAATCCCGTCGCCAGCTGAAAAAGTCTGAATCCTTCATACTTACTAAATGAAGCCTCTGAAAAGATAATCATTATTATGGTGAATATAACCTAACACATAAAACTTATTTCTAACTACAAAATATCGGCAATTGTACAATTAACTTTACTATTGATAAGGTTTATCCGAGCCGGACGGAATAAAAAAACATCGGATTGCGCGAAGAAGGGGAATAATTTGCCCCAGCGTAAATTTCTGGAGCAAATTAGTGCAAAAATGCTACTGCATCAGGAATTTTTCAAGGAACTGACGGGTCCGCGGCTGCTGTGGGTTAGCAAACAGGCTTTTTGCCGGCCCCTGCTCCACAATCCGCCCCTGATCCATGAAGATAGCTCTGTCAGCAACGTCGCGTGCAAAGCTCATCTCGTGCGTGACGATCACCATCGTCCGTTTTTCCTGCGCCAGCTGGCGGATGGTGTTCAGCACTTCGCCCACCAGTTCCGGATCGAGCGCAGAGGTCGGTTCATCAAAAAGAATCACGTCCGGGCGCATCGCCAGCGCGCGCGCTATTGCCACGCGCTGCTGCTGCCCTCCGGACAGGCGGCGCGGATAGCTGGTCTCTTTCCCCGCCAGCCCAACTTTTGCCAGCAGTTCGCGCGCACGCGCCGTTGCGTCTTCCTTCGCTTCACCTTTAACAATGACCGGCCCTTCAATAATGTTCTCCAGCACCGTGCGGTGCGGGAAGAGGTTGAAGTTCTGGAAAACAAAGCCGACATGCTGGCGCAGGCGGCGAATCAACCCTTTCTGCTGGCTGAGGGATTTTCCGGTATCAATCGTTATTTCCCCCACCCGAATGGTGCCACCTTCCGGCTGTTCAAGCAGGTTAATGCTGCGCAGCAGCGTCGTCTTTCCCGAACCGCTCGGCCCGATAATCGCCACGACTTCACCCTGCTCGACTTCAAGATCGATCCCGTGGAGCACCGTTTGACCGTGGAATTTTTTCACCAGGTTTTTGACGTCGATAGCACTCATTTTGGATCACGCTCCTGGCGGTTAAGCTGGTTTTCGAAGTAGTTTTGCAGGGCAGACAGCACCGTCGCCATCACCCAGTAAATCAGCGAGGCGGCCAGATACATGGTAAAGACCTCAAGCGTGCGCGACGTAATCAGCTGCGCCTGACGGAACAGCTCCGGTACCTGGATCGTTGCCGCCAGGGAGGTATCCTTCACCAGGCTGATGAAGCTGTTGCTCAGCGGTGGAAGCGCCACCCGCGCCGCCTGCGGCAGAATGGCGCGACGCAGCGTCTGCCATGGCGTCATCCCGATACTGGCCGCCGCTTCCCACTGCCCTTTGTCGATGGAGGAGATGGCCGCTCGCAGCGTTTCAGAGGTATACGCCGCGGTATTGAGAGACAGGCCAATCATCGCGGCGGGGATCGGATCCAGCTCGATGCCAAACTGCGGTAGACCGTAGTAGATCATAAAAAGCTGGGCAATAAGCGGCGTACCGCGAAATACGGAAATGTAAAAGCGCGCCAGCCAGCGTACCGGCAGGATGGGCGACATGCGCATTAATGCCAGCACAAATCCCAGTACCAGCCCGAAGAACATCCCGCCAATACTGAGCTGTAACGTAAATACCGCGCCTTTCAGCAGATACGGCAGAGAATCAATAACCAGTTGAATACTTTCTTGCATTATTATTTTTCGACCTGATTTTTAGACATGAGGATGGTAGGCAAACAGCGCAGGCGCCCCGCCGGTATGGACAAATAAAATCGGCCCTTCATCCTTAAAGCGTTTCTGCGCAATGCCGTCAATCAGTCCGGCCATCGCTTTACCGGTATAGACCGGATCGAGCAGGATGCCCTCGAGGCGCGCCAGCAGCTTCACCGCTTCCATGCCCTCTTCGTTTGGCGTGCCGTAGCCCGGCGCAAAATAGTCATCCCAGAGCAGGATATCGGCCTTTGCCTTCAGCTCCAGCTGCTCTGCGACCGCCTGCTGTAACGTAACCACTTTTGGCTTTTGATCCGCAACGCTGCGGGATACGGTGACGCCAATCAGCTCGACGTCCGGCAGGAGCTGCTCCAGCCCCACCGCCAGCCCGGCATGCGTGCCCGCACTGCCGGACGCGACCACCACGGAGGAGAGGCTCACCGCGCCCTCGCACTGCTGCGCGATTTCCAGCGCGCTTTCCACGTACCCCAGCGCGCCCAGCGCGTTCGACCCGCCGACGGGGATAACGTAGGGGCGAAAACCCTGCGCTTCCAGGCGCGTCGCCAGCTCATCGAGCTGGGCCGTCGGGTCGGTCAGCGCATCTACCATTTCCACCTGCACGTTAAACAGATCCAGCAGCAGGCGGTTGCCGTTGGTGAGATAGTTTTCAGCCCGCGTGCCAATCGGGTTTTCCAGCAGAGCCACGCAGTGGAGCCCAAGTTTCGCCGCTACGGCCGCCGTCTGGCGAACGTGGTTGGACTGGATAGCCCCGGCAGTAATGAGCGTATCCGCGCCCTCGCGCAGGGCGTCCGCCGCCAGAAACTCCAGCTTGCGCAGCTTATTGCCCCCCATCGCCATCGGCGTCACGTCATCACGCTTGATAAAAATATCGCGCCCTAAATAATCAGAAAATCGCGGCAGGTACTCCAGCGGCGTCGGCGCGCCGATAAACTCCAGGCGGGGAAAGCGCGTTAAATTCTGTAGTGACATGGGTTCTCCGGTAACGCTGACAAAATGTGATATTTTTCATTATGCACGCAGACGCGTAAGAAATAAAAAAGGCGCTTTTAAAAGCGCCTTTTTTTACGTCAAAGACTTATTTGGTGACGTCGACTCCGAACCACTTCTCGGAGAGCGCCTTCAGGCTACCGTCTTTTTGCATTTCGGCAATGGCACCATCAACTGCTTTAACCAGGTCTTCATTGCCCTTGCGGATAGCGACGCCAGCTTCCTGACGCGAGAACGGCTCACCCGCTACCGCCAGGGTATTGTTGGTTTTCTTCACCAGATCCAGCGCGGCCAGGCGGTCAACCAGAATGGCGTCGATACGGCCCACGCGCAGATCCTGGTATTTCGTCGGGTCATCATCATAGGTGCGGATGTCCACGCCCTGCACGTTCTGGCGCAGCCACTCTTCGTAGTTGGTACCCAGACCGACACCGACTTTCTTCCCTTTCAGGTCTGCGGCAGTTTTAATCCCGCCTTCGTTGCCTTTCTTCACCAGCGCCTGAATACCGGACACGGTGTACGGCGTAGAGAAGTCATACTTCTTCTTACGCTCGTCAGAAATGGTCACCTGATTAATCACCACATCAATACGTTTGGAATCCAGCGAAGCCAGCATGCCGTCCCATTTGGTCGGCTTCAGGGACGCTTTCACGCCGAGGTGCTTCGCCAGCTCTTCAGCAAACTCCACTTCAAAACCGGTCAGCTTACCGTCATCGCCCTGGAAGCTGAACGGAGGATAGGTTCCTTCCAGCCCGACCAGCAGCGTACCGCGCTCTTTTACTTTATTCAGCAGGTTTTCTGCAGCGAACGTTTTCACGCTCATGCCCGCAACCAGCGCAACGGCCATAACACCCATCAGCGCCTGACGACCCAGAAGTGCAAATTTCATAAATACCCCGATATAGTGGAATTTTTACGTAGTGTAGAGAAATCGCCTGCAACGTCAAAGGCGACTGCGCTACATCTTATTCTTTTTTAATATATATCAGAAGTTGTTCCGGCGTGGACTTTCTGCTTTATGGCACCCGGCATTTGTACCTTGTATTGCGCATACTTGCGCAGCGCAATTCGGTAGTTGTTGGTGCTGGTCGCAGGCAGCCACGGCTCCAGATTTTCGTCCAGATAACCGGTTTTCAGCAGATCGCGAGAAATATTGTTGACGGTCAGATGTTGCCCAAGGCGACGCAGGCGAACCACATATTCGCGCACGGTGCCGTGGCTCATCTCCGTTTGTTCAAACAGGAACTGCTTGAAGCCGATAATATCGAAGAAGTCGCTTTGCTCTTTGCAGTGGAGATCCCCACAGAAACGGCAAAGCGCCACCCACTCTTTTTGCTCTTCGAGCCATGCTGCTTCGTCCATCAACGTGTCGAGACGCGAAATCGCAATCTTATTCACGATTTCGCCCCGGCGAACCAGCGTGATACGATCGAGTAACTTGTTACAGTGGGCGCAATGCGTCTGGCTGTGTTTAAAGTCTTTCAGGTAGCGGCTTAAAGGCCGTCTTTTAGATTGCTGCACCGTCATGATAACTCCTGGTTGTCAATACGTTGTGCGGCATTTTTCAGGTGAATCAATCACCTATAACTTACCCAGCTTGGTTCGTAAGCGTTTGATGGCCTGGCTGTGCAGCTGGCTCACCCGCGACTCTCCCACCTCCAGAACAGCGCCAATCTCTTTGAGGTTAAGCTCTTCCTGGTAATAAAGGGTCAATACCAGCTGTTCGCGTTCAGGCAGAGCTTCGATAGCCTCCATGACGCGCTGGCGTAAATTCCCTTCCATTAAATGGTGTAACGGGTTTTCCTGCTGGTGCTCATCCGTCACCAGCTCGATGCTATCGCCATGCTCTTCGCGCCACTCGTCATAAGAGAAGAGTTGGCTATTATTGGTATCGAGCAACATCTGACGATACTCTTCAACAGCGATGCCAAGACGTTCCGCCACTTCGGTTTCCGTTGCGTTACGTCCCAGCTCCTGTTCCAGCTGCCCCATCGCATGCGCCACTTCGCGCGCGTTGCGGCGAACGCTGCGCGGCACCCAGTCACGGCTGCGCAGCTCGTCCAGCATCGCACCACGAATACGCTGAACTGCGTAAGTCGTAAATGCCGTTCCTTGCAGAGCGTCGTATCGGTCAACTGCATTCAATAACCCGATACCGCCCGCCTGTAGCAGATCGTCAAGTTCCACGCTCGCCGGCAAACGCACCTGGAGGCGCAATGCTTCGTGACGCACCAGCGGGACATAACGCTGCCACAGCGAGTGTTTATCCATTACACCTTCAGCGGTATAGAGTGAATTCACGATAAACAGCCCTGCGTTAGTTGAGTTATCGGCATGATTATCCGATTCTGCAGGGCGTTCAATTGGATGAATAGTGGGTGAAATGGGGGGTTATTTAGGGGTTATAGTAAAAATGAGAGTGTAGCTAACAAGTTACCCGCGCTTAAAGGCTAAAGTTTTGGTTAGCATTTTCAGCAGATCATATCCGTCCCAGTGCAATGAGAAGTTCATTGTTTGCCCAAGCGGAACAATGCGGTCAATACCTTTTGGTGCGCCTCGAAAAATTAGACGATTAATCATTTCTTCTGGAACGCCCAAAGTTGCGAGTGTCTGGCATTTCACGCCGCACACCGGAACGATCTCCAATATATCATCAACCAGCCACTCATAGAAAAGGCCATCTCCGCGATGATCCTCCAGCATTCTTTGGCTGACAGCGGTCGCCTCTGCTCGTAAAAAACGCCGGGTGGGTGCCGCAATATATTTTAACCGGGGGTCTTCTGCAGCGTATCGGCAATAATTAGCCAGAGCGTTAACTACCGCGACGGCTTCAGGTGCCGGTCGGCCACAAAGCCACCGATCAAAAATCAACCAAAATTGCTCGCGCGCCGCGGCTTTACGGTCCTTTTCTCCTGTCCAGACCACCAACTTCGGTGCCGTACAGGCTTGCTGTTGTGTTAGTAACGTATCATTGAAGAAATCCTCAGCAATGCGCATTTTATTTTCAGCTGCAAGATAATAATCAGCATTAATAACGCAAATGGAGTACCGATCTGCAAAAGCAATATCCACGGCGCGGGCTGGCAGCGGAAACTTACGAATATGTGCAATCGTTCTGTCGCCCCCCCAGATTAAACGCGCCTGACAAGCTGCGGAAATTGCCTGTGTTATTTCATCCTCATGGTTGTATTCCACGAGACAAATCAATTCGCGCATTGCCACATGCTCTTCCAACGCCTGGTTAAGAGCCTGGCAAATAATATTAACCTGAATGAATTTCTTAGATGGGAGACGAACAATATTCGCATTACCCGTCAACAGTCCCGCAAGCAAAGAATAGGCAAAATTGACCGCGACGTTTGATGGGGCAATATGAAAGACAACACCTCTCCCCATCAGGATACCGTCTGATGCGTAAGTCTCTTTCATTTGTCTGAGAGCAGATTTACGGCACCAGAATGCCAGGGAAACCACATCGCTGAATTCACGTGACTGCGCCAGCGCAAGCAGCGTTCGCGAAAATGTCTGTAAAAATTCCAGGATCTCGTCATCAAACGGTACGCGCGGCTTGATATGCGCCATCTGCGCCAATACCTGGGCATTACCCACTCGGTAGCTCAGGGCATCAAAATTCTGCGGCATAGGTATCACTGCACCCTCTGGTCTCTGCATTTTTTAGTCGGCCTAAAATTCGAAAATACTTACCTGCCCTGCCACAGGGACAATCATCCTCTCCCAGAAGAACGCCCTCATCCTCGGTAAGGAGTGAGTGACCTGGATAGGACTCGGGCAAAGTGGACACTACCTGGACAATACCTGGCTTACCCGAAGGACAGACAGAAAAATCAAGCGGGTCGCGCACGATCACATCGGAAAAAATACTGGCGTGAAAATGCCCGTGCTCGCACTGCATATATACGCAGCCGGTCTGTTCAACCATGCCGTAATAGTCGTAGACGCGTGTTAAGCTGCTGACATTATGCATTGCCTTCGAGAAGGCATCCGCAGAAACAGCCTGTGACTGCAGCTTCTTCCAGCCGCCGCCATGAATGAGGATCCCGTTCGCCAGATCCAGCTTTTGACCACTCGCATTCAACGCCCGGTAAAAATGCTGCCAGACCATAAAGGTAAAGCCAAACAGGAGGACAGGCTTCCCCTGGTGGCGCGCCAGAAAAGCGTTTACCCCTTCATAATTAAGCGTCATATCGTCATTTAATGCATAGAAGCGATCTGAACCGAAAATTGAAAAACCGAGAATACCGGCTCCACGGGCCGAGAACATATTCCTGTCTTTCATTACGGCGGGGCTGTCAATAATCAACATCGGCAGTCGGCCTGCACCCGTAAAATGGTTCACAATTCTGACCAGCGTTTTTTGCTGACGTGCTGCCGTGGTTTTATCGAGAAAGATACGTGAGACGCTTTGCCCGGTAGTGCCGGATGAAGTCATGGTTTTCACCACTTCTTCATAAGGTACGCTTTTTAACTCGAGCATTTTAAACAATGAAACCGGTAAAAAAGGGATATCTTCAATCGACTTGATGCCTTCAACATCGCTTCCCAGCCCCTGCAGAATATTGCGGTAGGCGGTGCAATACTGCTGGTGATGCCGGGTCAGCTTTTGCAAACGCTGGAGTAGCGCGGAACGCTTTTCATCACGCGTTAAAGCAAATGGGCCGTGGCTTAGCCACTCGTCAAACTCAGTCACAGAGCGCCTCCAACTCGCGGTACAAGGTTTTTCCCGCCGGATTCTTGGGGATGTTATCTATACTAACCACATTAAACGCTGAGTGATGAATATGGCAGGAGGTCGAGAGATAGTGTTTTACCGGGTCTGCCGCAGCCGCGTCGGTAATAAATACCTGAACGCGATCGTCCCGGCCGGTCACCACACACTCCATCTGAGGGAAAGCGCTGTTCACCAGGTGCTCCAGCTCATCAAGCCCAACACGATTACCAAACACTTTTAAAAAACGCGATTTACGCCCAACGATGGTGTACAAACCTTTCTCATCGCGCAAGGCCAGATCGCCCGTCGCCAGACGTCCTCGACGCTCATCACCTTTGTTGAGATCTTCGCGGCAGGTGGCATAGCCCAGCGTCACATTCTCGCCGTAATAAATGAGCTCCGCGCTCTGACCGCTCGCACTTACTTCATTTCCGGCCTCATCCTCAAGCGCAAAACGACCGCCGGGGATCGCCATGCCCATCACACCGGGATTGTTGGCAGCGAGTTCTGCCGGCAGATATCCCATGCGCGAAGTGGCCTCAGAGGCACCGTACATAACAAAAAAGCGCATGCCTTTTTGCCCAGCCCATTCAGCTAACTCCCGGTGCAGCTCGGGGCGAAGCTTTCCGCCAGCCTGGGTTAAGGTTTTTAATGATGGGAGATCCATGCGGTTAAATCGCAGTTTCTTCAGCATCTCCCAGCTATAGGGTACGCCGGCTAAGGAAGTTGCCCCCTGCTGCTTGATAATCCTCCAAAATTCGGGCTGAACAGGACTGCTATTGGTCAGCAGCAATGTCGCGCCCTGCGCAAGATGGGTATTGATAATGGACAAGCCATACACATAGTTCATCGGCAGCCACGCGAGGGGCCGTTCATTACCATCAATGCCCAGATAATCAATGATGCTGCAAGTGTTGCTGAGGAGGTTCTGGTAACTCTGACGAACCAATTTAGGGCTACCGGTAGAGCCGGAAGTCGCAATTAATAACGCCAGAGATCCATCCATTAGCGGAGCAGGCTGATGCAATTCCTGAAGCGAGTAACCAAAGTATGTATCGACCGAGCTACTCCCATTAGATGGCTTCCAGATAAACCCCGGACGATAGCGTTCGAGCAGTTGTCCAAGCAGTTCTGGAGCAATCGACTTATCCAGCATTAGCGGTACCGCTTGGGCATTCAGGCAAGCAAGATAGCCCACCAGCGCGCCGAAGGCGTTTTCGCAAAGACAGAAGACTAACGCACGGGAGGGTAATTTCGCCGCCAGGTGAGTGACGGCCTGATGTAATTCGCGGTAGCTCAGTGACTCACTCTGCTCATTAACGGCGGCAATGCGATCGCCATGTTCTTCGAGCGCCCAGAATGCTTTCATAACGCATGCTCCAGGATCGTGCCCGCAATCTGCGGCGCCGTGAGCCCGTTCTGCTCAAGCATCCAACCATATTCCCCGACATGGGTATATCCCTGGCCAATGCCGAGCGTTAACAGGCGTGGCGCATCAGCCTGGGTCACCAGGTACTCAGCAACCGCACTGCCCAGACCACCGATAATGCTATGCTCTTCAATACTGACTATTAATCGACAGCCAAGCTGCTTTTTCAGCATCTCAGTGTCGATCGGTTTGATGGTGTGCATATCGATCACGCTGCACTCAATGCCTCGTTCAGACAAGGCTTCAGCTGCTTTTAATGCGGGCGAAACCATGCTGCCAGTCGCCACCAGGGCGACGTCACGACCCGCGCGCAGTTGATTTGCTTTGCCAGGAATAAATTCACGAGCTTCGCGATATACAATTGGCGTACGCATCCCGCCCGTCAGCCGCAGATACACCGGGCCATCATGCTGCGCAGTGGCAAGCGTCATCAACGCGGTGGCAGTGGCATCCGCGGGAGAGAGGATCATAAGATTCGCAATCGAGCGCAGCGTCGCAATATCTTCAATACCATAATGCGTTGTACCAAACATCCCCATAGCAAAGCCTGATGCCAGACCCACGACTTTTATATTTCCCTGTAGATAGCCCATGTAGTGGCGCATCTGTTCACACGCGCGCAGCGCGGCAAAATTCGCAAAGGTAGTAGCAAAGGGAATACTGCCCTGCGAAGCAATACCCGCCGCCACGCCGATCAGATTTTGCTCGGCGATCCCCACGTTGAGATAGCGCTCTGGGAAAGTATGGCTAAAACGTTCCATACCTGAAGTGATACCCAGGTCTGCCGTTAGGCCAACGATATTCGGATTTTGTTGTGCCAGAGCGAGCAGCGCGACGCCGAACGTCCCGCGGGTGCCCATCATGGACCAGGCACGAACCTCAGCCGGAGAAACGGAAAGATTCATTTCAACTCCTCCAGCGCGGCCTGATACTGAGCAGCCGACAATTTTGCGCGATGATAAGCGTTATTATTTTCCATGAAAGAAATCCCCTTACCCTTAAGGGTACTGGCAATCACCGCCTTTGGTTTCCCGTAAGAGGAAACACTGAACGCCCGCTGCAGCACGCTGACATCATGTCCGTCGCAGACTTCAACATGCCAGCCACATGCCTGCCACAGTGAAACTAAGTCCATTTTTAACGTTTTCTCGCAGGCGATATCAGACTGATAGCCATTAACGTCAACAATAGCGGTGATATTATCCAGGTCGTGGTGCGCGGCAAACAGTGCGCTTTCCCAGATGGTGCCTTCATTGCACTCGCCGTCGCCGAGCACAACATAGCTCTGCCACGGCTGATTTTTCAGGCGCTGGTGCCACGCAATTCCGCAGGCATAGCCCACGCCGTGCCCTAAGGAGCCGCCTGCAAAATCAATTCCCAGCGCCGGGCTCATTGGCGTCAGTGCAGGAAACAGGGAGCCGTTGCAATCAAAGGTCGCTAGCTGCGCCGAGCTAAGCACGCCGTAATGGTGCAGCGTGGTGTATAACGCCAGCGCGGCATGACCTTTACTCAAAAGGAAACGATCACGATTCAGCGACGCCATATTCTCTGGCTGATAGCGCATTACCGAACCATATAGCACAGCTGCAATGTCGACCATCGACAGCGCCGAGCCCAGATGAACGCCATCGACAGGGGCCTTAAACGCCACATCAATAATTGAACGGCGGATCTGACGCGCCGCGAACTCCAGTTTCGCAGCAGTGCTCATCGTAAACCTCCATCCACGCGAAGCGTCTGACCGGTGATGTAGCTGGCCAAATCTGAGATTAAGAACACCGCCGTATCTGCAATATTGGCTGGATGACCCAGACGGCGAAGATCGGTCTGATTGCGGGTTTGCTCAATAATGGCCGAAGGTAGCGTCCCCAACATGTCCGTATCGGTAATACCCGGCGCAATACAGTTCGCACGGATCCCGACGTCGCCAAGCTCGGTCGCAATCGCATTGGTCAACGCGATTACCGCGGCTTTCGATGCGCCGTAGGCTGATTTTCCGGCATTGCCATCCTGCGCGGCAGTCGAGGCGATGTTCACAATGCTCCCCTGCTTTTGTCTGACCATCAACTTCGAGACTGACTGAGTAAAATTGAAAAGCGCGAAGAAATTCACTTCAAACTGCTGACGCAGCACCTGCTCCGTAGTCATCTGGAATAATGCGTTATGGGTAATTCCCGCGTTATTCACTAGACCGTGCAGGGGCCGTTTATCGCTCATCAATTGTTTTACGGCCGCTTTCATCGCTGCGCTATTGGTCAGTTCGAAACAAAGAGGCCAGACTTTCACGCCGTGCCGTTCAGAAGTCACCGCCATATCCGTCAAAAAATCATCATCTGCACTGCGAGCGTGGGCATAAATATTTGCGCCATTCGCGGCAAATGCTTCGACCATCGCCCGACCAATACCCCGTTTGCAGCCGGTGATAATGACGTTTTTATTTTTTAACAGCATAACGATCTCCTTAATGTCCAATGCCACCATCAACGCGGATAACCTGTCCCGTGACGTAACCTGCCGCATCAGAGGCGAGCCAGCAAAGCGTATCAGCCACCTCTTCCGGTAGCCCCATTCGAGGCAATGCAGACGCCGCCAGCTTTTCCTCCACAACGCCTTCTGGCAGATTTTCCGTCATGGCGGTTTTTATCACCCCTGGCGCCACCGCGTTAACGCGTATCCCCTTAGGCGCCAGTTCCGCCGATAGCGTTTTAGTTGCGGCTACCATAGCCGCCTTAGAGGCGGAGTAAGCCAGTTGTCCCGCGTTGCCGTCCAGACCAGAAATGCTGGCGATGTTGATTATGCTGCCGCGATTGTGGCGCAGCATGAGGCGCGACATGTACTGGGTGAAGACCATTTGCGAAAAGAAGTTGATGGCAAAGGTTTTATGCAATTGTTCCATGGTAACCATCGGGAACAACGCATCCAACGTTACACCCGCGACGTTAACCAAAATATCAATCGGCTGTTTCGCCTTTTGTATGGTCATTGCGGCCTGTTTGATCGAAGCATCGTCAAGAAGATCAAAATAGACGGGCGTTATCTGCACGCCATGTTCTTCACTGAGCGCATCGATAAACATTAAAAAGGTATCGTCTTCCTGCTGAACGCAGGCAAACAGATTCGCACCCTGGCGGGCAAAGGAGACCAATGTCGCCTTACCAATTCCCTGCAGGCATCCTGTAACTACGGCAGTTTTCCCGGCCAGTAACATGCTGCCTCTCCTTTTAATTAAGCCACTTCAACATCGTATTTTTTGAGTATCGCTATGCCCTTTTCCCAGGAGGAAAAATCGATAATGTCCTCAGTTTCCAGCATAATATCGAAGGTATCTTCTAATGCAGCAATCATGCTCATGTGGCCGACCGAGTCCCATGACGGAGTGTCCTGATACTTGTAGTCCGGTAAAACATCTTCAGAAACTTCAAACGTTTCTACAAAAATAGCGTTGTACTTCACTAAATTCGTCATTCTTACAACTCCTGATAAAGAATTACTTAAATACTTTTCCCTGCTCATTTTTGCGCATTGCGCGAGCCGGATTTCCCAGAGAGATAGTCGCCGGAGGAATATCACTAAAGACTGCACTGCCCATCCCAACAATGGCATCGTCGCCGATAGCGGTATTCTCTTTCACCGCACAGTTCATGCCGATGAATACCCGCAGGCCAAGTTGGCAATGCCCGGCTAATGTGACATTGCTCGATATCACGCTGTGCGCTTTCACCTCAGTGTCATGACCAAGACAAGCCTGCGGCTGAACCAGCACATTTTCCCCCACGGTGACGTTGCTGGAGATAAATGCGCCATTACAAAGGATCGCCCCTGCCCCAATCTGACTGTCTGGGGGGATAAACACCGAAGGGTGAATTAACGTTGAAAGCGCGCATTTCTTGAGCACCTTCTCGGCTAGCTTCTGACGGGCAACAGGTTCGCCAAGGGCGATGACGATTTCCGTGTTAACATGATCCAGCAGGGCAAAGTGGTACACAGGGATACCAGCAACGATATTTTCGCTGGTCACATCGTCAATAAAGAAAATCTCTTCCCAGCGTCGCGAGCTGTTAAGTTGCTGCGCCAGAACCAACACTTCGCGCCCAAGTCCACCCGCTCCGTAAATACCCAGTTTCATGCCACTTCTCCGGCGACGGGCGCACTCTGGGGCTGAAGGGCCTTATGCGCGTCGTACTGGCGAATGATGTCCACCACTCGTAATTGATCGCTTACGCTCAAATCAGGGTAGATTGGCAGACAAAGGATTTTCTGCGAAATATTGTCCGCTACGGGTAAATTGTCAGGACTGGCCGATGGCAAATGTCGGTACATCGAAAATGAACTGATGAGCGGATAAAAATAGCGGCGGGCATAAATATTCTGCGCTTTCAGCGCGTCATACAGACTGTCACGGCTGATGGGAAATGTCGTATCGACCAAAATAGGGAAATAGGCGTGGTTCCACTCGATATTATCAGGCGCGGAGAAAAGAGAAATACCCTCAATGCCCTGCAGCTGCTCACGGTAACGCTCATAAATCGTTTTGCGAGACGCCAGTGCGTCGTCAATGTGGTGCAACTGGACTAGGCCAAACGCAGCCTGGACCTCATTCATTTTGGCGTTGATACCTGGCGCGACCACGGTGGTTTCACCCGCAAAACCAAAATTTTTTAGATAATCTATGCGCTGCTTCATTCTCGCGTCCGGACAGATAATCGCCCCGCCCTCAAAGGTATTAAACACTTTGGTCGCGTGAAAACTTAAAATTGACAGGTCGCCACAGTTCAGAATACTTTGACCTTGTTTTTTCACTCCAAAAGCATGTGCGGCGTCATAGATAACCTTCAGCCCCCAGGCATCTGCAATCTTCTGAATAGCATCCACATCACACGGAATACCGTAGCAATGCACAGGCAAAATTGCTGAGGTCGCCGGGGTAATCAGAGGTTCTATTTTGGTCGGATCGATATTGCATGTAATCGGATCAATATCTGCAAATACCGGCGTTAAGCCATTCCATAGTAGCGAGTGCGATGTTGCCACAAACGAATAAGGAGTGGTGATCACTTCCCCTGTAATACGCAGCGCCTGTAGTGCAGTCAGTAGCGCCAGCGTTCCGTTAGAAAACAGACACAGATGTTCCACCCCCAGATATTCTGCAAGCGCAGCCTCAAGCTGTTGGTGAAACTCGCCGCCGTTTGTCAGGATCCGGTTTTGCCAAATTTTTTCCAGATAAGGAATAAATTCCTCGAGGGGAGGCAAAAGCGGGCTGGTAACATAGACGTTATCACTCATATGAGAACCTGTGGACTAAGGGATGGTGTCCTATCATAGCTATGAGCAAACAGTTGCTATCGGTAAAACAAGACACCTTTCAGGACTCAATTACCCAAACGGCTTAGCTTTCCGGGTAAAAAAACGCCCCGGAAAGCATCCTTTGTTACATAAACAGCTCGCGAATCACCCCAGGGATTGACTCCCGCTCGTAAATGAAGGTGCTAATCTCCTGCGGACTAACCACGTTGCTGTCGGCATTTGCGATTTCGTTCTGCCAGACCTGAGGGTCGGCTTTAAGGCGCCGGAAGGGGAGATTGTTGTGCAATGAAGGAACATCGCTAGCCACAATCGCTATCCCACAGGCTGCGAGCTGAACCGCCTGATAATCATCTTTAAAACGGTTGTGGTCGCTGTTCAGCCTGAAAATAATTGCTATGTCGGCTTGCAGCTGATGTAGCTGTTCAGGTGACATCCGTTCCCCGTGCCAGCGAACCGTTTCTGCGACCATCGGCAGCCACGCCGCGGGCCAGGCCCCCAAAATGATCCAATCCACCCTGGCGTGCGTGGCGGCGATAACCCGGCTAATGAATTCTTGCTCTTTTACGGATAACGCTTCAGGTATACACAAAACGCGTCTGCGTTCGGCCGATGTCGTCCTCGCCGGAGCCACCCATTCACGCCCCAACAACACCGGCAGACACGACACAGGCCTTTTTCGTTTGCTTAACTGAGCTTCACGCTCTGCAGACCAGGTAAGCCACCGCGTCACCACGCTTACCTGATCCCGATCGTTATTACCTGGCCCGGCTGAATCCGCCAGCGCATAAATTCGCAAAGGGATAACCCGGCTCACGGCCGCAAGACGTGCTGAAAGTGCCTTATCAGGGGCATGGGTTAGCACCACAATTTTCGGTTCGAGACGCAATATTTCTGGCACGGTAAGATCGGAAGAATCACGTATCAGGCAGATCGCGTTATCTGTCGACATATTCTGCAGCAAGTCGGCGATACGTTTCGAGTATTCGCAGTCCTCACCATTTTTAAGCAACAGAACCTTCGAGCGCGCCAAGAATGCATTGCCAGACCCGTTGGTCGTAAGAGAACCATGGCGGAACAAGGGACGTTGTAGACTGAGATAGCGGTTATAGGCCGGATCTTCAGTGAAAACATCAGGCATCTCGGCGAGTAATGTCTGGCGCTGGGAGTTCTCGCTGACGCACACCGTTTCAAGAAGCCGTGTATTGTCCGATACCACAACGCTGAACGGCGACCAGACTGCAAGATAACCAGCCCGTTTCAGCTTTAGAGGTAGAATAATATCAATGACGTGCTGGTCGTCATATTCAACCGACAGCCCGCCGACCCGTTGCCATGCTTCGCGCTTGACCAGCAGGCAGTTGCTACTCAAAATGGAATAGTTTTGCTCGCACTGGTAGCGTGACAGTTCGCCTTCTGTTTGCCAGGGTTCCCCTTGACCTACATGCCCGACCCAACCATTGGCCCCAGCAATCATTCCCGCACTCAGCAACCGTTGGTCGGTGGTGATAAATTTTGGCCCTGCGCTTCCTACTTCAGGGCGCATCATATGGCTCAGCAATGTCGTCAGCCAGTTCTTCAAGACAAAAAGCGTATGGAGATCAAGAAGTAAAATAAAATCACCAGTCACATTTTGCGACAGGAAATTCATGCGACTGGCGTAGTTTTGCTCAGCGCCACAGACGATCGCCGTTAATGGCAACACCTCCTGCATCTGTTTGATGAGATCAATCATTTCTGCGCTGGTATTTTCAGCAACCGCCAGCAGAATCTCTTTGTTCTGCCACTCGGTATTACTTATGAGACTCTCAACACAGCGGATCAGTTGCGCCGGATCGTCACCCGCATCAAGCAGAATGCTGACTTTTTCACGTTCTGGCTGTGGATAGCTAATACGCCATGTCAGATTTTTTTGCTGTACAGCGCGGGCCTGAGAAAATCCACGATGCTGCAGATAACGCTGGAGAATCTGTGCTTCTTCGAGCGGAGACGGCAAATCAAATACGGAGGCAGGCACCAGGGTAATAATATCCGTAATATGCCCAATACAGCCCGTTCCCCATTGCAGCAGGTAATCGATCAACGCGTCAAACTCGAAAGCCTGACTAAATTCAGGGTTAAATTTACCCGCCGCCAGCCAACTCTCGCGCCGGAACCAGACGCGTCGTAAATAGCGGTGAGGTGAAGCGAGGAATAGATCGAGATTGAAATCCGGTTTACGTACCGGAGTGATTTCACCACCCTCAGCGCGTAACGCCTCATCCGTATAAATTGCCTGACATTCCCCGGCCTGCGAGAGCATATTACGCATCAACCCAATGCTTGCCGCAGTGTATTCAACGCCCGCGTCGATGCAATGCAGCCAGTCGAAGTCCGCAGTTTCAGCCAGTTGCCTGACAGCACTAACCCAGCTATCTACCGTAACCGCGCGAATATCCATGGTCGTAGCGCGATACCCAGGTTCAGGCGCAACAAGAAGAATCGTGCGTGAATCCACACCCTGACGGGTAAGCGAGGCGACGGATGCCTCGATAGCGCTCACCTGCGCATTCAGGCAAAGGATAACGTGCAGCAGACGGGTTTCTGCTGTAACCGTCGTCGGCAGAGTGCGGTGAGCAATCCAGTGGCTGAACGAGTTGCGCTCCTTAACGTCATCGTGCTGCTGTGCTTTTGCCTGGGTTAGAGACAGGAAGCGATCAAACTGGGTTTCCAGAAGCCGCCTTTTGGCCAAAACAACGTCGCGGACAATCGGTAGACCAGCCCGAATGTCATCAAGTGCTTCCGGAGAATCGGAGTAACCGAAACCCGCACCCCCGATATCCTGTAATGATTGCTCGTTCAACGCATAATGCTCATAGCCCGGAACAGACAATGATACGACCGGGCAGCCACATAGCATAGCTAGCAGACAGGTTCCTGACGACTCATAGGTGTAAAGCACGCGCCCACGTTTCAGAAGCATCGCCAGCTCGCGTAATGACAAAGGGTTGCGCATCGACAAAATAGTGATGTTTTCTGGCAACCCCGATAAATCAAGCGCAGATTCTGGGATCCTGTTCAGGTAGAGAAAGTCTTTATCTTTAACTGGCTGATCATCCTGAAAGAGTGAGAGGTCATAACATTCAATCCCCAGAATATTCGGATCGGGTTCTTTGTCTGCAAACTCAGGGCGATACCAGAAAAAGAGATCGTCAGCACCGGCCTCAATGGCGTTTTGCATGATGACCCCTTCCCTGTTTAGCATGTAGCGGACAGTTACCGGCGCAGAAAAAGGATTTCCCGTAGTGACCTCCGGGTAAACAGCAATCCAGGACCTGCCGCTGGAGATGACCTGTTCATAGGCTTCTTGCGTCAGCGCTGGCGCATTCCATTCGGGGTTGACGGTACAACCAACCATCCAGGCACGACCACCACGCTCATTGATCATATGGCATAAGCGATGAAGTACCTGAATGCCCAACGACGATTCACGGTAGTCCGGTGCAGCAATCAGGTAGGGAGAATGAAGATCTATATGCATAGTCATTGTGCCAACCAACCTTGTTGCCAGTCATTGAGTCCATTTTCGCGCAGATACCAGTTGCGCTGTACGGCATTCCGTAGTTCATCCCCCTGGCGGATACGGTAATCCGCGTCATTGAGGTAAGGCTGAATGGCTTTCATCCAGTCTTTATAACGGTTTTCAACCAAGGTCACCGGTAGACCACAACGATACGGAGCAATATCCGTGGCAACGATCGGTACTCCACATGTACCAATTTCCAGCAGCCGTAAATTACTCTTACATTCATTGAACTGATTGATTTCCAGTGGAACCAGTGCCAGATCGAGATTCAGGCTGGCCAGCTTTTCGGGGTACATCTCGAAAGGAACGCCAGGGTGGAACTCACAATGGACATTACGCGGCTTCATTCCCATAAAGACCCATTCGACGTCATTCTCCAACGCCTTAATCAGAGGTAGCAGGATTTGCAGATCCCCTGCATGGGTACTTCCCCCCGCCCAACCAACGCGTAATTTTTTACCCACCCCCCGTTGACTCAGCAAATGCCCCCATTGGTCGGGAGCAAGGCGGTTTTGCGCAATCCGAATATCATGATGGAAACGGCTATAAGCTTCAGCAAGCGGCGCCGTTGAGACAACAATTCTGTCTGCGCTTTCGAGTATTTTGCGAAAGCTCTTCACCATGTGTTGCGGATAGTTATCACGATTACCATTTTTCAACGGCACGTTAAGTAAGAAATCATCGTACTCAATGATAACTTTAGCATTACAGACTTCACGCAGCTGCTTAATAATGTTCGGGAAACGGCTCCCGGTGAGTGACTCAAGTACAATCACATCTGGCTGAAGTTGCGCGGCTTCCATGACGGAAGGGATGCTGTTCATCATCCCCCCCTCCAGCATATGATGACGCTCCATTGCTTTAAAGGGCTGCATTACCCGGTGATGTCCGCAGCCATTCCAGTCAACATGATGCGCAAGCACAACGGGTAAAGGACGTCCAGGCAAAGGGGTATGCAGACGCGCACTGTTTTCACTCAGAGTGAAAAGCGCGCCGGATTTTTGCATAAGTGGATGATAAGAAGGATCTATGAGCAGCTCTGACTTCCACTCGTTACGCAACTGTGCGTAGTGTTCCAGCATAGGTCGTTCGGGAACATGGTACTTATCGGCCAGGAGGCGTGTCGCTCCGCCCATATGTTGAACGCGCGAACAGGGCGTCCAGACGTTTAAATAGCCCTGCTTTTGCAGCCTTATTCCTAGATCAACATCGGCAAAATAGACGGGATAACGTTCTTGCGTAAATCCGTTAAGCGCGAAAAACACCTCTTTTCGCAGCATCATACAAGAACCGCTCACTGCCGTTACATTATGCGGGACGTAAAGATAGTCCTGAAAACCTGAGTCAGCCCCTCCCGCTCCTGCAAACGCAACCTCCACACCGTTTTGAACGCCAGTCAGATAGCCACCATGCTGGACCCGGCCATCCTTAAACTCCAGGCGAGCCCCTACCACGCCCACCTCCGGGCGTAATGCATGTTCCAGTAACGCTTCCAGCCAAGCACCATCAATGATTTCACAATCGTTATCAAGGAAAACGAGCACGTCTCCCCTCGCCTGCTGCGCGGCAGCGTTGCCCATTTCAGCAAAATTGAATGGGGCGTCATATCGCAATATCCGCACCTGCTCCAGCCCAAGATTCGCTAGATCGTTCAAGAACTGACAGGCATCGCTCTCTACTGACTGGTTATCAACGATCATCAGTTCATAGCGCGCGTAGCGGGTCTTTTCCATCAGGCTTTCAATACAGTTCTTTAGTAAAGCAAACCGATCGCGCGTGGGAATAATAATAGAGACCATCGGCTGGGCATCCCAGTGATAGCGAAGGCGCGGTAGACCTTTGACGGCTCCCGGCTCATAGGAGGCAGAGATCCCAAGTCGCGTTAGGTGTGCCAGTACGCCGTTTCGATGCTGCTCCATAAGACCCGGTAGCTCGGTCCAGCGTTGCGCAGGCTCAGAATTGCAGAGCAGCACTTCAGGCACATGCGTTAAGACACCGGTCCCCTGCAGCTCGACCAGACGCCAGAGCAAATCGATAAATGGCGTACAAGCAAAGAGTGGGTCCAGCCCTCCTGCGGCCTTTGCCGCATGGCAATCAATGAGTAGAGCCTGTCCAATGTAAGGCTTGCTGCGCAGGAGATCGATATTAACGCCGGGGCGCAAGGTGACAATAGGTTCATCGTTTTCGGCAACCATCATTTCATCACAATAGGCGACACTTGCCTCCGGATGATGAATTCGGTGCTCAGCGAACCGCAGCAGCGCGTCATCTGACAGGGTGTAGCCCGCAGGGAGCATCAGCAGCGCCTGAGCTGGGCTGTGTTCCAGTAACGCATTAATATCGGAAACAGAATGCGCCACCTCTACAGAGATCGGCACTAGTGATTGAGCGAGCGCTGATGCACGGGTAATCTGGCACTCTTCAGTCGTTTTATTCTGCGCGAGGATAACAACACCTAGTCTGGCGCTGTCCGGAAAGGCATCAGCACAGGCATGCAAAGCCTCACGACGCGCGTTCGTGATATGTCGATCCTTTATCCAGCGGGTAATAGAGTAGTTTTCGCTCTGCTGGAGCAGCAGCGCTTTGCTGTGGAATGCCAGCGCATAGCGATCTTTTTCAGAAAGCGTGTAAGGACTTTGCAACACAGGAAAATCTAGCGCAGCGAGAATATTCTGTTCAAGGCTCCAGCGTGATACGAACGTCTGATGATTTTTCTGCACCCATTTACTGGCATCGTCATAACCGTCGGTCAGCAGTTGAATCCACTCGTCTGCCCCCGGGCAAAAACGCAAATTCACCCCAGAGAAATAGTTGGCTTCATAGTGCGCAAGATTTGTATCGCTCAAATACCCTTCAACGTAGTTCCCGTGGGCTAAAAAGACCGGTACGCCGAGAACAAGCGCTTTAGGAACATACTGTTCATCCGTAATAATAACGTCATAACCCGCGAGCCACTCCGGTTCAATACGCCCGGATTGAGCACTTAAATCGAGCCATTCAATGCGTATCTGCGACTGAGCTGCGCGCTGCTGCACTTCATACATTTCAGCGGACATTTTATCCGCGATATAGAGAATACGACGCAACGCTTGCACCTCGCGATTAGCGTAAACGTCGCAGTAAGCGTCAGGCACTAGCCACGGCATCAGGTGTAGCTTGTCTTCCTGGATCCCCGTCTGTAGCAGGATGGTCTGCGTAAACGCCGACAGGCCAAGCACTCGCGTTGCCAGAGCATTCTCGAGCTCGGCGCCCCATGGAATATAAAGATCATTGTAATCACTGTAATGACGGAAGATAAAAGATCCCGCCGTTTTCTGCTCATGTAGCGCTGTAAGCAGTTTCTCGCTAAAAAAGCCTTTGACGACCCATATAACGTCATAGCGTGCGGCCAGTTCTCCCGCATTCTCTGTAACAATCGTCAGGGCTCCAGTTGCCTGCAGTCTGGCCACTTCTGGCTGAAGACGCTTCCCGATAAACGAGGTACAGAGAATCACGTGCCATTCCCGTCTTAGCAGGGCATCAGCTATGTCGAGCACTTCAGTGCAGGAAGCAGACCATGCGTCCAGTTTGTCCACACTTATCAGAATTTCAGGCATTTTTATCCCCAACGCCGCCACAAGGACGCCTACCGTTCTATTTTCAGTAATGCAATATTGTGAGGGATAGAAGACGGTTTAAGAGGAAAAATAGGTTGGATAATTGGGCTTAAATCTGGCGATTGGGAAATAAAAAAGGCATCCGAAGATGCCTTTTTGGCGTTATCAAAATTAACGCAGCAGGGACAGCATGGTCTGCGGAACCTGGTTGGCCTGGGCCAGTACGGAAGAGCCAGCCTGCTGCAGGATCTGCGCACGGGACATGTTGGACACTTCGGTCGCGTAGTCGGAGTCCTGAATACGGCTGCGGGCAGCGGACAGGTTGTTTACGGTGTTGTTCAGGTTGGTGATGGTGGACTCGAAACGGTTCTGAGACGCACCCAGCAGGCTGCGCTGATTGTCTACAGATTTGATTGCCGCATCGATGTCTGCCAGCGGGTTACCATCAGTAGTACCACCGGAGGTCACGGTACCGCTCAGAACGTCGAAACCTTCTGCTGCAGTAGAACGTGCATTACCGTTGATGGTCTGACCAGAAGTCACAGAGGTTGCGCCGGAGGCATTGAACAGGTTGTAGGCGTTGGAGCTGCTCAGGCTGATAGAGATGGTTTCTTGATCCTTAGAACCTACCTGGAAGCTGTAGCTGCTGGAGCCAGTGCCGGTGTTCAGCACTTTAATGCCGTTGAAGTCGGTCTGAGTGGTAACACGGTTAACTTCTTCCATACGCTGGTTAACTTCAGCCTGGATGGAATCGATATCGGAAGCAGAGTTAGAGCTGTTCTGCGCCTGAACGGTCAGATCACGGATACGCTGCAGGTTGTTGTTGATTTCGCTCAGCGCACCTTCAGCGGTCTGCGCCAGAGAGATACCGTCGTTGGCGTTACGTGCAGCAACGGTCAGACCGTTGATGTTAGAGGTGAAACGGTTAGCGATCGCCTGACCAGCAGCGTCGTCTTTTGCGCTGTTGATGCGCAGACCGGAGGACAGACGCTCAATCGCGGTGCCCAGAGAAGACTGAGATTTGCTCAGGTTGTTCTGAGTCATCAGCGACAGAGTGTTAGTATTAATCACTGCCATGGTAAGTATCCTTTAATTGATTATGAGTTCCGGCTAGCTGCCAGAGGCTTCATCGCCTTCATAAAGGTTATCGACAGGGCATTTACAAACTTTAGATCTTTTGATGTTTTTTTCTTTTCTTATTTCACTTTGATTTTAAAAGAAAAAAGCGCCGACATGCGGCGCTTTTTGTCTGTCATAACGGCGATTAACGCAGCAGGGACAGCATGGTCTGCGGAACCTGGTTGGCCTGAGCCAGTACGGAAGAGCCAGCCTGCTGCAGGATCTGCGCGCGGGACATGTTGGACACTTCGGTCGCATAATCGGAATCCTGGATACGGCTGCGGGCAGCGGACAGGTTGTTCACGGTGTTGTTCAGGTTGGTGATGGTCGACTCGAAACGGTTCTGAGACGCACCCAGCAGGCTGCGCTGGTTGTCTACAGATTTGATTGCCTTATCGATGTCTGCCAGTGGGGTAGAACCTGCGGCTGTACCACCAGTACCACCAGTTACCGCACCGTGCAGAACGTCGAAACCTTCTGCTGCAGTCGTACGTTGGTTACCGTTCACAACATCACCAGAGGTCATCGCTTTGGTGTTCAGCGTCGCGCCGGTGTTGCCAGCAGCAGCCAGGTTGAAGCTATCGCTAGAACTCAGAGTGATACCGATAGTTTCGTTATCTTTAGAGCCAACCTGGAAGTTGTAGGTGCTTGAACCCGTGCCGGTATCCAGAACTTTGATACCGTTGAAGTCGGTCTGCTTGGTTACGCGGTTCACTTCTTCCATACGCTGGTTAACTTCAGCCTGGATGGAGTCGATGTCGGAAGCAGAGTTAGAGCTGTTCTGCGCCTGAACGGTCAGATCACGGATACGCTGCAGGTTGTTGTTGATTTCACCTAATGCACCTTCTGCCGTCTGAGCCAGAGAGATACCGTCGTTGGCGTTACGTGCAGCAACGGTCAGACCGTTGATGTTAGAGGTGAAACGGTTAGCGATTGCCTGACCAGCAGCATCATCCTTCGCGCTGTTGATGCGCAGACCGGAGGACAGACGCTCGATCGCGGTGCCCAGAGAAGACTGAGATTTGCTCAGGTTGTTCTGAGTCATCAGAGACAGGGTGTTAGTATTAATAACAGCCATGATGTATTCCTTTGAAAAAGTTGTCAGATTTAGGCATCTACCTACGGCTTTCTCACCGTCAATGAGGTTATCGACCGCCCTTTCTCAAGCTTTAGGAAAAAAATCATTTTTTTAAACCTGTAAACTGCCTGAATTTCTCCCTCTTTATTTACGCATTGTTTTTTTTAAATAACGCTAATCTTTTTCTCGTTTCTGCCGATAGACCATCCAGCGATTGTCTCAATAAAGGATGAAAAAATGGCAAGTATTAGTTCACTCGGCGCAGGCACTTCACTGGACCTGAATACGTTGTATGACAATTTACAGACAGCTGAGCAAACCAAGCTAAAGCCTATCACTACCCAGCAAACGTCATATAAAGCCAAGCTGACAGCGTGGGGAGTGGTGCAGACAGCACTCACTAAATTACAGACTGCTTCAGATGCATTAAAAAATACCTCTGCTATTGCACAATCAAAAGTTTCCAGCACTAACACGGCGTTTAGTGCGACGCTTGCCAGCAGTGCAGCAGCGGGATCTTATTCCGTTGAAGTGACGCAACTGGCAGCAGCGCAGTCTCTGTTAAGTCCTAAAGTCGGCAGCAAGGATACCGAACTCGGCGACAGCAGCATGAGCACGCGCACCCTTACAATTACTCAGCCGGGGCAGAAAGATCCGTTAACGATCACCCTGGCGAGTGATAAGACCAGCCTTGCCGATGTGCGTGACGCAATTAACGCCAAGCAGGGAAGCGTAAACGCCAGCATCATCAAAGCGGATGACAATAGTTACTACTTAGCGCTGACTTCTCGTGATACCGGTACAGCAAACGAGATGACCATTACGACGGATGATAGTCAACTGGCGAAATACATCAGCTACGACTCATCCAGCGCCACCAACGTAATGAGTGAACAGGTTCCTGCTGCCGACGCAAAAGTGAATATCAACGGCATCGAGATCGTTCGTAGCAGTAATGCCATCACTGATGCACCAGAAGGCGTTACCCTAAACCTGACGAAGACCAATAAAGGCAGCCCGGAGACATTGTCAATTGTCAAAGACAAGCAGCCAATGACCGATGCCATTCAGGCTTTTGTTGATGCGTATAACTCTCTGCAAACAACCATTGCCAATCAGACGAAATATACGGCGGTGGATCAGGGAAGCACCAACCAGGACAGCAGCAACGGCGACCTGTTGGGCGACGGAACGCTACGTAATATTCAGACCCGTCTACGCTCGATGATTTCGGCCAGTCAGGGCTCAGGCGATCTGGCCACCTTATCGCAGCTTGGGATTACGCAGGATACTACCGGTAAACTGACGGTAGACAGTACCAAACTTAACAAGGCACTGAACGAAAAATCGGCTGACGTTGTCGCGTTCCTGTCTGGCGATGGAAAAACCACCGGATTTGCCACCCAGACCAGCAGTCTGCTGAAAGATATGCTCGGAACTGATGGTTCCGTTCAGAATGCCACCGCTGGCATCAACAAGACCCTGAAACAACTGTCTGACGAATACGATCGCGTAAATGCGCAGATCACCGCCACCATGGCACGTTACAAAACACAATTTACCAGCCTGAGCCAGCTTGTTTCACAGATGGATCAGACCGGAAGTTATCTGACCCAACAGTTCAACGCCATGAACCGTTAATAAATGATGAATTGAGGTTTTACAATGTATACAAAATCGGGAATTCAGGCATACGCTCAGGTCGGTGTTGAATCAGCCGTTCTGAGTGCCAGCCCACATCAACTGGTTGTGCTTCTTTTTGATGGCGCATTAAGCGCCATGAAGAAAGCCACGATTTTGATTGAACAAGGTGATATTCCCGGTAAAGGGCAGGCCATAAGTAAAGCAATCAATATCATCAGCAACGGTTTGCAGTCAGGTCTAAACCATGAGGTAGGTGGCGACCTGGCGGCAAATCTTGATAGTCTTTATGACTATATGACCAGGCGTCTTTTACAGGCAAATCTTCACAACGACATTAATGCCATTAATGAAGTCGTGGAGTTACTCAATAACATTGCTGATGCCTGGAAAGAGATAGGCCCTCATTCTCAAAACATGTGGGACAATTACTAATGGACGTCCATTTCGGCTTGCTCCAACATTATCAGCAGTTATTAACAACCAGTAACACGATGCTTGTTCTTACCCAGGCAGGGCGCTGGGATGAGCTTATCGCTTACGAGGTTGACTATCTGACATCAGTTGAAAAACTTACCATGTTCCAGGATGCCAGCGAAATTCCGCCTCATATTCAGGCGCAAATACGCCCTATTCTGAGAAAAATACTCGATAATGAAATCGAGTTGAAAACCTTGCTGCACCAGCGCATGGAAGAGCTGAAAGCACTGGTTGGGCAGACGTCGAGACAACATAATCTGAACTCAACTTATGGACGTTTATCAGGAAATGTTCTCTTTCCCTCAGATCTTTAGTGTGGATATGATCTTTTGCGGATGAATATTATTTTGTGATTTCATCCGCGTTTTATCCCCATTTCGCCCATACTCACTGTGTTCTCAAAATGGAGCACGGACGATGAAAAACCCCACCCTGTTACAATGTTTTCACTGGTATTACCCTGCTGGCGGTGAATTGTGGCGAGAGGTCACGGCGTTAGCCCCCAATCTTAATGAAATCGGCATCAACATGATCTGGCTGCCGCCTGCCTACAAAGGCGCGTCCGGCGGGTATTCTGTTGGCTATGATTCTTACGATCTATTCGATCTCGGCGAGTTTGATCAAAAAGGCAGTATTGCCACCAAATACGGCGATAAAGCGCAGCTGCTGGAGGCCATCGACGCCCTCAAGAGCAACGACATAGCCGTGCTGCTGGACGTGGTGGTCAACCACAAAATGGGCGCCGACGAAAAAGAGTCCGTTCGCGTACAGCGCGTAAATCAGCAGGACCGCACGCAAATTGATGACGAGGTCATCGAGTGTGAAGCCTGGACCCGCTACACCTTCCCCGTCCGGGCCGGGCAGTATTCCCAGTTCATCTGGGATTACAAATGCTTCAGCGGCGTCGACCATATTGAAAACCCCGATGAAGACGGCATCTTTAAAATCGTCAACGACTACACCGGCGAAGGCTGGAACGATCAGGTTGATGATGAGATGGGCAACTTCGATTATCTGATGGGCGAAAACATCGATTTTCGCAACCACGCCGTGACCGAGGAGATCAAGTACTGGGCCCGCTGGGTGATGGAACAGACGGGCTGCAACGGTTTTCGTCTGGACGCGGTGAAACACATTCCCGCCTGGTTCTACAAAGAGTGGATTGAGCACGTCCAGGAGGTCGCCGACCAGCCGCTGTTTATCGTGGCGGAATACTGGTCCCACGAGGTGGATAAGCTTCAGGCCTACATTGACCAGGTCGACGGCAAAACCATGCTCTTTGATGCCCCCCTGCAGATGAAATTCCACGAGGCGTCGCGCCAGGGGCGGGATTACGACATGAGCCAAATCTTCACCGGCACCCTGGTGGAAGCCGATCCGTTTCATGCGGTAACGCTCGTCGCCAACCATGACACCCAGCCCTTGCAGGCGCTGGAGGCCCCGGTCGAAGCCTGGTTCAAACCGCTGGCCTACGCGCTGATCCTGCTGCGGGAAAATGGCGTACCGAGCGTCTTTTATCCGGATCTCTTCGGCGCCAGCTATGACGATACGGGAGGCGACGGTGAAACGTATCATATTGACATGCCGGTTATTGAGCAGCTCCACGAGCTGATCCTCGCCCGCCAGCGCTTTGCCCACGGCGTGCAGACGCTGTTTTTCGACCATCCTAACTGCATCGCCTTCAGCCGCAGCGGCACGGATGACGATCCCGGGTGCGTGGTGGTGCTGTCAAACGGGGACGACGGTGAGAAGGTCATTTGCCTGGGGGAAAACTACGGCAACAAAACGTGGCGGGATTTTCTCGGCAATCGTCAGGAAACGGTTACCACGGCGGCGGATGGCGAAGGGACCTTCACCTGCAATGGGGGAAGCGTCAGCGTGTGGGTTATTGAGGATGCGCTGTAGAAACAATGCCGGGTGGCGCTGACGCTTACCCGGCGTACGAGAAGGCACTTTTGTAGGCCGGGTAAGGCGAAGCCGCCACCCGGCAACAAACGGCTAGGGCAGCTTGCTCTCCAGCGGGTTCTTGCTCAGGTAATCCGCGCACTCAACCGTTGGGCGATCGACCTTCTGTAGCTCCAGCCCGTCGTACTCAAGCGTCGCGCCATCGCGCTCCAGCGGGTAGATATCCAGCTTGCGCGTGACGTTGTAATAACTGTCTGAACGCAGCATGATTTTACCCGGCACGGCAATCACGCGCTGCCACTGGCGGCAGTCCAGCGTGTCGCCCTCTTCCGTCACCACCAGCGTGGCAATCGCTTTCGGGCTGACCAGGTTGCTCTGCGGCCCTTTCGACTGCCAGTATCCGGCCAGATTCGCCGGGACAGGATGCTTAATCACCTCGTTATAGTTATCGACCTGAACGCACCCGGTCAGTGCCAGCAGCGCGCCAGCAATTGCTATTTTTTTCATCATCTTTCCTGCATTCGAAGAAAAAAATATTGTGGCATTAAAGCGCTGCGGCTGCCAGCGAAGATCGACAGGTCTTAAACCTGCATCCCCATCACTTCCTGATAGGCAGAGACCAGCTTGTTACGCACCTGGATCCCCATCTGCAGGGAAACCGAGGCTTTTTGCAAATCGGTCATCACATCATTCAGCGCCACGCCCGGCTCGCCGAGGGTAAACTTCTCTGCCTGCGTGCGCGCGGCGGTCTGGGTATCGCTGATACGGTCAAGCGCGGCATGCAGCTGCCCTGCAAAGCTGATGCTCGGCGGCTGATCAGCCACATTCTGATTACGGGCCGTCATCGCCGTTGCCTGCAGCTGACTGATTACCCCTTCGATGCCCTGTATAGCCATGACTCTCCCCTGGATGGTTTTTTACGCGGTCAAGACTAACAGCTTGTCAATAAGATAATGGCGGTAAATAGCGTGAAAAAACCAGGTTATTTGACGCATAGAAAATCACGAATCATCAAATAATGGCAGGGCCATCAATATGGAACTTTTGTCGTGTTTGCCGACCCGGGAGTCAGTTTTGTTTCTCTACACGAATAACGTAAACCACCAGGATTTAAGAGGTGCGCAATGAGTGCAACAGCATCGACAGCGCCGCAGAATAAATCACTCGAGTGGATGAACCGCCTTCGCGCGAATCCTAAAATCCCGTTGATCGTGGCAGGCGCTGCCGCAATTGCGATCCTTGTAGCGATGGTTCTGTGGGCGAAAAGCCCTGACTACCGGACGCTCTACAGCAACCTTTCCGATCAGGATGGCGGCGCCATCGTCACCCAGCTGACCCAGATGAACATCCCCTATCGCTTTGCCGATAACGGCGGCGCGCTGGAGGTTCCGGCAGATAAGGTGCATGAGCTGCGCCTGCGTCTGGCACAGCAGGGTCTGCCTAAGGGCGGTGCCGTTGGCTTTGAGCTGCTGGATCAGGAAAAATTCGGTATCAGCCAGTTCAGCGAGCAGGTGAACTACCAGCGTGCGCTGGAAGGTGAGCTGGCCCGCACCATTGAAACACTCGGCCCGGTAAAGAGTGCCCGCGTGCACCTGGCGATGCCTAAACCTTCTTTATTTGTTCGCGAACAGAAATCACCGTCGGCTTCCGTAACCGTTAACCTGCAGCCTGGCCGCGCGCTGGACGAAGGGCAAATCAGCGCGGTGACGCATCTCGTCTCCAGCGCCGTTGCCGGTCTGCCGCCGGGTAACGTGACGCTGGTTGACCAGAGCGGTCACCTGCTGACCCAGTCCAACACCGCCGGTCGCGACCTGAACGATGCGCAGCTGAAATACGCCGCCGATGTGGAAAGCCGCCTCCAGCGCCGCATTGAAGCGATTCTCGGCCCGGTCGTGGGCAACAGCAACGTGCACGCGCAGGTCACCGCGCAGATCGACTTCGCGAATAAAGAACAAACCGAAGAGCAGTACACCCCGAACGGCGATGCGGCTCAGGCGGTGATGCGTTCACGCCAGATCAATTCGAACGAACAGGTCGGCGGTGCATACCCGGGCGGCGTGCCGGGCGCGCTGTCTAACCAGCCTGCCCCGGCTAACGCGGCACCGATCTCTACGCCGCCGGCCAGCCAGCAGAACGGTCAGCAAAATAACCAGCAGACCACCTCAACGGCGAACACCAGCGGTCCGCGTACCAGCAGCCGTAACGAAACCACGAACTACGAAGTGGATAGAACAATTCGCCACACTAAACTGAACGTGGGCGATATTCAGCGTCTCTCTGTTGCGGTGGTGGTGAACTACAAAACGCTGGCGGATGGCAAACCGCTGCCGTTGACCGCCGAGCAGATGAAGCAGATTGAAAACCTGACCCGTGAAGCGATGGGTTACTCCGAGAAGCGTGGCGATACCCTCAACGTGGTGAACTCGCCGTTCAACGCGGTTGAAGAGACCGGCGGTGAACTGCCGTTCTGGCAACAGCAGGCGTTTATCGACCAGCTGCTGTCCGCGGGACGCTGGCTGCTGGTGCTGATCGTCGCGTGGCTGCTGTGGCGTAAGGGCGTGCGTCCGCAGCTCCAGCGCCGTGCGGAAGCTGAAAAAGCGGCTCGCGAGCAGATGAATACGCGTCAGGAGACGGAAGAAGCGGTTGAAGTTCGCCTCAGCAAAGATGAACAGATGCAGCAGCGTCGTGCTAACCAGCGCATGGGCGCTGAGGTCATGAGCCAGCGCATTCGCGAAATGTCAGATAACGATCCGCGCGTCGTGGCGCTGGTCATCCGCCAGTGGATGGGTAACGAACATGAGTAATACGCTTACGGGCACCGATAAAAGCGTCATCCTGCTGATGACCATTGGCGAAGACCGCGCGGCAGAGGTGTTTAAACACCTCTCCCAGCGAGAAGTGCAAATTCTCAGTGCGGCCATGGCCAACGTGCGTCAAATCTCCAACAAGCAGCTGACCGAAGTGCTGTCGGAATTTGAGCAGGAAGCCGAACAGTTTGCCGCGCTGAACGTCAACGCCAACGACTACCTGCGCTCCGTGCTGGTCAAGGCGCTGGGCGAGGAGCGTGCCGCCAGCCTGCTGGAAGACATTCTGGAAACCCGCGATACCGCCAGCGGTATCGAAACGCTCAACTTTATGGAGCCGCAGAGTGCCGCCGACCTTATTCGCGACGAGCACCCGCAGATTATCGCCACCATCCTGGTCCACCTGAAGCGTGGTCAGGCGGCCGATATTCTGGCCCTGTTCGAAGAGCGCCTGCGCCACGACGTGATGCTGCGTATTGCCACCTTCGGCGGCGTCCAGCCGGCCGCGCTGGCGGAGCTGACCGAAGTGCTGAACAACCTGCTCGACGGTCAGAACCTCAAGCGCAGCAAAATGGGCGGCGTGAGAACGGCGGCGGAAATCATCAACCTGATGAAAACCCAGCAGGAAGAGGCCGTTATTACCGCAGTTCGCGAATTCGACGGCGAGCTGGCGCAGAAAATCATCGACGAGATGTTCCTGTTCGAAAACCTCGTGGAAGTGGACGATCGCAGCATCCAGCGCCTGCTCCAGGAAGTGGATTCCGAGTCGCTGCTTATCGCCCTCAAAGGCGCCGAGCAGCCGCTGCGCGAGAAGTTCCTGCGCAACATGTCCCAGCGTGCGGCCGATATCCTGCGCGACGACCTTGCCAACCGCGGCCCGGTTCGTCTGTCTCAGGTGGAAAACGAACAGAAAGCGATTCTGCTTATTGTTCGTCGCCTGGCGGAAACCGGCGAGATGGTGATTGGCAGCGGAGACGACACCTATGTCTAACGAGCTGCCGTGGAAGCGCTGGACGCCGGACGATCTGGCGCCTCCCCTCTCCGAGTTCACGCCAGCCGTGATGCCGACCGAGGCGCCTGACCCGGACGTCGAGCAGCCCGAGCTGAGCGAAGAGGAACAGCAGGCACAGATGCTGGCCCAGCTGCAAATGCAGGCCCACGAGCAGGGCTACAATGCCGGTCTCAACGAAGGACGGCAGAAAGGCCACGACCTCGGGTATCAGGAAGGTCTGGCAAAAGGGTTAGAGCATGGTATCGATCAGGCGCGGCAGCAGCAGGCGCCGCTCCACGCCCGCATGCAGCAGCTGGTCAGCGAGTTTCAGCACACGCTGGACGCGCTGGACAGCGTGATCGCCTCGCGGCTGATGCAGATGGCGCTGGAAGCCGCGCGCCAGGTGATCGGCCAGACGCCCGTGGTGGATAACACGGCGCTGATCAAACAAATTCAGGGTCTGCTGCAGCAGGAGCCGCTGTTCAGCGGCAAACCGCAGCTGCGCGTCCATCCGGACGATCTGCAGCGCGTGGAAGAGAGCCTGGGCGCAACGCTTAGCCTGCACGGCTGGCGCCTGCGCGGCGACCCGTCGTTACACCACGGCGGCTGCAAAGTCTCTGCGGATGAAGGCGATCTGGATGCCAGCGTCGCCACCCGCTGGCAGGAGCTGTGCCGCCTGGCGGCACCGGGAGTCGTCTGATGACCGCGCGCCTCACCCGCTGGCTCACCACGCTCGACAACTTCGAGACGAAGATGACGCAACTGCCCGCCGTTCGTCGCTATGGGCGACTGACGCGCGCCACCGGTCTGGTTCTCGAAGCCACCGGCCTGCAGCTGCCGCTGGGGGCAACCTGCGTCATTGAGCGTCAGGACGGGCAGGAAACGCGTGAAGTCGAAAGCGAAGTGGTCGGCTTTAACGGCCAGCGCCTGTTCCTGATGCCGCTTGAAGAGGTGGAGGGTATTCTGCCCGGCGCCCGCGTCTACGCGAAAAGCGTCAGCGGCGACGGTCTGCAAAGCGGAAAACAGCTGCCCCTTGGCCCTGCGCTGCTGGGCCGCGTGCTGGACGGCAGCGGGAAACCGCTCGACGGGCTCCCTTCCCCGGACACCACCGAAACCGGCGCGCTGATCACCCAGCCGTTCAACCCCCTGCAGCGTACGCCTATCGAGCATGTGCTGGACACCGGCGTGCGCCCGATTAACGCCCTGCTGACCGTGGGACGTGGACAGCGTATGGGCCTGTTCGCCGGTTCCGGCGTGGGTAAATCCGTTCTGCTCGGCATGATGGCGCGCTACACCCAGGCCGACGTTATCGTCGTGGGGCTGATTGGCGAGCGCGGTCGCGAAGTAAAAGATTTTATTGAAAATATTCTGGGTGCGGAAGGCCGCGCCCGCTCGGTGGTGATTGCCGCCCCGGCGGACGTATCGCCGCTGCTGCGTATGCAGGGTGCCGCCTACGCCACCCGTATTGCCGAAGATTTCCGCGACCGCGGGAAGCACGTGCTGCTGATCATGGACTCCCTGACCCGTTACGCGATGGCGCAGCGTGAAATCGCGCTGGCCATCGGCGAGCCACCGGCAACCAAAGGCTACCCGCCTTCGGTCTTTGCCAAGCTCCCGGCGCTCGTTGAACGCGCGGGGAACGGCATCAGCGGCGGCGGATCCATTACCGCATTCTATACGGTGCTGACGGAAGGCGATGACCAGCAGGATCCGATTGCCGACTCCGCGCGCGCGATCCTTGACGGCCATATTGTGCTGTCGCGCCGTCTGGCCGAAGCCGGGCACTATCCGGCGATTGATATTGAAGCCTCTATCAGCCGCGCAATGACGGCGCTGATAACCGAGAAGCACTACGCCCGCGTGCGTAACTTTAAACAACTCCTCTCCAGCTTCCAGCGCAACCGCGATCTGGTCAGCGTCGGGGCGTATGCCAAAGGCAGCGATCCGATGCTCGACAAGGCGATTACCCTGTGGCCGCAGCTGGAGGCATTTTTGCAACAAGGCATTTTTGAACGCGCCGACTGGGAAGATTCACTTCAGGCACTGGAGCTGATTTTCCCGCAGGTGTAACACAGGTGGAGGGCGAAGGTCATGGCGCAAAACAGCGCGTTATCAACGCTGAAAGATCTGGCAGAAAAAGAAGTTGATGATGCCGCATTGCAGCTTGGCGCAATGCGACGCGGGTGCCAGCAGGCTGAAGAACAGTTGAAGATGTTAATCGACTATCAGCATGAGTATCGCACCAACCTCAATACCGATATGACCCAGGGCATTGGCAGCCAGCGCTGGATTAACTATCAGCAGTTTATCCAGACGCTGGAAAAGGCGATTGAACAGCATCGCCAGCAGCTAAACCAGTGGACCCAAAAAGTCGATACCGCGCTGAACTTCTGGCGCGAGAAAAAACAGCGGCTGCAGGCCTGGCAAACCTTACAGGACCGGCAGATTGCAGCCTCGACCCTGGCGGAAAACCGTCTGGATCAGAAAAAAATGGATGAGTTTGCCCAGCGCGCATCAATGAGGAAACCGGAATGATCACACTGCAACAACTGCTGATGAGCGACAGCGACCTGTCGGGCGGCACGCAAACGGGGAAAGGCGCCGACGGTGCGCAGGACTTTCTCTCCCTGCTGGCGGGCGCCCTGTCGGACGCAACGGGCAAGGGCAAAGATGCGCCGCTGACCCTGGCTGACCTGAAAGCCGCCGGCAGCAAGCTGTCAAAAGTGGCGCAGGACGCCAAAGGGGATACCGCCCTGCAGGCCAAAATTGCCGATCTGCTCGCGCGTCAGCCTGCTCTGAGTGGCGATGAGACCGCGCAGCTTACCGCCCCTGAAACCCTGATGTCCGGTCTGGTGCCCCTGTCAAAGGGCGATGCCGTGAAGACGCTGACGGCGGCAAACGGCAAGGATGACGGCAAAAGCGAACTGACTGAAGAAGAGCTGGCCGGATTAAGCGCGCTGATGGCCATGCTGCCGCACCAGCAGACCAGCACCGCTCACGCAGCGGGCAGTGACGGTATTGCGGCACGATCGGCGCTCGGTTCCGCGACGCTCGCTCAACGTGGTGCGAGCCAGCTGCCGCTGAACGCCCCTGCGGGAAGCCACGATAAAGGCCAGACGGCTGCACCTTATCAGAGCCAGGTGAAAACGAGCGGCCCGGATCTGACAGCCAGCGCGCCAGCCGCACCGGTTGTTCCCGCCGCGGCAGAGAAGCAGGAGCTCGCCAGCTCCTCCTCCACGGCCTCCCCAGCGGCTACCCTGGCACCGATTCTGTCCAGCCATGCCACCAGCCAGCCTGCCGCCACCGTTGCCACCGCGCCGGTGTTAAGCCAGCCGCTGGGCACCCACGAGTGGCAGCAGTCCCTGAGCCAGCACATCACGTTGTTCACTAAGCAGGGCCAGCAGACGGCCGAGCTGCGCCTGCACCCGGAAGATCTGGGTCAGGTGCAAATTTCGCTTAAGCTGGATGATAACCAGGCGCAGCTGCAGATGGTCTCCGCGCACAGCCACGTGCGTGCGGCGCTGGAAGCCGCGCTGCCGGTCCTGCGGACCTCGCTGGCGGAGAACGGCATTCAGCTTGCGCAGAGCAGCGTCAGCAGCGAGAGCTTCGCCGGGCAGCAGCACTCCTCATCCCAGCAGCAGCACCAGGCTTCGCGTTCCGGCAACACCGGCGGGTTTAATGAAGAGAGCGATGAATTACTGCCTGTTCCTGCCGCCCTGCAATCCGCAGCGCGCGGTAACGGTGCCGTAGACATCTTCGCCTAAACGCCAGAGGTAGCGTGATTATCCCCGTCTTTTCCACGCTTTGACGACGGCAGGACACGGGATAATCACCTTATTAAGCTGTACCGAAACAGGAAGCTCGTATCAGATGACTGACTCCGCTATCACCAAAAAAAGTAAGCGTTCCATCTGGATCCCGCTGCTGGTGTTGATCACGCTCGCCGCCTGCGCTACCGCGGG
Organism: Enterobacter sp. 01-M-03-SI-ECC; assembly: GCF_047530215.1. Classification (NCBI taxonomy): domain Bacteria; kingdom Pseudomonadati; phylum Pseudomonadota; class Gammaproteobacteria; order Enterobacterales; family Enterobacteriaceae; genus Enterobacter; species Enterobacter sp. 01-M-03-SI-ECC. The sequence goes on from NZ_JBLKDA010000001.1 coordinate 242,781, forward strand.
CTATAGTTACTGGCGTATGCAGCAGGAACCAACCACCGCTGCAGCCAAGGCTGAAGCGCCACCTCCGCCGGCTCCAGTGTTCTTCCCGCTGGATACCTTCACCGTCAATCTGGGTGATGCGGATCGCGTGCTTTATGTGGGCATTACGCTGCGCCTGAAAGATGAAGCCACCCGTTCACGTCTGAACGATTATCTTCCTGAAGTGCGCAGCCGCCTCCTGCTGCTGTTCTCTCGTCAGGACGCTTCGGCGCTGGCCACCGATGTGGGTAAGCAAAAGCTGGTCGACGCCATCAAACAAACGCTGGCGACCCCGCTGGTAAACGGCCAACCTAAGCAGGAAGTCACTGACGTTCTGTATACAGCATTCATTCTGCGGTAACGACATGGGCGACAGTATTCTTTCTCAGGCAGAAATCGATGCGCTGCTCAACGGCGACAGCGATAAAAACGATGATCCGCAACCGGGCCTAACGGGTGACGACAATATTCGTCCCTATGATCCGAATACCCAGCGCCGCGTGGTGCGTGAACGCCTGCAGGCGCTGGAGATCATTAACGAACGTTTTGCACGTCAGTTCCGTATGGGGCTGTTTAACCTGCTGCGTCGTAGCCCGGATATTACGGTCGGTGCGATCCGCATTCAGCCGTATCACGAGTTTGCCCGCAACCTGCCGGTGCCAACCAACCTTAACCTGATTCATCTGAAGCCGCTGCGCGGCACCGGTCTGGTGGTGTTCTCCCCAAGCCTGGTGTTCATCGCGGTGGATAACCTGTTCGGCGGCGACGGGCGTTTCCCGACCAAGGTAGAAGGCCGTGAATTCACCCACACCGAACAGCGCGTCATTAACCGCATGCTGAAGCTGGCGCTGGAGTCCTACAGCGACGCGTGGAAAGCGATTAACCCGCTGGAAGTGGAGTACGTCCGTTCCGAGATGCAGGTGAAATTTACCAATATCACCACCTCCCCGAACGATATCGTCGTGAACACCCCGTTCCACGTGGAGATCGGTAACCTGACCGGCGAGTTCAACATCTGCCTGCCGTTCAGCATGATCGAACCGCTGCGCGAGCTGCTGGTTAACCCGCCGCTGGAGAACTCCCGCAACGAGGACCAGAACTGGCGTGAGAACCTGGTCCGCCAGGTCCAGCATTCGCAGCTTGAGCTGGTGGCGAGCTTCGCCGATATCCCGCTGCGGTTATCTCAGATCCTGAAATTACAACCCGGTGACGTTTTGCCGATAGAAAAACCCGACCGCATTATTGCCCATGTGGATGGTGTCCCCGTGCTGACAAGCCAGTACGGCACGATTAACGGTCAGTATGCGTTACGCGTTGAGCACTTGATCAACCCGATTTTGAATTCGCTGAATGAGGAACAGCCCAAATGAGTGACATGAACAATCCGTCCGATGAAAACAGCGGAGCACTGGACGATCTGTGGGCTGACGCGTTAAACGAGCAAAAAGCACCTCCGGCCAAAAGCGCTGCGGATGCCGTATTCCAGCAGCTCGGCGGCGGTGACGTCAGCGGTACGCTGCAGGACATCGACCTGATTATGGATATCCCGGTAAAGCTGACCGTTGAGCTGGGACGCACCCGTATGACCATTAAAGAGCTGCTGCGCCTGACGCAGGGCTCCGTGGTGGCCCTTGACGGTCTGGCCGGCGAGCCGCTGGATATTCTGATCAACGGCTATCTGATTGCCCAGGGCGAAGTGGTGGTGGTTGCCGATAAATACGGCGTACGTATCACCGACATCATTACCCCGTCTGAACGTATGCGTCGTCTGAGCCGTTAAGCATGAAAACCCAGGCAACGCTATCGCAACCTTCTGCCGTTCCAGGCTCGCCTCTGCTCCAGGTGAGCGGGGCATTGTTCGGTATTATTGCCTTTATTCTTATCGCCGCCTGGCTGGCGAAGCGCTTTGGCCTGGCGGGGAAAACCGCCGGTGCCCGCGGCATGAAGGTCAGCGCCAGCACCACGCTGGGGCCGCGCGAACGCGTGGTTATCGTCGAGGTGGACGATGCGCGTCTGGTCCTGGGCGTGACGGCCTCAAACATCAGCCTATTACATAAGCTGCCGCCCGCCCCTACCGTGGTGGACGAGCGCGCAGACGCCCCCGCGGATTTTCAGTCCGTCATGAAGAGTTTGCTTAAGCGTTCCGGGAGATCCTGATGCGCCGTTTGTTATCCCTGACGCTCGCGGGCGTTGGCCTGTTTGCTCCCGCGGTTTATGCTCAGCTGCCCGGTCTGGTCTCCACCCCTCTGGCGGGCGGCGGACAAAGCTGGTCGCTGCCGGTGCAGACGCTGGTGTTCATCACCTCGTTGACGTTTATTCCGGCCATCCTGCTGATGATGACCAGCTTCACCCGCATCATTATCGTCTTTGGTCTGCTGCGTAACGCGCTGGGTACCCCTTCCGCCCCGCCAAACCAGGTTCTGCTGGGGCTGGCGCTGTTTTTGACCTTTTTCATTATGTCGCCGGTGATCGATAAGATATACACCGACGCTTACCAGCCGTTCAGCGAAGACAAAATCTCCATGCAGGAGGCGCTGGATAAAGGCGCGCAGCCGCTGCGCGAATTTATGCTTCGCCAGACGCGCGAAGCGGATCTGGCCCTTTTTGCCCGCCTGTCCAATACCGGCGAGCTGCAGGGGCCTGAAGCGGTGCCGATGCGCATTCTGCTCCCTGCTTACGTCACCAGCGAGCTGAAAACCGCGTTTCAGATTGGCTTTACCATCTTTATTCCGTTCCTGATTATCGACCTGGTGATCGCCAGCGTCCTGATGGCGCTCGGGATGATGATGGTGCCGCCCGCGACCATTGCCCTGCCCTTTAAGATCATGCTCTTTGTGCTGGTCGACGGCTGGCAGCTGCTGGTCAGCTCGCTGGCGCAAAGCTTCTACAGTTAAGGAACGGCAATGACACCCGAATCGGTCATGATGATGGGCACGGAAGCGATGAAAATCGCGATTGCCGTTGCCGCGCCGCTGCTGCTTGTCGCGCTGGTTACCGGTCTGATTATCAGCATTTTGCAGGCCGCCACGCAGATTAACGAAATGACCCTGTCATTTATCCCGAAAATCATCGCCGTGTTCGTGGCGATTATCGTTGCCGGGCCGTGGATGCTGAACCTGCTGCTGGACTATATGCGCAACCTGTTTACCAACCTGCCGTACATCATCGGCTGATCTGACGATGCTGCACTTCACCAGCGACCAGTGGGTTCAGTGGCTCGGCGTCTATTTCTGGCCGATGCTGCGCATCATGGCGCTGATTTCTACCGCCCCGATCCTCAGCGAGAAATCGATACCCAAGCGCGTCAAGGTGGGGCTGGGCATTATCATCTCCATTATCGTCGCGCCCTCTCTGCCGCCCGTGGATATTCCCATTTTCTCGGCGAATGCGGTATGGGTGGCCTTGCAGCAGGTGATGATTGGCGTCGCCGTCGGCTTTACCATGCAGCTCGCCTTCGCCGCGGTGCGTACCGCAGGGGAACTGATCGGCCTGCAGATGGGGCTATCGTTCGCCACGTTTGTCGACCCCGGCAGCCATCTCAATATGCCCGTGATCGCGCGCATTATCGATCTGCTCGCCATGCTGCTGTTTTTGTCCTTCAACGGTCATCTGTGGCTTATCTCCATGCTGGTGGATACGTTCCATACGCTGCCGATTGGCGATAATCCGGTGAACAGCAACGCCTTTCTGGCGCTCACCCGCGCGGCGGGGCTGGTGTTCCTTAACGGGCTGATGCTGGCGCTGCCGATCATCACCCTCCTGCTGACCGTCAACCTGGCGTTAGGTTTACTCAACCGAATGGCACCGCAGCTGTCGGTGTTTGTCATTGGTTTTCCACTCACCTTAACGGTCGGCATTTTATTAATGTCCTTGCTGATGCCACTTATCGCTCCCTTCTGTGAACATTTATTCGGCGAGATATTCAACCTGTTAGCGGATATTTTTAGCGAACTGCCACGTAAATAATAACCCTCACTGTTGCTATTGTCTTTCTGAGGATATTCCTAAAATAAAACGTGAAAAACATCTTCCAGGATATATCTGACGCGGTTTAATTGTTTCTAACCACCTCACAATACTTAATATTTACTTTACTTTAAGAAGATTCCTGGCAAATTATACGTAACTTTACGGGATAGTGAGTCCGCCTGAAAGTCTTTGTCATGCTCACAGGTTTATTATTTTTTTCCATCCCGTATGGCTGTTTTGAGCTCTCAGGCAGATGGTGAATTATCGTTACGCATTGAGTGAGGGTATGCCATGTCAACGATCATTATGGATTTATGCAGCTACACCCGGCTAGGGTTAACCGGGTACCTGGCAAGCAGAGGGGTAAGAAAGAGAGACATCAACGATGCGCACACCGTTGACGAACTCGCAGCCGCTTGTGACGAACTAAAACCAGGCGTGGTGTTTATTAATGAGGACTGTTTCATTCACGATCCAGCCAACAGTCAGCACATTAAGCAAATCATTAATCAGCATCCAAAAACCCTGTTTATTGTTTTTATGGCGATCGCGAATATCCATTTCGATGAGTATTTGTTGGTCCGTAAAAATTTATTGATTAGTTCTAAATCGATTAAACCCGAGTCGCTGGATGACATTCTGGGTGATTATTTGAATAAAGAAGTTAAAAATGTAGGAGCGGTTAACTTGCCCACCCTATCATTAAGCAGGACTGAATCAAGTATGCTGCGAATGTGGATGGCGGGACAAGGAACTATTCAGATCTCGGACCAGATGAATATTAAAGCGAAAACCGTTTCGTCACACAAAGGAAATATTAAACGGAAAATTAAAACGCATAATAAGCAAGTGATCTACCACGTGGTACGCCTGACCGATAATGTGACGAACGGGATTTTCGTCAACATGCGTTAGTCGCTTAAAACCCTGTGCACCCTACCTTTGATCTCTGGCCTGGCCAGAGATTTTTGCTTCCGTGAGGTTGTCGGGCGCGCTGTGCTACCCGACGCCGTGCTAGTCTGCTTTCTCAACAAAAATACCGTCCGGATGCCCCAGTTCGTTAAAAAACCAGATGCCAAGCGGGTAGTCTTCCAGCGATACCAGGTACATGGTGCCTTCACTAAACTCTTCAATTGCCAGTACCACACCCGGGCGGCGCGGCCCACCGTCCGTTTTAACCGTTACCCGATCGTTGACCTTCATACATTCCTCCTCTGGTTTTGAGCCAGTGTAGAACAAAACGCAAAAACGCACATCGCTGCCCGGCGCGAATGGCGCTTTTATCGACAGTCTATACTTATGGTTGGATCCGGCTGAATGAGGAACCCCGTAATGAAGACCGATAAAGCGTACAGCGACACCATCAAGCGCGACGTCGAGGTGGATGTCGATGCCCTGCTGGCCGCCATCAATGAGATCAGCGAGTCAGAAGTCCGCCGCACCGACGACAATTCGGACCGCGTCATCGTCAACGGAAGGGACTATCACACCTATCGTGAGTTGGCCGAAGCCTTCGAGCTTGATATTCACGACTTTAGCGTGTCGGAAGCCAATCGGTAGGACGAAAAAAATCCCGGTCATGGGGATGACCGGGATCAAAACTTGCTTATGCAAGAAGCACTTGAAAATTCGTTACACCAGGAAATCTGATGTACGAGCCACACTATCTCCAACGAATTTGTCTGACAAGCATATATTCTTGGGATGAATATAATATTTTTAACATAATGCTTTTAGTTATGAGGAATAACGCGCGCCGAATGCGGGTTTGCCTGGAATTGTTCCCATTTCTCCGGTGACGCGCCTGGTGATTTTTTAAGAATTTTCCTAGAGAGGAAGACACCCCTTACGAGGAGTCGCTATGCCTTCACTGCGGGATAACTTGCTGATTTTTTCTGACCTGGATGGCTCGTTGCTGGATATTCATACCTATGACTGGCAACCCGCCATGCCCTGGCTCGACAGGCTGCTGGATAACCAGGTTCCGGTCATTCTCTGCAGCAGCAAGACTGCGGCAGAGATGCTGGATATTCAGCAGGATCTTGGGCTGGAAGGCCTACCGTTTATTGCCGAAAACGGCGCGGTGATTCAGCCTGACGTGCGATGGGAGACGGTCCAGCGCCAGATACGCGGGACGGTGCATCGGGATATTCGCCCGCGCGTCGAGCACATTCGCCTGCAGACGGGCGCTAAGTTTACCACCTTTGACGACGTGGACGACCACGTCATCAGCGAGTGGACCGGGCTAACGCGCTACCGTTCGGCGCTTGCCCGCAGGCATGAGGCATCCGTCACGCTCATCTGGCGCGATACCGATGAGAAAATGGTTCAGTTTGAAGAGGAGCTGGCGCGCATCGGCCTGAAATGTCTGCAGGGGGCGCGCTTCTGGCATATTCTCGACGCCCGCTGCGGCAAGGACGTGGCGGTGAACTGGCTGATTGCCCAGTACCGCGAGCAGGAGGAGATGGACCCCACCACGCTGGGGCTTGGCGACGGTCCTAACGATGCGCCGCTGCTCGACAGCATGGATTTAGCGGTGGTCATCAAGGGCATTAACCGCCAGGGGATCATGCTACGGGACGATAACCCCGAGCGGGTTTATCACACCCGGCAGCCGGGGCCCGCAGGCTGGCAGGAGGGGCTGGATCACTTCCTGTCCTGATCCCGCCAGACGACCCGGTTACGCCCGCGCTGTTTGGCCTGATAGAGCCGGGTGTCCGCAATGGACTGCAGTTGTTCAAAATCGTAAAGACCCGCTTCTTCCGCGCTGCTCACCCCCAGCGACGCGCTGATGCGAAGAGTCGTGCTCTTCTTCACCAGGATCTCCTTACTGTTGATCCGGCACCGAATCCGGTCCGCCACTCCCCTCGCCTCCTCCAGGCCGATCCCCGGCAGGACGACACAGAACTCCTCCCCGCCGACGCGCCCTGCCACATCATTCTTGCGTAACGCGCTCGCAATCAGCCCCGCGGTGTGGGAGAGCACCTTATCGCCCGCCTGATGGCCGAAACGGTCGTTGACGTTTTTAAAGTGATCGAGGTCGAGCTGAATCACGGAGACGGGCAGCGACTGCTGACGACAGGTTTCCGTCAGTATTTTGGCGCGATCGAACAGCGCGCCGCGATTATTCAGCCGGGTAAGCGGGTCATGCCAGGCCTGCCACTGGAGCGAATGCTGCAGCGTATACATGTTGCTGACCATGCGGCGAATAACCAGCCACGAGATTAACAGCATGGCGGTAAAGAGCGCCCACAGGAGCGCCAGCACGATGCTGATGCTGCCGAAGTCGTCCTGCACCCCTTCGTGCAGGGTGTGGATCCGCAGGACGACGCCATCGAAGTGATCGAGCCGCTCCCAGCTTACAAATCGGCTTCCGAGGCGGATCCCGCCGCCGGTGGCGTGCTCAATCGCCTGAGCAATCTGCGCCGTTTCGCGTTCGTCAAAATGGTTAACCGGGCTTCCCGCGTGGGCAGAGGTGGCAATCATATTGAGCCGGGTGTCGTACAGCTGGTACTCCCCCTCCGTTCGGTCTTCCGTCGCCTCTGCCAGCAGCTGCTGCATCGTGCTCAACGTGAAATCCATCGCTACGACGCCATACCAGTAGCGATCGTAATAAATGGGCACGCTGGCGGTGATCGTGCGTTCGTCACGGGTCCAGGATGAAGGCGTAGAGATAAACCAGCGCACCGCGCGCGCGCGATTGTTACGCTCGGACTGCTGGGTAAACCAGGACTGGGTCACCAGGTTGTAATAGCGGGCGGTAATATCACCCGCCTGGTCCGGCGTATCGGTTGAAATGAAAAATCCGGCACGGGAGACGTAGATCACCCGCGCTTCGGTTTGCGCTCTCGACGACGCCAGCCTGAGCAGATACCCCACTTCCAGCGCGGCAGAAATTTCATGGCCGATGCGATCGGCGTCTCGATTGAGAAGCGTGGTTTTTTCAACGAACGCATCCGACACCCCGTTGATCGGAAGGGTGCGTTTTTTATCAACGGCAAGCTGCCAGGTGGGGAGCATGCGGACGGTGTTAAAGCGTGACACCGCATCCTTAAGGACATCAAAGGCCAGCGGCGTCTGGAGTGCATCCCCCATGCCCTGACGGAAGAACAGCATTCTGTCCACGCTGTTCTGCAGCTCCCTGTCCAGGGAGCTCGCCACCGTATCCAGATGGTTGCGCTGGCTGGAGATGTACGCCTCTTCGAGCACCACCACCTCGCGCCAGGTCAGGAGCGTGGAGAACACCAGCACGAACAGAAAGCAGAGATTAACAATCAATCCCGGATTGCTACGCTTATGCAGCCATTGCAAAAAAGATTGTCTTACAACAAAGGTATCGTGCTGCACACACACTCCCTGATAACGGCCTTACACCCGGTACGTGAGATAAAAACGCCCGGCAAAGCCGGGCGTTATGTGATCAAGCCTTGTCCCGCTTGTGCTGCCCGTCCCCCGGCTGAAGCTCATCTTCACGAAATGCTTCCCGCTTGATGCTGTAGCCATCGTGCCACCGACATTCTACCATTCCGCTGGAATACCCGGTGACGATCATACGTGGGCCGCCCTTTTTAGGCTTAACTTCATCACTGACCAAAAAGACCATACCTGCCTCCTGTATCAGGGTGAAACTGTTTCAATTTAGACGAGGAATGGTCTTTTTGCATCCCATAGCGGGTAACAATTAGTGCGAGGTGCCGCGCAGTTTTTCGACCAGCTTCACCACCGCGACCACGATAGCGCCGATGATAAAGCCCAGCACCAGGTTCAGCAGCGTGGGCAGAATCGCCGCGATAACGGCTCCCTGCGCCGAGGCGAAATGCTCGATGGCATGATGCAGCGGCGCAATGCCGTGAACCACGATCCCGCCGCCTACGAGGAACATCGCCAGCGTGCCCACCACCGACAAACTCTTCATCAGCCACGGGGCCAGCACCAGCAGGCTTTTACCGATGCCTCTTGCCACCGCGCTCGACTTTTCTTCCAGCCAGTAGCCGATATCGTCCAGCTTCACGATCAGCCCCACCAGGCCGTAGACGCCTACCGTGACCAGAATGGCAATGCCGGAGAGGATCAGCACCTGATTCAGGAGCGGCGCGTCGGAGACAATGCCCAGCGTAATGGCCACAATTTCCGCCGACAGGATAAAGTCGGTCCGAATAGCGCCTTTGACCTTATCGCGCTCGAAGGTTTTCGGATCCTGCGCGGCCAGCGCCTCAAGACGCTGCTGGCGCACCTCCGGCGTATCGCTCTGCTTGCGCGCGCTAAGGGAGTGCAGCACCTTCTCCACGCCTTCGAAGCAGAGAAACGCCCCGCCGATCATCAACAGCGGCGTGATGGCCCAGGGAATAAACGCGCTGATCAGCAGCGCCAGCGGCACCAGAATCACCTTGTTCAGGAAAGAGCCTTTCGCCACGCCCCACACCACCGGCAGCTCCCGGTTTGCTCTTACCCCACTCACCTGCTGGGCGTTAAGCGATAAATCATCTCCCAGCACGCCTGCGGTTTTCTTCGCCGCCAGCTTCCCCATGACTGAAATGTCGTCCAGTAAGGTGGCAATATCGTCCAGCAATGTTAATAAGCTACTTCCTGCCAAAGTCTTAATCCTTCATTTTTTTGGTAATTAAGTGAATAGTATGGAGCAAAAGCGCAAACCCGGAAACACCCACCTTACGTCAACAGAAATTTCACATCATCCATACAATTAAAGGTCTCGCAAGCGCGATAGTTTTCGCGTTTACTATCAGCGACCTTTTTATTTCGTCGTGAGGGATTATGCGTTTCCGGCAACTGCTACCGCTCATCGGGGCACTCTTTTCGCTGTACATCATCTGGGGCTCAACCTACTTTGTCATTCGCATCGGCGTGGAGAGCTGGCCGCCGCTTATGATGGCGGGCATTCGCTTCCTTTCAGCGGGCGTGCTGCTGCTGGCGTTCCTGCTGCTGCGCGGGCATAAGCTTCCCCCGCTGCGGCCGCTGCTCAATGCCGCCCTGATCGGCCTGCTGCTGCTGGCGGTGGGAAATGGGTTTGTGACGATTGCCGAGCACCAGAACGTCCCTTCCGGGATCGCCGCCGTAGTCGTCGCCACCGTACCGCTGTTTACCCTCTGCTTTAGCCGCCTTTTCGGCATCCGCACCCGCAAGCTGGAGTGGCTGGGGATTGGTATTGGTCTGGCCGGCATTATTCTGCTCAACAGCGGGGGCAACCTGAGCGGGAATCCGTGGGGCGCGGTAATTATCCTGATAGGCTCGATGAGCTGGGCGTTTGGTTCCGTCTACGGTTCGCGTATCGAACTGCCGACCGGCATGATGGCCGGAGCGATTGAGATGCTCGCCGCCGGGATTGTGCTGCTGCTGGCCTCCGCGCTGACGGGAGAGAAGCTAGCTGCCCTGCCGCCGCCGTCGGGCTTCCTTGCGGTAGGCTACTTGGCGCTGTTTGGCTCTATCATTGCTATCAACGCCTATATGTTCCTGATCCGCAACGTCTCTCCGGCCGTCGCCACTAGCTACGCCTACGTCAACCCGGTCGTGGCCGTCCTGCTCGGAACGGGGCTGGGGGGAGAAACGCTCTCTCCCGTGGAGTGGATTGCTTTAGGGATCATTGTCTTTGCCGTCGTGCTGGTCACGCTGGGCAAATATTTGCTGCCTGCCAAACCGGTGGTTACGCCTTGCGGGGTAGAGAAACCGTAAGCAGGTGAATGCCCTGCGTGTCGATCTGCGCGGTCTGGCCGCCGCCGCAGATCCACTCTTCCAGCCGTTCGCGCAGATCGGTATCGTTCAGCTTTAATTTGCCTCTCAGCGCACACTCCCAGACGATCAGCACCCGCCAGCCCTGCGCAACAAGCGCAGCGAGATCCCGTTTGTCCCGCTCGACGTTCTTGCCAATCTTCTCCAGCCAGAAATCGGTGCGGGTCGCGGGGACTTTGAACAGGTAGCAGTCGTGATGGTGCCAGAAACAGCCGTGGGTAAAGATGATGCACTGCCAGGCGTCGATGACGAAATCCGGGCGACCCGCCAGGGCGGGATCCTGCACGCGGAAGTCAAACCCCGCCAGCGTCAGCAGCCCGGCAAGGCGCTTTTCGATGGCGGTGTCACGCGTGCCGATGGCCCGCATGTTTTTACTGCGCGTGGCCTTATCGTGAACGTCCGTCATTGACGGCCTTACCCTGACGGAGCGCCGCCGCCTGTCTGATGCGCGAGGCCAGCAGTTTTGCCACCGCCGCGAATGCGGGCACCACCACCGAGTTGCCAAACTGGCGGTACGCCTGGGTGTCCGACACCGGAATACGGAAACCATATCCTTGCGGAGTCTCAAAGCCCATCAGCCGGGCGCATTCCCGCGGCGTGAGGCGTCGCGGACGGTGACGCTGGTTGTGCGGATCGTCAAAATCTTTTTCGCCCAGCGCCTTGTCCCAGCCTCTGTCGATCAGGATTTCCGCGCCGTCCTTGTAGTAGCGCGCGGAGAGCGTGCGGGTAACGCTGTGCGGATCGTTCGGGTTTACCATGCCAAAACCGAAGCCGTTGCCCTTCGCCTGATGCTTCTTGGCATAGCGGTAAAGGTACTTCCACAGGATCGGCGTAAGGATAAATTTCGCGTCGACCACCGGTTCCAGCAGGTCGGCCACCGTAGGGCGGCGCTCGGGATAAAGAGAAGGAATATCCCGCAGGGTGAAATCGCCTTTCAGATTGAGATCGCGGCGGAAGCCCACCAGCACGATACGTTCGCGATGCTGGGGCAGGAAATGTTTCCCATCAATGATTTTAGGGTCATCCGCGCCCATATCCTGCGAGTCGGCCACGTCATAGCCCAGCTCATCCAGCGTTTGCATGATAATGCGGAAGGTTTTCCCGCCGTCGTGGCTCTTTAAATTCTTAACGTTTTCCAGCACGAAGATGGCCGGGCGGCAGGCATCAATAATGCGCGCTACGTCAAAAAACAGCGTTCCCTGGGTATCGCAGGCGAAGCCGTGGGCGCGTCCGAGGGCATTCTTTTTGGAGACCCCGGCCAGCGAGAAGGGCTGACACGGAAAGCCCGCCAACAGCACGTCATGCGCCGGGATGGTCTGACGAATGTGCTCGGCGGCCTGTTCATCGCTCACGCCGCTTTTATGGCTCAGGGTCACGTCGCGGATATCCGCGTTGAAATGGTGCTCGTGCGGATCGCAGTACCAGTTAGCCTTGTAGGTCCGCACGGCGTGTTTGTTCCACTCGCTGGTGAACACGCACTGTCCGCCGATAGCTTCAAAACCGTGTCGTATGCCGCCGATACCGGCAAACAGATCGATAAAGCGGAAGGCATAGTTTGGATGCGCGGCAGAAGGACGCGGAAGCAGGTTTTGCATATAACGAAACTCGCCTTCGCTCAGGCGACGCCCCGCGCGTTCGCTGGTCACCAGACGTTTGAGGATCGCCGGGCTCCAGTGGCTCTCGCCGTGCGCCACCAGCAGATTAGCCAGCGTTTTAGCATCATAGATATCCAACAGCTGGCGCAGTAACGCCTGCACCGTTGCCGTTGATTTCTCAGCCTGCTCGGGCGCGGGCTCTGTCACTGATCGATTTTCCTGCATTCTTTTAACCGGAGAATAAAGACTGGAAACAGATTACCACAGTTCAATTGTGCAAACTGCGACGGAAGCGGTTCACCACCTGGCTATCCAGCCCAATGCAGTCACCGCGTAATTCGGCGCTGAGTTTCGCCATAAACTGGATCAGGAAATCGGCATTGTGACGCGCCAGCTCGCGGCCCATTTGCGTTTGCATTGTATCAGGCAATCGCAGCAGCTTGGTCTGAAAATGGTCGAGGGCATACGCCCGGTCGTCGAGGGGACGCGCATCGGCAAAGGGATCGTTGGCATCAAAAAGCGGCACGCCCAGCGCGCCTGAGACGGCAAAGACGCGCGCCAGGCCGATAGCGCCTAACGCTTCCAGCCGATCGGCGTCCTGCACAATTTTGGCTTCCATGCTCTGCGGCGCAATCCCGGCGCTGAAGCTATGCGCTTCAATCGCGTGCGCGACGGCCGCAACATGGTCTGGCGGAAAGTCCGGGAAGTCGCGGCGCAGAATGTCACCCGTTCTAAGCGCCGCGAGCCGTGACGACTGGCTGCGTTCGGGATGGTTTTTCGGCAGGCTGACAATATCGTGGAAATAGCAGGCGGTAAGAACCACCAGCGGCTTCACCGGCTGGTGGACCATGATTTTTTGCGCCGTCATCCAGACCCGACGAAAATGCGAAATATCATGTGCGGTATCGTCGGTGCTGTGGTTTTCCTCAAGCCAGCGCTCAAAAATGTGCTGCCACCCGGCAAGTTCCATCGTCATGTCCTGTTATTTAAAAGAGCGTTAATTATAACACAGCCGAATCAAACAAATTAAAAAATAGAATTAAGAAATACTTAATAATAATTACACCTTATAAATTCAATAGATTAATTCATGAGAAAAATACAGAGACCATTAGAAATATCTTGCAATATTTCATAGAACTTAATTACATTTATTTTTGAAACTAAACGCTATCTCCTGGAATAGTATCGACCACGTAATTACGGAGGGTGATTACATATATTCATATAAATTATCTTTAAAGGGAATATATAATGAAAAGAAAAGTTCTGGCAATTCTGGTACCCGCATTATTAATGGCAGGCGCAGCAAATGCGGCTGAGATGTACAACAAAAACGGCAACAAAGTTGATCTGTACGGGAAGGTTGATGCGCGTCATACCTTCTCTGACAACCCGGGCGATGACGGCGACGAAACCTATGTACAGGTTGGTTTCAAAGGCGAAACCCAGATCGCAAATGACCTGATCGGTTATGGCCAGTGGGAATATAAAGTCTTCGCGAACGACACCGAAGGCTCCAATAAATCATATAACCGTCTGGCGTATGCTGGCCTGAAATTTGGCGAATACGGCTCATTTGACTACGGCCGTAATTACGGCGTCGTGTATGACGTTGAAGCCTGGACCGATATGCTGCCCGTATTCGGCGGTGATTCTTACACCTGGACCGATAACTTCATGAACGGCCGTGCTAACGGTCTGGCTACCTACCGTAATAGCGATTTCTTCGGCCTGGTGAACGGTCTGAATTTCGCGCTGCAGTATCAGGGTAATAACGAAGGTGGCCCGCACGAAGATCAAAACGGCAATGTTGTTAATGTTCAGGAAGGCACTAAAAACGGTCATAAAGACGTGCGCTTCCAGAACGGTGACGGCTTCGGTATGTCTACCTCCTATGACTTCTCTGGCGATCTGACCGGCCTGAGCCTGGGTGCGGCATACTCTTCTTCTGACCGTACCAACGAACAAGAGGCTGCGGGCGTAAATAACGCGCACTTTGCCGGCGGTAAAACAGCAGAAGCATGGACCATTGGCGCAAAATATAATGCCAATAGCATCTATCTGGCGATGATGTACGCTGAAACCCGCAACATGACGCCATACGGTAACTATGGTATTGCGGATCAGACCCAGAACTTCGAAGCGGTAGCACAGTACCAGTTAGACTTCGGCCTGCGTCCGTCCCTGGCATGGGTTTACTCCAAGGGCAAAGACATGACTTATCCTGGCACCGCCAGCCACCCTCAGGGTCAGCATGGTGACATGGATCTGGTTAACTACATTGACCTGGGCATGACCTACAGCTTCAACAAAAACTTCTCCACCTATGTTGATTACAAAATCAACATGCTGGACAACGACGAAAGCTTCTACAAAGCCAATGGTATTTCCACCGACGACATCGTTGGCGTCGGCATGACCTACCAGTTCTAATCTCTAAAAATACCAAAGGCCGCATTTGCGGCCTTTTTTATCTCTCTGCGGTCTGTGTTATGGCGCTTCCTGCAGCGCCACGCGGATAAATCCGTTGTTCTGCGCCAGCAGCTCATGGGCTTTCCACGCGTCCAGCCCCGTCAGCACCATCAATAACGCCGTTTTGCAGTGATGATTACAGCTCTCCAGCGCGGCTTTTGCCTGCGCCCGGGAGCATCCCCCCGCCTCCATCACAATGGCGATTTGTCGTTCAGCCCATTTGGTATTGCTTGCCTCAAGATCCACCCGCAGGTTGCTGTATACGCGCCCCGTTCGGACGGCCAGCCCGGTGGCGATCGTCGAGAGGATCATTTTCTGCGCAATCCCCGCTTTGGTGTTGATATAACCTGCGACCACATCGGGACCCAACTCCGGAGCGATGACCATGCTTGCCAGCTGCGCGGCTTCACTTTGCGCATCACCGGTAACAATGGCGACCGGTGACCCCAGCGACCACGCATGGCGCATGGCCCCCCAGACCCACGGCGTTTTTCCGCTGACCGTGACTGCCAGCATCATATCGTGTTCACCAAACCTGATGGCCTGCAGATCGGCAACGCCGCGCTCGTAGCTCCCTTCCCCTTCTTGCGCCGTAACGGCAATGACAGGGGTTTTGCCGGGCGCATAGTCATCGGCAACCTGCTGTGCGGCTCGCCCCGACGGCCCCGCGCCCACGATGACCAGGCGACCGCCGTGGCCGAGCGTCGCGGCGGCGTTGTCCACCACGCGGGCGAGAGCTGGTAAACAGGTGGCGATTGCAGCAGAAATGAGTGCATCATCCTGGTGAATGACTTTCAGCATGTCCAGCGTGGACAATCTATCAATATTCATCGTGCTGGCGTGCCGTCTTTCCTTGACCGAACCGGTAAGCATAATGCTCATAAACAGCCTCCTTATTATGAGTACCCACACACTATAAAGTGTTTTATATAGATGACCTGCGAGGAGGGTCACGAAAAGAGGACCCAATCCACGGCTTTACATGGCTTTAAGAAACGCGCGTCATCGGCGATAATTACCCCTTTCTTACTACCGCGGAGTGTTGATGAGCGATTTGCAGCCTTTCCTTCCGACGCGCAAGCGCCCCATGAAACTGAATACGCTGGTCACGCTGATGGTGTGCGCGATTATTGCCTCTGTGCTGCTGCTGGTCTTTGCGCTCTACTCTGTCCAAATCACCCGGGCGACCCGCGATGATGTGAAAGATACGGCGCTGGGTATCGCCCGCACGCTGGCCGACAGCCCCGAAATCAAGCGCGGTTTGATGCAGCCCCCGCAGGCGGACATCATTCAGCCCATCGCCAGAGCCGTCACCCAGCGCAACGATCTGCTGCTCACCGTGGTGACCGACATGCGGGGGATTCGCTACTCGCACCCGAACGAAGCGCTCATCGGCCTGCACTTTATTGGTGACGACCTGGAACCCGCGCTGGAAGGTAAAGAGAACGTCTCCGTCAACCGCGGCGCCCTCGCCGAAGCGCTCCGCGTCTTCACGCCGGTTTATGACAGCCAGCACGACCAGATTGGGGTAGTCGTGGTCGGTATCTCCCTTAAAAAGGTGGAAGACCAGATTGCCCGCGGGCGGCTTAATGCGCTGTGGACAATTTTATTCAGCATCTTTATGAGCTCCATGGCGATTTGGGGCCTGGTGCGGGTGCTGAAGCGCATCCTGTTCGGACTCGAACCGTACGAAATTTCCGCCCTGTTCGAGCAGCGTCAGGCGATGCTGCAGTCGCTGCGCGAGGGGGTGCTGGCCGTCGATATTCACGGGCGCGTGACGATGATCAACCAGACTGCCAGAGAAATATTGCTTCTCCCTTCCGGCAAGCAGAGCGAAAACGCCAGCGCGCCCCTGCTGGCCAGCCTGCGTGACGTCTCAAAGACGGGCGTTGCGCGAAAGGATCAGGAGATCAGCTGCAACGGGCGTCTGCTGCTGTGCAATATGGTGCCCGTGAAAAGTCAGGATCGGGTGATCGGCGCTATCACCACCTTCCGCGATAAAACGGAAATCAGCCAGCTGATGCAGCGCATTGATGGCATGGTGAACTACGTGGACGCCCTGCGGAGCCATACGCACGAGTTTATGAATAAGCTGCATGTGATCCTGGGCCTGCTGCACATGAAGCGCTACGACAAGCTGGAGGAGTACATCCTCCAGACGGCGCATCATTACCAGACGGATATCGGTACAATACAGAGCAAGGTAAAATCCCCGGTTATCGCCGGCTTCCTGCTGGGTAAAATCAATCGGGCGAAAGAAGCGGGCGTCACCCTGACGCTGGCGGATGAATGCCAGATACCCGATACCGCCAGTGAAGAGCAGGTCGCGGTGCTGATCACCGCGCTGGGTAACCTCATTGAAAACGCGCTCGACGCGATGGCAGGACAGCAGGACGGTGAGATCGGCCTGCTGCTGCATTATCAGAACGGCTGGCTCAGCTGCGAAGTCAGCGACGATGGCCCCGGCATTGATCCCACTCAGCTGGAGGCTATTTTTACAAAGGGCTTCTCAACAAAAGGTGAAAACCGCGGCGTTGGGCTGTTCCTTGCTCGCCAGCAAATCCAGAATCTCGGCGGCGATATCACCGTCGAGTCTGAGCCTGGCGTATTTACCCAATTTTTTGTTCACATCCCCTGGGATAGCGAGAGGAATATCGCGTGATAAATGTATTAATTGTCGATGATGACGCCATGGTAGCCGACCTCAACCGTCTGTACGTCAACCGTGTTGAAGGTTTTAGCTGCTGCGGCGTCGCCTCCACGCTCAACCAGGCCGAGGCCATCATTAATAACCCCAGCCAGCCTGTCGATCTGGTGCTGCTGGACGTATATATGCAGCAGGATAACGGGCTGGATCTGCTGCCCGTGATTCGCGCATCCGGCCGCCCCATTGACGTGATTATGATCTCGTCGGCTGCCGACGCCGCCACGATCCAGACCTCCATCCATTACGGCGTGGTGGATTATCTGATTAAACCGTTCCAGTTCCCGCGCTTTGAAGAGGCGCTGAACGGCTGGAAGGCAAAGCATACTCTGATGGAGTCGCACCCGTATTATGAACAGGCCGACGTCGACCGGCTGATCCACGGCGGCGCGCCGGAACTGGCGGACAGTAAAAAGCTGCCGAAGGGGCTAACGCCGCAAACGCTGCGTACGATTTGCCAGTGGATTGACGCTCATCCGGAAACGGAGTTTTCCACCGACGATCTGGCAAACGCGGTCAATATCTCCCGCGTGTCCTGCCGCAAATACCTGATCTGGCTGGCGCAAATCAACATACTGTTCACCAGCATCCACTACGGCGCCACCGGCCGTCCGGTGTATCGCTACCGCCTCCAGCCGGAGCAAACGGCGCTGCTCAAGCAGTACTGTCAGTAACGCGGTAGGTATTATCCAGCAGCGTAAAGCGGAAGTGGCGCATCGAAGAGATCGCCACTTCTTTTGTTTTGGTCACAAAAATGGCTTCAATATCCGGGCGAGAGCGCAGCACCGCGCAGCCCTTTTCCACGCCCATGCCGTACATCAGCGTGGTCCAGATATCGCCGTCGATGGAATCTTTTGAAATGATGGTCACGCTATCCAGCTCGTTGTCCAGCGGATACCCGGTACGCGGATCGAGAATATGGTGGTAGCGCCTGCCGTTTTGCTCAAAGTACCGCTCATACGTGCCCGACGTTACCACGGAGCGGTTTTCCACCGTCATTGCGCCAATCAGCGCCTCACCGGCGAACGGTTTTTTCAGCCCCACGCTCCAGCCCCCTTCCGGCGAGCCTAACGTCTGAACGTTTCCGCCGAGGTTGATCAGCCCCCGCTCGGTGCCTTCTTTGTGAAGATAATCCCGCACCCGGTCGGCAATATACCCTTTGGCGATGGCCCCCAGATCGATTTCCATCCCTGCTCGGGTCAGAAACACGCTGCTCTGCGCCTCGTCAAGAATGACATCTTCAGGACGGGTTATCTCAAGCAGCGCCGCGATTTCGTCTGCGGGCGGAACGCTGTCGCCCTGAAAGCCAATTTTCCAGCGCTTCACCAGCGGACCAATCGCCAGGTTAAAGGCGCTGTCCTGAAACAGGCTTGCCGCTTTTGCGCAGCGGATCAGCTCGAACACCGCCCGGCTGACGACGACCGGATGCTGCCCAGCCGCATGGTTGATGTCCATCACCTGCGAGCGCGCGCGGTTGACGGTGAGCAGATCTTCATATTGTTTGATCAGTCGAAACACGCGGGACGCGAGGGCTTCATCGTGGGAGAAGAGTTTCAGGAGGATGGGCGAGCCCATCAGAACGGCGGAGTAGCTGTAAACACGGTTATCAGACATGGCACGTTTCCTCAGATGTAGCCCCGGCAGGCACCGCGCCGCCGGGGAAATTGCCGGATAACGTTGCGTTTATCCGGCCTACAGCACAGGTGCTTTATGCCATTTTTGCGCGCATCGCCGCCTGATGTCCGGCAAGGGTACCAAAAATAATGATGTCTGCCACTGCGTTACCGCCGATACGGTTACCGCCGTGGATCCCGCCGACCACTTCCCCGGCCGCAAACGCGCCCGGCAGCACGTTGTGGTTGCTGTCCAGCACGCAGGTGTCGGTGTTGATGGTCACGCCGCCCATGGTGTGGTGCACGCCCGGCGCAATCTGAATGGCGTAGAACGGCCCTTCATTGATTGGCGCACGCAGCGCGGTGGTGCGGCCAAAATCATCGTCGTGCTGTTTTTCGACAAAGCCGTTGTAGCGTTCCAGCGTGGCCAGGAAGGCGTGATGATCCATACCCAGCGCTTCCGCCAGGGCTTTTGGCGAGCTGGCGCTGGTCACGAAGCCTTTCGCGATGTACTCATCCGCGGCTTTGTTTTTGGCGCGTACGTGCTCATCAAAGACGATGTAAGCGTATTTCTCCGGCAGCGCGATGATTTGCGCCGAGACTTTATCGCGGGTCGACATTTCGTTGTAGAAGCGTTCCCCTTTCTGATTGACCAGAATCGCCCCGCCGCCGCGAATGGATTCGGAAATCAGGTACGAGGTTTTCTGCTCCACGGTTGGGTGAATTTGAATTTCGCCCATATCCACGGTGCCCGCCCCGATGCGTTCCAGCAGCGCGATACCGCCCCCGGTGGCCCCTTTGTGGTTGGTGGTGACAAACCCTTCCAGATCCGGACGGTATTTCACCACCATCTGGCTGTTGGCGCTGAACCCACCGGTGGCGACAATCACGCTTTTGGTTGCCACAGTGACGGTTTCGTTCTCTTCGGTGGTCAGGCGCACGCCGGTGACTTCGCCGTTTTCAAAGATAATGTCGCTGACGGAGGTATCCAGCATCACCTCGATGTTGCGTTTGTTGACGTTACGCACCAGGCCGCTGATCAGATAGCCGCCCACCGCAGAACCGTCTTTTGGACGGTGAGTACGGTCAATGCTCATCCCGCCGGTGGTGGTGATGTCGTTCAGCATAATGCCGCGCGTTGCCAGCCACTCAATCGCCTGCGGCGCGTTCTCGACAAAGCGACGCAGCAGTTCCGGGTTGTTTTTGTTACCGCCGCCCTTCAGGCTTTCCTGATAGAACAGCTCTTTGCTGTCCTGGATGCCCTTCACGCGCTGGAAGCGGGTTTCAGCGGCGTTCATCCCGGCAGAGGCTTTAATGGTGTTCCCGCCGATGGTCGGCATTTTCTCGACGATCAGCACGCTCGCGCCTTCGTCGTGAGCCTGAATTGCCGCCGCCAGACCGGCACCGCCGCTGCCGACAACGACCACGTCCACGCTGCGGGTTTCGTTCAGGTCGACGCCCTCTTCTGCCGCCAGCGCTTTGCTGGATTTCAGCATCGCTTTAGAGACCGCTTTCTTCACCGCTTCACTCTGGCTGGTTGCGCCGGTAATGGCGTCCACGTGCGGAGTATTGGCGTCCAGAATGCGGGTACGGATCTCTTCAAAGCTGGTCACAAACTCAACGTCTTCGCTTGGGCCGGAGGCCAGCTCGATGTCCGCAATGCGGTCGGTTTCAAGGCTGACGTTAATCACCAGCTCGTTGGCGTCGTCCTGCACTTTCTCAACGAAGGTGCCCGGCTTGAATTTGGACTCGCCCATGCTCATGTCGCGGATCATCGCTTCTACCAGCGAGAAGCGCCACAGCGGTTCCGGAATGCTCAGCGCTTCGCGTTTGGTGCTGTCCATAAACAGCTCGAGGCTTTCGCCGGCCGCGATACGGTCTGTCCAGTCCGGATACGCGATGGTGGCGCGGCCAACCGCAATCAGGTCGTAGCCGTGGTCAAGCGCTTCATTCACGTCTGCAGCATTTACCACGCCGCCCACGCCCATGACCGGAACCTGCGCCAGCGTTTCAGAACGCATCGCGCAGTATTTTTCGATGAGCGGGGTCGGGTCCTGAGTGTCGACAATGGAAGGACGCAGGGTCGCGCCGACGGAGAAGTGCAGATAGTCTACGCCGCGCGCGGCCAGCTTCTCCAGCAGGTACATGGTGTCTTCAAAACGGATGCCCGGGACTTCCAGCTCTTCAGGGGAGAAACGGTAACCAATGATAAAGGCGTCGTCCGCATACTGGCGCACCATTTTGTGGGTGATGTCCAGCACCGCCAGCGGGAACTTCGCGCGATTATCGCGGCTGCCGCCCCACTCGTCATCGCGCTGGTTAGAGTTCGGTGAGTAGAACTGCTGAATCAGGTAGGTGTTCGCCCCGTGGATTTCCACGCCGTCGAAACCGGCCTGAATGGCGCGGCGCACGG
Source organism: Enterobacter sp. 01-M-03-SI-ECC (assembly GCF_047530215.1). NCBI lineage: Bacteria > Pseudomonadati > Pseudomonadota > Gammaproteobacteria > Enterobacterales > Enterobacteriaceae > Enterobacter > Enterobacter sp. 01-M-03-SI-ECC. Next base: position 264,312 of record NZ_JBLKDA010000001.1, read on the forward strand.
CCTCACCAAACTTGCCGATCATGCCTTCGACTTCTTCAGCGGTCAGCGCAACCGGCGTCGCGGCACCTTCGCGCGGTGCGGCTACGGCACTTGGGCCAACCGGGGTACGGCCGCCGATCAGCTTAGGGTCGACCATGCGGCCGCCGTGGTAGATCTGCAGCAGCGCCTTAGATCCTTTAGATTTAATGGCCTCTGCAATTTTCGCCAGCCCGGCAATTTTCTCGTCATTATCAATACCGATGGCGCCCGGGAAGGCGAGACCGAGATCGTCGACGAAGCAGCACTCCACGATGATGGTGCCGATGCTGCCGGAGCGGGCCCGGTAGTACTCCACCAGCTCGCTGGTGACGGTACCGTCATAGTAGCCGGTACAGGTGGTCATCGGGGCCATTAACAAACGGTTTTTCAGTTCAGTACCATTCGGTAATGTGAAGGGGCTAAGAATACGTTCGTTAGTGCTCATAATAGAAACTCCAAACTTTAAAAATTAAGAATTCGTTATCGGATTGATTTTTTAGTTCGTCGTTATTTGCCGATGTCATGATATTAATATAATGATTTTTTTAGTTTCTAAAGCTATTACATTAGTTAAAAAACTATTTAATACCCGGGATAACAGAAATAACACAATGGTGTTAGCGAGAATAATTCACTCATTCACAATAATTTAAAATACGTTAAATTTTTATTGGTAAGACCAATTTCACAAATCACTTATAAATTCATTAAAATCAATACAATGAGCAAATACCAGAATTACAATTGTTACAAACATGATAAAGAAAACAGCAAAAAACAGATAATAACCACATACGCCTGAGTGGTTATTATTAAAAGCACAAAAATAATCCTGCAATTCTGTTTTTTTGATCCGGATCAATAGTTCTGGCATCCAAAAGCGCAATATAAAAACATCATCAATTTTTAATTTAGCGCACACAAAAAAGCGTTAAATCGTTATTAACAGAAAAACCAAACCGCATCTTTTATAACTAAAAAAAGCAAAGAAACTTAAAAAACCGCGTTTGGCTTTTTTGTACCACCGAATTCTTAACAACTTAAGACGTGAAACTATGAATACAAAAACTGCTGTAACGCCCCCCGTGGCGAACCAGGCATCAAACGGAAACGCAAAACGTCTGCTGATGATGGCATTGCCCGTCATCGTCGCCGTACTGCTGCTGTTTGTCCCGGTACCGGAAGGACTGCCTCCTTACGCATGGCACTACTTCGCCATCTTTGTCGGCGTGATCGTCGGTCTGATCTTCGAGCCGTTGCCGGGTGCGGTGATCGGCCTGACCGGCGTGGTCGCCATTGCCCTGTGCAGCCAGTGGGTGCTGTTCAGCCCGGAACAGCTGGCGGATCCGAAATTTAAGCTGGCGGGCGCCTCCTTTAAATGGGCGGTGAGCGGCTTTGGTAACTCGACCGTCTGGCTGATTTTCGGTGCCTTTATGTTCGCCGCAGGCTACGACAAAACCCGCTTCGGCCGCCGTCTGGCGCTGATTCTGGTGAAGTACCTCGGTCGTCGCAGCCTGACGCTCGGTTACGCGATTACGTTTGCTGACCTGCTGCTGGCACCGTTCACGCCGTCCAACACCGCGCGCAGCGGCGGGACCATCTATCCGATTATCGCTAACCTGCCGCCGCTGTACGGTTCAAAACCGAATGACCCAAGCGCGCGCAAAATTGGTTCGTATCTGATGTGGGTGGCGATCACCGCAGCCTGTATCACCAGCTCCATGTTCCTCTCCGCACTGGCGCCTAACCTGCTGGCGCTGGCGCTGGTGAAAAGCACGGTTGGGATCGACATCTCCTGGGGCACCTGGTTCCTCGCGTTCCTGCCGCTGGGCATCCTGCTGATTCTAACCATGCCGCTGCTGGCCTACTGGTTCTACCCGCCAGAAGTGAAAGTGAATAACGAAGTACCGCTGTGGGCGACCCGCGAGCTGGAAAAACTGGGCAAACTGTCCCGCAATGAAATCCTGCTGCTGGTGTTCGTCTGCTGTGCACTGCTGATGTGGATCTTCGCCGCCGCGTGGATTGAGCCTGCCATGGCTGCCCTGCTCATCGTCGGCCTGATGCTGTGGACCGGCGTGCTGGAGTGGAACGATATCACCGGCAACAAGGCCGCATGGAACACCTTCGTCTGGTTCGCCACCCTGGTGGCGCTGGCGGATGGCCTCTCCTCTACCGGCTTTATCAGCTGGCTGGGTAAAGAAGGCGGTCTGTTAATGAGCGGTATCTCTCCGGGCGTGGCGACCATCGTCCTGCTGCTGGCGTTCTACCTGCTGCACTACCTGTTTGCCAGCACCACCGCGCACACTACGGCGCTGCTGCCCGCGATGCTGACCATCGCCTCCACTATTCCGGGCATGAATATGGAAGTGTTTGTCCTGCTGATGGTGACCTCGCTGGGCGTAATGGGGATTATCACCCCGTACGGTACTGGCCCAAGCCCGATTTACTACGGCAGCGGCTACCTGCCAACCAAAGACTACTGGCGCCTCGGCACCATCTTTGGTGCCATCTTCCTGGCGGCCCTGCTGCTGATTGGTTATCCGTGGATGTCCATGATGTTCTAAGAACAATGCCCGGTGGCGCAAGCTTACCGGGCATACTCGTTCTCATCATGCTTTGATTTTGTAGGCCTGATAAGCGAAGCGCCATCAGGCAAAAACAGATTTTGGAGTTGAGTATGTCGAATAAGCCCTTTGTGTACCAAAACCCCTTCCCGCTTTCCCATGACGACACCGAATACTATCTGCTGACCAAAGAGCACGTTTCCGTTGCCGAGTTCGACGGCCAGGAAGTGCTGAAGGTAGAGCCCGAAGCCCTGACCCTGCTGGCGCAACAGGCCTTCCACGATGCCGCGTTTATGCTGCGTCCTTCACATCAGAAGCAGGTTGCCGCGATCCTGCACGACCCGGAAGCCAGCCAGAACGACAAATATGTTGCCCTGCAGTTCCTGCGTAACTCTGAAATTGCCGCTAAGGGCGTGCTGCCAACCTGCCAGGACACCGGCACCGCGATCGTCATGGGTAAAAAAGGCCAGCGCGTCTGGACCGGCGGCGGTGACGAAGCCGCCCTGAGCCAGGGCGTGTACAACACCTACATTGAAGATAACCTGCGTTATTCCCAGAACGCCGCGCTGGATATGTATAAAGAGGTGAATACCGGTACCAACCTGCCGGCGCAGATTGACCTCTACAGCGTGGACGGTGACGAGTACAAATTCCTGTGCATGGCAAAAGGCGGCGGTTCTGCCAACAAAACCTATCTGTATCAGGAAACCAAAGCACTGATCACCCCGGCTAAGCTGAAAAACTATCTGGTTGAGAAGATGCGCACGCTCGGCACCGCCGCGTGCCCACCGTACCATATTGCCTTCGTCATTGGCGGGACCTCTGCAGAAGCCACGCTGAAAACCGTGAAGCTGGCCTCTACCCGCTACTACGACGCGCTGCCAACCGAAGGTAACGAACACGGCCAGGCGTTCCGCGACGTTCAGCTCGAACAGGAGCTGCTCCAGGAAGCGCAGAACCTCGGCCTGGGCGCACAGTTCGGCGGTAAATATTTCGCTCACGATATCCGCGTGATCCGCCTGCCGCGCCACGGCGCGTCCTGCCCGATCGGCATGGGGGTTTCCTGCTCCGCAGACCGCAACATCAAAGCGAAAATCAACCGCGACGGGATCTGGATTGAGAAACTGGAGCACAACCCGGGTCAGTATATTCCTGAATCACTGCGCCAGCAGGGTGAAGGCGACGTGGTCAGCATCAACCTGAACAAGCCGATGAACGAGATCCTGGCGCAGCTTTCCGCGCACCCGGTTTCTACCCGCCTGTCGCTGAACGGCACCATCATCGTGGCGCGCGACATCGCCCACGCGAAGCTGAAAGAGCTGCTCGACAACGGTGAGGAACTGCCGCAGTACGTTAAAGATCATCCGATCTACTACGCGGGCCCGGCTAAAACGCCGGAAGGCTATGCCTCTGGCTCACTCGGCCCGACCACCGCAGGACGCATGGATTCGTACGTAGACTTGCTGCAATCCCACGGTGCGAGCATGATCATGCTGGCGAAGGGCAACCGCAGCCAGCAGGTAACCGACGCCTGCCATAAGCACGGCGGCTTCTACCTCGGCAGCATTGGCGGCCCGGCTGCGGTGCTGGCGCAAAACAGCATTAAGAGCCTGGAGTGCGTGGCGTATCCTGAACTGGGTATGGAAGCCATCTGGAAGATCGAAGTGGAGAACTTCCCGGCGTTTATCCTGGTGGATGACAAAGGCAACGATTTCTTCCAGCAGATCCAGAATCAACAGTGCAAAGGCTGCTCACAGCGCTGAGGCCTTCCACAACGCCGGTAACAGCGACAGCGTTTCGTTGATGAGCCCGCGCTTGTCGCTACCCGGCTTCCAGATGGTGACCATCGTCTGAGCTATCCCCTGGCTGCCCACCTCGGTGTGCAGCCTTTTTACATCCTTCCACCGCGCCGCATGAAGGTGCGTCGGCAAAAATCCCCAGCCGCACCCCTTTTCCAGCAGACCGCGCAGCATCTCGAGCTCGTTGGTAAAAAGGGTATGCCCGGAGATTTGCAGACGGCGCGCCACCGGCTCGTCAGACGCCGCGTGCATAATCACCTGCGGCACCAGAGAGAGATCGAGAAGCGAAACCGGTGCCGTAATATCCCTGAATAGCGTCTTCGAGGCGTAGAAATCCATATCAATCGCCCCTAACGCCCGCCATTCCATCTCGTTGCCGACGCTGCGATTGCGCGCCTGACAGATCCCCACATCGGCCTCACCGCTGGCGAGCATCGCTTCCGCTTCATCGCGCGAGGCGCTGGTCAGGCTCAGCCGAATATTCTGGCTCGCCATTTTTGCGATTAGCGCCTGCAAAAAAGCGCGCGGTGTGAACGGATCGTAGACGAGCGCAATATCCTGCGTCGCGCTTTCCGGAACGGCTCTGGCAAACGCCTCAAAGGCTTTTACCTGACGCATCAGCAGATGCGCCTGCCGCTGGAGCTGCTCCCCTTCCAGCGTCAACCGCAGGACGCGCCCCTCGCGAATAAACAACGCGTAACCCAAACCATCTTCGAGAAAATCAATCAGATCGCGCAGGGTCGTGCGGTCTTTACCCAGTTTACCGGCCGCCTTCACCAGGCTGCCGTGCTCAGCCACGGCGGTGAACGCCTCAAGCTGGGCAAATGAATAGTTCAGTGACGCCACAGCATCCTCCACAGCGACTTTTCGGGGGATTTTCCCCCATAACGCGTTTTTTATTATAGGCCGCGGGTTCATAAACTGAAGCCCTTCCTGAGCCATACGAGAAAAACATGAAAAACAAAACAAACCGCACTCTGCTCGCGGCGCTGGTTGTCGGCAGCCTAATTTCCCCTGCCGTCATGGCCGCCTGCAACGATACCGTACTTGAAACCTGTCCGGCCCCTTTTGACGCAAAACTGCCGGACGCGCATACCATGCTCACCTGGAGCCAGGCCGACCGCGTTGTGGGATTTCGCAATGACTACCGCAACTACGCGGGCGACGTGTTCCGCCACGGCAACGCCTCGCCGCTGCTGGCCGCGGATAAACCGCTGACCGATGCCCGTTACCAGGTCAATGGCAAAACCTACAATCTTGTTGATTACCTGAAGCGCCAGAACGTCAGCGGCATGCTGGTATTAAAAGACGGTAAGGTTGCCTATAAGTATCTGGGCGAAGGCAATACCGACAGCACGCTCTGGACCTCACGCTCCGTCGGAAAATCGGTGGTCTCTGCGCTGGTAGGGGTGGCAATTAAAGAGGGAAAAATCCACTCCCTCGACGATCTCGTCACCCAATATGAACCCGATTTAAAAGGCACGGCCTGGGACGGCGTGACGCTGAAACAGCTTATCACCCACACCTCCGGCGTGGCGTGGAATGAGGACTACACGAATCCGACATCCGATTTCGCAAAGCTGACGGAATGCGAGGCCAGGCCGGGCACCTACGACTGCGTGCGAACGTTAGTAAAAGGGTTACACCGCGCGCATCCTGCAGGCGAAAGCTGGTCCTATTCCTCGGGCGGCGCGTGGCTGCTGGGTGACGTGCTTGAACGCGCCACCGGCATGACGCTCGCGGCGTATCTGGAAAAGAGCATCTGGCAACCGTACGGTATGGCGAGCGACGGCGTCTGGCACGCCTACAGCAAAGGCGAGCATGATGTCGGCGCCCACGGCTTTAACGCCACGCTGGAAGACTGGGGCCGCTTCGGTCAGTTTATCCTCCATAACGGCACGTTGCCGAACGGGAAGCCGCTCCTGCCCGAAGGCTGGGTGAAACAGTCCGCGGACTGGACGCAGGCAAAAGGATCGGTGTCAAACGCCCATCCGGACGGGCTGTATGGCTATCAGTGGTGGAACAACGAAGTGCCGGTCAATGCCGCCAGCGTCGAGCCGAAGGCGGAAAATTCCCTCAAAGGGTCGCTCTGGGCGCTGGGGATTTTTGGTCAGATGATAATGGTGAATCAGAAAGAGAACCTGGTCATCGTCCAGTGGTCCACCTGGCCACAGGCGGAGCCGTCATTCAGCGCCCAGCCGCTTGAGGCGTCGTTAATGTTTAGCGCCATAGCCAACGCGCTGCGCTAATGCTCATAGCCAGGCGCTGCCTGGCTTCCCCTCTGCGCCATGTCACAAAACAGCGATATCAGCCACTTAGCGAATTACCGTGAATAAAAAATCACATAATTGTTAAGTTATTGTTAGTCATGTAAATCCTGGTCAATCCCGCGTCATTGATGCGCAGCACGCATCGATTCATTCGCGATTTGCGCTTATTAATTTCCGCTTCCTGATCCAGTTTTCAGAAACAGACGAGCATAACGTCACGATAAAAACTGGAGATAATCATGGTTTCCTCAACCTCACCTGCAACGGTCCGTGCGAAAGCAGGCGCGATTTTTCGCGTCACCTCGGGCAACTTTCTTGAGCAGTTCGACTTCTTTCTGTTCGGCTTCTATGCCACCTACATCGCCCACACCTTCTTTCCGGCGAGCAGTGAATTTGCCTCGCTGATGATGACCTTCGCCGTCTTCGGCGCGGGCTTTTTGATGCGCCCGATTGGGGCCATCGTGCTCGGCGCTTACATTGATAAGGTTGGCCGCCGTAAAGGGCTGATTGTCACCCTGTCGATCATGGCCGCCGGGACGTTTCTGATCGTGCTCATTCCGTCGTATCAGAGCATCGGCCTGTGGGCGCCGCTGCTGGTCCTGACGGGCCGCCTGCTGCAGGGCTTTTCCGCCGGGGCGGAGCTTGGCGGCGTGTCGGTCTATCTGGCTGAAATCGCCACCCCGGGCCGCAAGGGTTTTTACACCAGCTGGCAGTCCGGCAGCCAGCAGGTTGCCATTATGGTCGCCGCGGCGATGGGCTTTGCCCTGAATTCCCTGATGGCGGAGAGCGCCATACGCGAATGGGGCTGGCGCATCCCGTTCCTGTTCGGCTGTTTAATCGTGCCGTTTATCTTTTTCCTGCGCCGCAGGCTGGAGGAGACGGAAGCGTTCAGCGCGCGCCGCCAGCATCTGGACATGCGTCAGGTCTTTAAAACCCTGCTTGCCAACTGGCAGGTGGTGGTCGCGGGCATGCTGATGGTGGCGATGACCACCACCGCGTTCTACCTGATCACCGTATACGCCCCCACCTTTGGCAAAAAGGTGCTGATGCTGAGCGCGTCAGATAGCCTGCTGGTGACGCTGCTGGTGGCTATCGCTAACTTTATCTGGCTGCCGGTGGGCGGCGCGCTGTCGGACCGCTTCGGGCGCAAGCCGGTGCTGATTGCCATGGCCCTGCTGGCGCTGGCCACCAGCTACCCTGCCCTGACGCTGCTGGCGAACGCCCCCAGCTTCTCGATGATGCTGGGCGTCCTGCTGTGGCTCTCCTTCCTCTATGGCCTCTATAACGGCGCGATGATCCCGGCCCTGACGGAGATTATGCCTGCTGAAGTGCGGGTGGCGGGATTCTCTCTGGCTTACAGCCTGGCAACGGCGGTCTTCGGCGGCTTTACCCCCGTCATGTCCACCGCGCTGATCGAATACACCGGCGACAAAGCCTCCCCCGGCTACTGGATGAGCTTCGCTGCCGTGTGCGCCCTGCTGGCCACGCTCTACCTCTACCGCCGCCGTGCGGTATCGCTGCAAAACACCGTCAAGTCACAGGAGGCCGTATGAAACGCACTGCTTATCCCGCCATCGCGCTGATGCTGGCCTTCCTGAGCGTCAATGCCGGTGCTAAAGACGTAAAGGTCATGATTTCGGGCGGCTTCAAAGCCGCCCTGGAAAAGCTGGCCCCGGAGTATGAACGCCGCACCGGGGATAAAATTGTGATTATTCCCGGTCCCTCGATGGGCACGACGCCGCAGGCGATCCCAAACCGACTGGCGCGCGGCGAGAAGGCCGACGTGGTGATTATGGTGGGCGATGCGCTGGCGACGCTCGAAAAAGCCAGCCTGACCCGGCCCGGCTCGCGAACGGAGCTCGCGGACTCTCCCGTGGGCATGGTGGTAAAAAAAGGGGCGGATATCCCGGACATCAGCAGCGAGGCGACGCTGCGCAATACGCTGCTGCAGGCCCGCTCCATCGCCTACTCCGACAGCGCCAGCGGCAGGTACGTCAGCCAGGCGCTGTTTAAAGAGCTGGGGATTGAAAAAGAGGTGGCGGGCAAAGCGACCATGGTCGAGCGTATTCCGGTCGCCTCGGAAGTGGCGAAAGGTAAATACGCGGTGGGCTTCCAGCAGGTCAGCGAGCTGCTGCCGGTTCAGGGCGTCACCTTTATCGGGAAAATCCCGGATACGCTGCAATACATCACGCGCTTCGCCGGTGCGGTTACCCGTGACGCGGAACATCCTACGGAGGGAAAAGCGCTTCTGACCTATCTCGCCTCGCCGCCATCAGGGGAAGTCATACGCGAGACGGGGATGACCCCCGTTACGTCCGGCGATACTGCCCGGTGATCTGCTTTTCCAGTTCAGCCGCAATGTAAGACTGGATGCGCCCCCGGCGCCGGATAAGCCCCACGGTGCGCTTCACTTCCGGCGCCACCAGCGGCAGATGCGTCAGCGGCGTGTGCGCTGACGTTGGCATCGACATGGCGGGAACGGCAGCAATGCCGATCCCCGCCTCGACCATGCCGAGCATCGTGGTGACGTGACGCGTTTCGCAGACGCTCGGGCGTTCGGGAACGATCTCCCCCAGCATCCGATCGAGCAGGTTACGGTTGCCTGACGTTTTATCGAGGGAGATATAGTCCTGCTGGTAAAAAGCCTGCCACGTCAGGTGGCTCTTCCGCGCCAGCGGGTGATCCTTTCGGCACGCGGCGACATAGACATCCTCCACCAGCGGGAAAAATTCGATTTCAGTCGGCAGGTTTCCGGCGAAGCAGATGCCAAAATCCGCCTGGCTGCGGGCCACGGCGTCAATCACATTCCCCGCGCTGCTGTCGATGAGCTTGATGCGCACGCGCGGATAGCGAGACTGAAAGCGTCGGATCACATCAGGCATAAAATAGCAGGCCGCAGAGGGTACCGCGGCAACCGCAATCAGCCCCGTCCGCTCTTCGCTGGCTTTATCGACATCCGCCAGCATGGACTCCACGTTGTCGAGCAGCTGCGCGGAACGTTCAGCAAAGTTTTGACCGTATAACGTTAAGGCCACGCGGCGGGTGGTACGATCGAACAGCCGGTTTCCCAGCGCGGCTTCCAGCTTTTCAATCCTGCGGCTCAGCGCCGACTGGGACAGGCAGATAGATTCAGCGGCGACACGGAAGTTACCGTATTCCACTAACGCTCTGAAAGCATAAAGATCGTTAAGGTCAAAATTCACGGGCATAGCGTCTGGATGTCCTGTCGGGGGTCAGAGATCGTTGAGATTAAGGCGGATGTAGCGGGCGCGATCGGCAATAGCCTGCCGTTCCCCGTCCTGCATGTCCGCAAGCTGTTTAAAGACAATGCCCAGCCGGGGATTATGACCCAGACGCGCCTGATTGCGCGCAAAGAAATCCCAGTAAAGGGCATTGAAGGGGCACGCCAGCTCGCCGGTGCGCTGGTTGTGCTGATACCGACACCCCTGGCAGTAATTACTCATCTTATGAATATACGACGCGCTTGAGACATAGGGCTTACTGGCCAGTAGCCCGCCATCGCCAAACTGGCTCATGCCGAGGGTATTGGGCAGCTCAACCCACTCAAAGGCATCAATATAGACCCCCAGATACCATTCATGAACCGCCTGCGGGGAGAGGCCGCCGAGCAGGCTAAAGTTCCCGATGACCATCAGGCGCTGGATATGGTGGGCATAAGCCTCGGTGAGCGACTGCCCAACGGCATGCGCCAGGCAGCGCATCTGCGTCTTGCCGGTCCAGAACCAGTCCGGCAGCGGGGCGTGCTGGTCTAAGGCGTTCAGCTCCCGGTAGCCCGGCATCTGCGACCAGTAGATCCCGCGCACGTACTCCCGCCAGCCGAGTATTTGGCGGATAAAGCCCTCAACGGCAGGCAGCGGCGCGTGGCCCGAACGCCACGCCTGCTGGGCGGCCGCCACCACTTCCCGCGGATTAAGCATTTTGGTGTTCAGCGCGAATGAAATTAATGAGTGGAAGAGAAAGGGCTCTTCCGCGTGCATCGCATCCTGCCAGGCGCCGAACTGCGGCAGCACGTGCGTGATAAAGTCATCCAGCCGGGCTTTGGCTTCCGCACGATTGAGCGGCCAGCGAAAATTGTCGGCCTGCGGTTCGCCGAAGGTCTTTACGCCACAGCGCTGGATCTCTTCCCACAGCGCCGTGCGATCGTGGCGGAGGCGAGCGTCGTCCGGTGCGGGCGGCTCGCCGGACCAGCGCCTGCGGTTTTCAGCATCGAAATTCCATTTCCCCCCTTCGGGCTCGCCTTCCGCGGTCAACAGTATGCCGTGTTGACGGCGCATTTCCCGGTAAAAGTACTCCATGCGCCAGCTTTTGCGCGACGCAAAGAACGCCGCCACCTGTTCACGGGTGGTGAAGAAATGCTCGCTGCTGACGCAGGCGGTTTCGACGGACGCCGTTTTCGCCCACGCCTGCAGCTGCGTATCAAGACGCCATTCGTCGGGCTCCTGCCACACCACCCTGTCTGCGCCATAATGCGCGACGAGCGCGTTGAGATTGTCTTCCAGCGCACCGCGGTTTGAGCGGTCAGAGAGCCGGACATACCTCACCCGATGTCCCTTCTCCTTTAACGCAGCGGCAAACGCGCGCATGGCCGCGAAGATGGCAATCACTTTCTGAGCGTGATGAAGCACGTAGGCGGTTTCCGCCTGAAGTTCGAGCATCACGTAAATGACGTTCGAATCGCGGCTATCAAACCAGCTGTGGTGCGGATTAAGCTGATCGCCCAGGATCAGGCGCAGCTCGGTCAACGGTGGCTCCTGCGGCAGCGCTCGGAACAGTATTTGACCTCATCCCAGCATTTCGCCCACTTCTTGCGCCACGTCATGGGCCGCTGGCAGTGCACACACGGTCGACTGGGCAGGTCCTGCTTATTACCTTTGAAATCGCTCATCTTTTCAATACCGTACTGATTTCTTCACTGAACCTGTGGGTTAAGGCTACGACAGACTTCACAAAATGAAGGTGATGCCCGCAAACCGCTACCCACCGCTACGTACGAATGATAGTTTATTCGGGCTGGAATTGTCGCCGCGAGCAATTTTCTGGCATCTTAACCTAATCTGACTTTCCCATTTTTGTTCAAGTGACGAGTTTGCGAGCAAAGCGATGATAAAGTGGCCCTGGAAAACGAATGAGGCTGGCCGGGATATGGCGCTGCCGTGGGATGAGGCGCTGACGATCCCGGTTCTGGCGAATCTAAACCCGGATGAACAAGCGAAGCTGGTTCAGCTGGCGGATCGTTTTTTGCAGCAAAAACGCCTGGTGCCGCTGCAGGGGTTTGAACTCGATCCCCTGAAAAACGCGCGCATCGCCCTGCTTTTCTGCCTGCCGGTGCTTGAGCTCGGTATTGAGTGGCTGGACGGTTTCCACGAGGTGCTGATCTACCCTGCGCCGTTCATCGTCGACGATGAGTGGCAGGACGATATCGGGCTGGTGCACAACCAGCGCGTGGTGCAGTCCGGACAGAGCTGGCAGCAGGGGCCGATTATCCTCAACTGGCTCGATATTCAGGACTCGTTCGACGCCTCCGGTTTTAACCTGGTTATTCATGAGGTGGCGCACAAGCTGGATACCCGCAACGGCGATCGCGCCAGCGGCGTCCCGCTGATCCCGCTTCGCGAGGTGGCAGGCTGGGAGCACGACCTGCATGCGGCGATGGATAACATCCAGGATGAAATAGACCTGGTGGGCGAAAGCGCGGCCAGCATTGACGCCTACGCGGCAACCGACCCGGCCGAGTGCTTTGCGGTGCTTTCGGAGTATTTCTTCAGCGCGCCCGAGCTCTTCGCGCCCCGTTTCCCGGCGCTGTGGCAGCGTTTCTGCCAGTTCTATCAGCAGGATCCCCTGCAGCGCCTGCGGCAAAATGAAGCGTCTGACGGGCAGGCCTCCCGCCAGATCCATTAAGGTTTTTCAGGACGGGTACGCGCGGTTGACCGTACCCCGATGCTCACCGCTAAAAACAGCAACGCCATTCCCCATGCGGCCACCGTCAAAGATTGCTCTGAGAAAAAGCGCGTCACCACGGGCACCAGCAGCGCGCTGAGGCCGTAGCCTAACGTATGGCTGGTGGCGATGACGCCCGCGCCCTTCCCGGTGGTGAGCCGATCGTTCAGCAGCAGCTGGTAGCCCGGCGTGGCCATCGCCGCCCCGAGTGACGTAATAACGATACCCACGTAGAACAGCGTTAAACCCGCGAGGGACATCAGCCCAAGCCCTGCCACCATCAGCACCGCCGCGATGCAGAGCAGCGTCATCGGGGTGAAATGCTGCGGGCGAACCACCAGAAACTGCGCCGCGAGCGTCGCCAGCGCGGCCAGGCTCAGCAGAAGCGCGACATGATGGCCGATCTCGCGGGCGTTGCCGTCCAGCAGCGGGCTAAGATGCGGTGACAGGCCAAGCTGCATCAGGCTCACCAGCGCCGCCAGCAGCAGCGCCAGCAGCAGGAACGGCAGCATGGAGGCCTGCAGGCGGGTCGCCTGGTGCGCCACCGGCGGCAGCGGCGGATCTGCGGCTTCGCGTAGCACCAGCAGCAGGGCAACTAACGGCGCGATCGCCATCAGCCAGAGCGGCGCCACCGGGCTGACGCTGAGCATCAGCGCCGCCAGCGGCGGGCCGAGCAAGCGTCCGCAGCTGAGGCCGGAGCTTATCGTCGCCAGCGCCGACATTCTTTTATCCAGCCCCGCACGCTGAATCGCCCACGTCTGGGCCGCAGGCACCAAACCTGAGACCGTCAGTCCGTAGAGCAGGCGCGAGAAGATCAGCCCCGCCAGCCCCCAGGCCGGGTCCAGCCTGCCGGCCGCCAACGCCCAGACCACCAGCGCCATGACGGCGAAGCTGGCCAGGTAGCCGCTCAGCGAGGCCAGCATCACCGCCTTGCACCCTCTCCGCTCGCTCTGGCGTCCCCACCAGGGCGATGCCGGTAAAAAGAGCATGGATCCAAACATCAGCAGCCCGGCCCAGACCGAAAGCGACAGCCCGGTCAGGGTCACCAGCAGCGGGAGCATCACCAGCAGGCCGTTTTGCCCGATACCCAGTAAACCCGCAGATAGCGCCAGGGTCCAGTTAGCTTTTGAGGTGACGTTTTCCGTCAGGGTTTCAGAGTCAGCGCGCATAAGAATGTGAACATAGTGTCAATAAATGTGTGGAAATCATGAAGTTTATGAAAACAAATATTGCAAAAATGGTTGCGACTGTAAACAGAATGAATATCATAACGAGAATTATTATCAATCATGGAATGAGGTACACCTATGCGTGCTCTGCCCCGCTCTGCCGGTACAGACGTTGCGGCCCAGTGTTTTTTAAACGCCCTGTTGCGCGAAACGAAGGACTGGCGCTATCTCCCCGCTACCGCCGCGGATGCGCTATCTGAGATCCATATCCCGCTTTCCCAAACCCAGGCGCTTCGGGTGCCGGTACGCTATTTCTCTCCCACTCAGCATCATCAGTACCGTTTTCCGGCAACGCTTATTCAACGCAACAAAGATGATGGTGACGCCGTCACATTTACCCAACTGGTTGATTTAATTCTTGAAAAACCGTCCGTGAAAGGCTCGCTGGATGTCGATACGCTGGCGCGCTTTAAGCAGCGCGTCCTTGAAAGCCATGCGCACACCTGGCAGGCGATCGATCTGCGCCACGGCTGGGCAGCCCTGCGCGATAAGCCGCTGACGTTTGCCGAAGCCGAACAGGCGCTGCTGGTCGGCCACGCGTTTCACCCGGCGCCGAAGTCGCACGAGCCGTTCAGCGAAACCGAGGCGCGTCGCTATCTGCCCGACTTCGCCTCCCGCTTTCCGCTGCGCTGGTTTGCCGTTGAGAGCACGCTCGTGGCCGGTGACAGCCTGAACGTCTCCCTGCGTGAGCGCCTGCTGCGCTTCGCGGCCCAGAGCGCGCCCGAGCTGCTCGGCCACTTCACCGACACCCGCTGGCTGCTGCCGATGCATCCGTGGCAGGCCGACTATCTGCTGGAGCAGGCCTGGTGCCAGCGTCTGGTGGAAAACGGTGCATTGCAGGATCTGGGCGAGGCGGGCGCGCAGTGGCTGCCCACCAGCTCCTCCCGCTCGCTGTACAGCGAAAGCAACAGCGACATGATTAAGTTCTCCCTCAGCGTGCGTCTGACCAACTCCGTGCGCACGCTGTCGGTCAAAGAGGTGAAGCGCGGCATGCGCCTGGCGCATCTGGCGAAAACGGAACGCTGGCAGGATTTACAGGCGCGCTACCCGACCATGCGCGTGATGCAGGAAGACGGCTGGGCGGGGCTGCGTGACGAAAGCGGCACGGTTCAGGAAGAGAGCCTGATGGCCCTGCGCGTCAACCTGCTGTTCGACACGCCTGACACCCAGACCAACGTGCTGGTCAGCCTGACCCAGGCCGCGCCGGACGGCGGCGACAGCCTGCTGGCCTCCGCGGTGCGCCGCCTGAGCCAGCGTCTGGATTTACCGTTCGCCCAGGCCGCCCGCTGCTGGCTGGACGCCTACTGCGACCGCGTGCTGCTGCCGCTGTTCAGCGCCGAGGCGGACTACGGTCTGGTCCTGCTGGCGCACCAGCAAAATATCCTCGTCGAGATGCAGCAGGATTTCCCGGTCGGACTTATCTACCGCGACTGCCAGGGCAGCGCCTGGACCGAAGGGGCCGACGCGTGGCTGAAAGAGGCGGGCGAAACGGAGGTAGAAAACCGCTTCGGTGAGAGTCAGCTGCTGCGCTACTTCCCTTACTACCTCCTGCTGAACTCTACCCTTGCCGTCACCGCCGCCCTCGCCGCCGCCGGTTTCGACAGCGAGGAGAACCTGATGTCCCGCGTGCGCGACGCGCTGGTGGGTCTGCGCCAGACCGCGAAGCAGACCCGCTGCCTCGACTACGTGCTCGACAGCCCGACCTGGAACTGCAAAGGCAACTTCTTCTGCTATCTGCACGATCGCAATGAAAACACCATCGCCGATCCGGCGGTGATCTATTTCGACTTTAGCAACCCGTTTTACAAGGAGAAGGCGTAATGGCCATCGCGAATATCGTCCATTCCGGCTACGGCTTTCGCTGCACCACAACGGATCGCGCCCTGCCGCTGACGTTGGGTCTCGACGGCAGCGCGGTGCTGGAGCGTCTGAATGCGATCCCGGACGGCTGGCTGGTGGAAGCCCTGGATCAGCTGTTTGTGGCGGCCCCCGCGCTGACCGGCATTACCCTGCCGTGGGCAGCCTGGCAGGATGAACCCCAGGCAAAGGCGCTGTTTAGCCTCGCCCACGGGGACTATCTGGCGCGTGAAACCTTCTGGCAGCTGCCGCTGTGGCTGAAAGGCGAGCAGCCGCAGGCCAGCGGCGGTATGCTGTTTGACGAGAGCCGCCAGCTGTACTTCCCGCTGCGCCCTCACCGCCCCGAGGGCGAGGTATATCGTCGTTACGATCCGCAAATTAAGCGCACGCTGAGCTTCCGCGTGGCCGACGTGGCGCTGGACGGCGAGCGCTTTACCCAATGGATGAATAACCCGCGCGTTAACGCCTTCTGGGAGATGGCGGGCCCGCAGGCCGAGCAGGAAAGCTACCTGCGCCGTCAGCTCGACTCAGCGTACTGCTACCCGGTCATCGGCTGCTTCGACGACCAGCCGTTCGGCTATTTTGAACTCTACTGGGCGGCCGAAGACCGCATTGGCCGCCACTACCGCTGGCAGCCGTTTGACCGCGGGCTGCACATGCTGGTGGGCGAAGAGAGCTGGCGCGGCGCGCAGTACATCCGCAGCTGGCTGCGCGGCCTGAGCCACTATCTGTATCTCAATGAGCCGCGCACCACGCGGATTGTGGCCGAGCCGCGCTTCGACAACCAGCGCCTGTTCCGCCATCTGGCCTGCGCCGGTTTTGACACGGTGAAAGAGTTCGACTTCCCGCATAAGCGCTCGCGTCTCATCATGAGCCAGCGTCACCGCTTCTTCAGCGAGGTGGGCCTGTGAACGCGCGCTGGCAGAAAGTGAACCGCGAGATGGTAGGGAAGATCCTCGCCGAGCTGGAATATGAACGCACTCTGCGCGCCGAATCCCTCGACGTGGACCGCTGGCAAATCACCATGGGCAGCGAAACATGGCAGTTTCGCGCCGCGCGCGGGATCTGGGGCTGGCTGCATATCGACCCGGACAGCCTGACCACCGCCAGCGGCAATGTCGTGGAGGCGGAAAGCGCGCTGCTGCAGCTGGCGACGGTGCTGGAGATGAGCGACGCGCAAACGGCGGAGCACATGGAAGATCTCTACGCCACGCTGCGCGGCGACATGCAGCTGCTGCAGGCGCGTGAAGGGCTGGACGCGGACGCGCTGATCCACCTCGACCCGGACGAATTACAGTGTCTGATGAGCGGCCACCCGAAGTTTATTTTCAACAAGGGACGCCGCGGCTGGGGGCTGGACGCCCTGCGCCAGTACGCGCCGGAGTACCGCGGGCGTTTCCGCCTGCACTGGATCGCCGTGCCCCGGGAGCATCTGGTCTGGAGCAGCGACGTCGATTGCGACATTCACAGCCTGCTGTCCAGCGCCATGGACAATGCCGAGCGCGCCCGGTTTGATGCCCGCTGGCAGGCGCTGGGTCTCGACGACGGCTGGCTGCCGGTGCCGCTGCACCCGTGGCAGTGGCAGCAAAAAATAGCCATTCACTTCGTGGCGCAGCTGGCGCGCGGTGAGATGGTTGAGCTGGGCGAGTTTGGCGATGAGTATCTGGCGCAGCAGTCTCTGCGCACGCTCACCAACGCCAGCCGTCGCGCGCCGTATGACATCAAGCTGCCGCTGACCATCTACAATACCTCCTGCTATCGCGGGATCCCGGGCAAATACATTGCCGCCGGGCCGCTGGCCTCTCGCTGGCTACAGCAGCAGTTCACCGCCGACGCTACGCTTGCCCGCTCCGGCGCGCAGGTGCTTGGCGAACCCGCCGCCGGCTACGTGTCGCATCCTGGCTATGCCGCATTGCCGAAAGCGCCCTACCGCTACCAGGAGATGCTGGGGGTGATCTGGCGCGAGAACCCGTCCTGCTATCTGCAGGACGGTGAACAGGCGGTCCTGCTGGCGGCGCTGATGGAAACCGACAACGCCGGGCGTCCGCTGATTGACGCGTGGATCGCGCACTCCGGCTTAAGCGCCGACGCGTGGCTGGAAAAGCTATTTGAGGCATCGGTGATCCCGTTCTATCACCTGCTCTGCCGCTACGGGGTGGCGCTGATCGCCCACGGGCAGAACGTGACGCTGGTGATGAAGGACTACGTGCCGCAGCGCATCCTGCTGAAGGATTTCCAGGGCGATATGCGCCTGGTGGATGAAGATTTCCCGCAGGCGCAGAGCCTGCCGGAGCAGGTAAAGGCCGTCACGGCGCGCCTTAGCGCGGATTACATTATTCACGACCTGCAAACCGGCAACTTTGTCACGGTGCTGCGCTTTATCTCACGCCTCACCCAGCAAAGCGGCGTCAGCGAAGCGCGCTTCTATCAGATCCTCGCCGGCGTTCTGCACCGCTATATGGCCGCGCACCCTGAGCTTGCTGAACGCTTCGCGACGTTCGACCTGTTTAAGCCGCAAATTATTCGCGTGATCCTCAACCCGGTCAAGCTGACCTTCTCCGAACACGACGGCGGCAGCCGCATGCTGCCGAACTACGTTACCGACCTTGATAACCCTCTGTTTCTCGCCTCCCGGGAGTCCGCGCAATGAAAACCTATGATTTCATCGGCATTGGTATTGGCCCGTTTAACCTCAGCATCGCCGCGCTGGCGGAAGGGCTGGACGGCTTTAGCTCGCTGTTTCTTGAGCGTAAACCGCACTTCTCCTGGCACCCGGGGATGATGGTGCCGGACTGCCACATGCAGACCAGCTTCCTGAAGGATCTGGTCAGCGCCGTGGAGCCGACCAACCGCCACAGCTTCCTGAACTACCTGGTACAGCGTAAAAAGTTCTACCGCTTTCTGACCACCGAGCAGCGCACCGTTTCGCGGGAAGAGTTTGCGGACTACCTGTGCTGGGCAGCGGACAACCTCACCAATCTCGCCTTCAGCCAGCAGGTGCAGCAGGTGAACTTTGACGAGGAAAGCGGCCTGTTTGAGGTCGTGACCCAGCGCGATCGCTTCCTGGCGCGCCACGTCTGCGTGGGGATAGGCAAACAGAGCAACCTCCCGGACTGCGTTACGACGCAGGACGATACCTGCTTCCACGCCAGCGAGATGATGCTGCGCACCCCGGATCTCGCGGGCAAGCGCGTCACCGTCGTTGGCGGCGGCCAGAGCGGCGCCGACCTGTTCCTGAATATCTTCCGCGGCGAGTGGGGCCAGCCGCTGAGCCTGAACTGGATCTCGCGCCGCAACAACTACAACGCGCTGGATGAAGCCGCCTTTGCCAACGAGTACTTCACGCCGGAGTACGTGGACAGCTTCTCCACGCTGGGTGAAGAGGCGCGTCGCCAGATGCTGCACGAGCAGAAGATGACCTCCGACGGCATCACCACCGAGTCCCTGCTGGCGATTTACCGCGCCATGTACCACCGCTTTGAGGTGCTGCGTGAAAAACCGTGGGCGCACCTTCTGCCGTCCCGCTCGGTGACGTCGCTGGCGCGTCAGGAAAACGGTCAGCGCCTGAGCATTCAGCATCACCTCGACGGCGGCCGCGAGCAGCTGGATACCGACGTGGTCATTTTCGCCACCGGCTACCGCGCCGTTCAGCCCGCGTTCCTCGCGCCGCTGTCCCACCGCCTGCAGCTGGATGCGGATGAAGCCTTCTGCATCAACAATGATTTCACCCTCGAATGGGACGGCCCGCAGAGCAACCGCCTGTTCGCCGTGAATGCCGGGATGCACCGTCTCGGCATTGCCGAACCCCAGCTCAGCCTGATGGCCTGGCGCGCGGCGCGCATTCTGAATCGCGCCCACCCCGACGAGCCGTTTGAGCTGGCTACCACCCCTGGCGTTATCCACTGGCGAAGCACGACCCGCCCGGATAACAGCCAGGTTTTTAAATCCTTAGCAAAAACCACCGAGTACTGACACACACAATCAGGGTCAACATAACAATGAAACGTTCTCATCTTTGGGTTTTAAATCCTTGCTTGCTTGCAATGCTTTCTACCTCTGCGTGGGCGGAAGAACAAAAGGAAGAAAATATCGTTGTCTCCGCCAGCCGCGCGCACCGCAGCGTGGCGGAGATGGCGCAGACCACCTGGGTCATTGAGCGGGCTGAAATTGAGCAGCAGGTTCAGGGCGGGAAAGAGATTAAAGAGGTGCTGGCGCAGCTGATCCCGGGCATGGACGTCAGCAGCCAGGGGCGTACCAACTACGGCATGAACCTGCGCGGCCGCTCGATGATGGTGATGGTGGACGGCGTCCGCCTGAACTCCTCCCGCAGCGACAGCCGCCAGCTCGACTCCATCGATCCGTTCAACATTGACCGTATCGAAGTGATCTCCGGCGCCACGTCACTGTACGGCGGCGGCAGCACCGGCGGCCTGGTGAACATCGTCACCAAAAAGGGCCAGCCGGAAACCGAAGTGGAGTTCCAGACCGGGGCAAAGAGCGGGTTTAACAGCCATAACGACCACGATGAGAACGTGTCGGCAGCGGTCAGCGGCGGCAACGACAACGCCTCCGGCCGTCTGTCGGTGTCGTATCAGCGCTACGGCGGCTGGTACGACGGCAACGGCGACGAGGTGATCATTGATAACACCCAGACCGGCCTGCAGTATTCCGACCGTATCGACGTGATGGGAACCGGCACCCTCAATATTGACGAGCACCAGCAGCTGCAGCTGACGACCCAGTACTACAAGAGCGAGTCCGACGGCAAGCACGGGCTGTATCTCGGGAAGAACTTCTCGGCGGTCACGGGGGATGCTACCGCCTATAACAAAGGGAACCTCGATTCTGACCGCGTACCGGGCACCGAGCGCCACCTGATCAACCTGCAGTATTCCAATACCGACTTCTGGGGCCAGGATCTGGTCGCGCAGATTTACTATCGCGACGAAAGCCTGACCTACTATCCGTTCCCAACTCTGACCAAAGGCGTGGTGAGCAGCATCGGCGCGTCGCAGCAGAAAACCGATTTTTACGGCGGCAAGCTGACGCTGAACAGCAAGCCGGTAGACGATTTAACGCTGACCTGGGGCGTGGATGCCGACCACGAAACCTTTGACGCCAACCAGCAGTTCTTTAACCTGAGCAAAGCCGCGGCGAGTGGCGGCATGGAGCTGGAAAACGCCTACAACGTGGGCCGCTACCCGGGCTACAGCATCACCAACCTCGCCCCGTTCCTGCAGGCCAGCTACGACATTGACGCCATCACCCTGAGCGGCGGCGTGCGCTACCAGTACACCGAGAACAAGGTGGACGACTTTGTCGGCTACGCCCAGCAGCAGGCCATCGCTACCGGGAAAGCCACCTCCGCCGACGCGGTGCCGGGCGGGAAAACCGATTACAACAACTTCCTGTTTAACGCCGGGATCCTCGGTCGCCTGACCGAACAGCAGCAGGTGTGGTTTAACTTCTCCCAGGGCTTCGAAATTCCGGACCTGGCGAAGTACTACGGCTCCGGCACCTATCAGCTCAGCAACGGCCACTATCGCCTGCTGAACAGCGTCAACGTGAACGACTCAACGCTGGACGGTATCAAGGTCAACGCGTACGAGCTGGGCTGGCGCTATACCGGGGATAACCTGCGCACGCAGGTTGCGGCGTATTACTCGCTCTCGGATAAAACCATCACCATCAACAAGACGGACATGACCATCAACCTGGAAGACGACAAGCGTCGTATCTACGGGGTAGAAGGCCAGGTGGACTATTTCTTCACCGACAGCGACTGGAGCACCGGGGCGAACTTTAACGCCATCAAGTCTGAAACCCGCGAAAACGGCAAATGGGAGAAGCTGACGGTCGACAGCGCCAGCCCGTCGAAAGCCAGCGCATGGGTCAACTGGGCCCCGGGCGACTGGACCCTGCGCGTGCAGAGCACGCAGACCTTTGACGTCTCTGACGCCGACGGCAAGAAGATCGATGGCTATAACACGGTAGACTTCCTGGGCAGCTACGCCCTGCCGGTGGGGAAAGTCAGCTTCAGCGTGGAAAACCTGCTGGACAAAGACTACACCACCGCCTGGGGCCAGCGCGCGCCGGGACTGTATAGCCCAACCTACGGTGCACCGGGCCTGTATACCTATAAAGGCCGCGGACGGACGTTTGGCCTGAACTACTCCGTACTGTTCTAATCCTATGCGCCGCCTGCGGGCGGCGCATTTGCTGTGTAATTTGAACGCGAATTTACTATAAAATCAGCAATTTGCTGAAATTGTCAGCAAACGAACAAAAAGCGCGGTTTCACCCTTTGACAAGGCGTACTGAGGTCGCTACTATGCGCCTCGTTCACACGATTCCTCTGTAGTTCAGTCGGTAGAACGGCGGACTGTTAATCCGTATGTCACTGGTTCGAGTCCAGTCAGAGGAGCCAAATTTAAAAAGCCTGCTTTTAAAGCAGGCTTTTTGCTTTTCTGCATCTGGAAAGGTTGTCGGGTGGCGACTGCGCCTTACCCGACCTACGGGACCATAGGCACGATAAGCGCAGCGCCACCGGGCAATAAACCGCTGCTGTCATCAAGTTACCGCACGACCGGCGGAAAGACCCGTACCCCTAGGGCAGCCGGGCAATCACCTTAATCTCAAACTGGAATCCGTACAGCCACGTCACGCCTATCCCCGTCAAGGTAGGGTAAGGCGCTTCCCCCCAGTATTCTGGCAGGATGCGCCAGATAGCGTCGAGGTTTGACTCGGGATCGACAACAAAAAGGGTAACATCAACCACGTCATCGAACGTGCAGCCCGCAGCCGTGAGAACAGCATTAAGGTTATCGAATGCCAGCCGAACCTGCGCGTTGAGGTCCTCTTCAGGCGAACCATCCTCGCGGCTACCTACCTGCCCCGAAACAAACAGGAAACCGTTAGATTTAATGGCGGGTGAATACCGATTGCGTTCATAGAGCGCCTGGCGCCCGAGGGGAAAAACCGCTTCGCGTGCTGTCATGTTTGTACCTTTGTAATGGGGTGAAATCTGCCCGGTGAACATGAAGACACTTTAAAGGTGCGGGATCGGGCAGATAAACAAGCGACTTTGTCCATCATTGTTTGTAATATCCAAACAATCGGCATTAAGAGAGGATAAGGAATGGATC
This sequence comes from Enterobacter sp. 01-M-03-SI-ECC, assembly GCF_047530215.1. Lineage (NCBI taxonomy): Bacteria > Pseudomonadati > Pseudomonadota > Gammaproteobacteria > Enterobacterales > Enterobacteriaceae > Enterobacter > Enterobacter sp. 01-M-03-SI-ECC. The sequence goes on from NZ_JBLKDA010000001.1 coordinate 287,152, forward strand.
GTTTCGATGCGATGCGCGCCTTTGCTCGCGTGGTGGAGGCAGGCAGCTTCACCAGGGCTGCCCAAACGCTTCATATGAGCAAAACAACGGTGACGCAGCTTATTCAGCAACTGGAAGCGCGCCTGCGCGTCAAATTGCTCCACCGCACGACCCGTAGGCTTGGCGTCACGCCTGATGGCGCGGTTTACTATGAGCGCGTAATCCGCCTGCTGGCGGACATGGAGGATGCTGAGAACAGCCTGTCCAGTGCGGCAATAACGCCCAGGGGAAGAATACGGGTAGATGTGCCCACTCCTCTCGCCCGACTTGTGCTGGTGCCCGCGCTGCCGGCTTTTCACGCGCGCTACCCTGATATCCAGTTCGACATGGGCGTGAGTGACCGGGTGGTGGATCTGATCGGCGATAACGTGGATTGCGTCCTGCGGGGAGGGGAAATCAACGACCAGTCCCTGATTGCCCGCCACGTCGGCGATTTGCAAATCGGCGTTTACGTCGCGCCGAGCTATGTGGAACGCCTCGGCGCCCCTGCACATCTGAGAGAGCTGGAAAACACGGACCATCGCATAGTGGGATTCTTGTCCTCGCGCACCGGCAAGATTGATCCTCTGGTACTGCACGGTGAGAGTGAACAAATTGAAATCACGGGCAGCTATGTGCTCGCCGTGGATGATGGCAACGCTTATCTCGAAGCTGGATTAGCCGGGTTAGGCGTGATTGCGCTACCCGTCTATATGGCGGCAGCGCATCAGGCTTGTGGCGCATTAATTCCGCTCTTTGAGGATTGGCGAATTAAGCCAATGCCCCTTTACCTGGCATTTCCGCCGAACCGCCATGTCAACGCCAGACTGCGCGTTTTTATTGATTGGATCGTTGAACTGATGCAGCAGCACGTCCCTACTTCCACCAGACAAGTTTAAAAAAAGATATCCATTAATTTGAGTGACGAGCCCGGCAGGCACTTCTCCACCGGGCAAACCCGCACCTAAATCTGATAATCAATCGCCACTTCTTCCGGCTCCATGACCTGGCGTTTAATCTCATCCACCGACAGCCCGGCGTTGCACAGCTCGATAAAGCGCCACACATAGTTGCGCTGCAGCTGTCCGCGCTTCAGGCCAAGCCAGACGGTGTTGGCGTCAAACAGATGACGCGTGTCAAGACGCACCAGGTTCCCGTCCTCACGCTCGCCGCTGGACTGTTCCGCCACCAGGCCAATGCCCAGGCCCAGCTCGACGTAGGTCTTGATCACGTCAGAATCCTGCGCGCTCAGCACCACGTCGGGCGTCAGCCCTTTGCGGTTGAAGGCTTCATCAATGCGCGAGCGTCCGGTGATCCCCTGGCGGTAGGTAATCAGCGGCCATTTCGCAATATCTTCCAGCGTCAGGGGAGAGACCTGATTCAGCGGATGATCGACGGGAAGTAACAGGCTGTGGTACCAGCGGAACCAGGGGAACGCCACCAGCAGCGGGTCGTTGCTCAGGCGCTCGCTGGCGATACCGATATCCGCCCCACCGTTTTGCAGCAGCACTTCAATTTCCTGCGGCGTGCCCTGGATGAGCTCCAGACGGACGTCAGGAAAGAGTTCGCGGAACGCTTTTATCACCGGCGGCAGGCTGTAGCGCGCCTGGGTGTGGGTGGTGGCGATGGTGAGCACGCCCGAGGCGTCATTGGTGAAGAGATCCGCCAGGCGACGCACGTTGCTGGCCTCGTTGAGGATCCGCTCCGCGATGGTGAGCAATGCCTTACCCGGCTCCGTCATGCCGAGCAGCCGCTTGCCGCGGCGGATAAAGATCTCTATACCCAGCTCCTCTTCCAGCTCGCGTATGTGGCGGCTAACGCCGGACTGAGAGGTATAAAGCATATTGGCGACTTCGGTCAGGTTGTAGTCCCGCCTGGCCGCCTCACGGATAATTTTAAGTTGCTGGAAATTCACGATTCACTCCGGCGCATCTGACATAGCTCTATTGTTAGAGTCAGCCGAGCTGCAGAACAAATAATAAAAACCAGCATCTTATGCTTTTATGGAATATCAGCTCACGAGCTGGAGTTCACGGTTCTCAAGCGATGGCTTGCTGACCAGCGACATCAAAATCTCTTTTACCGCCTGCGCCTGCGGCGACAGCGAACCGCGTGCAGACATGTTCAGCGACAGCGGCAGGCTCATCGACGGCGTGGTGATGCGGGCCATCCAGCCGTTTGCCGCACCGCACAGCGAGCGCGCGGCGGATTCCGGCAGAACGGTAACGCCCATGCCGCTGGCAATGGCCGCGGTGAGCGTGGAGATGGAGTCAATTTCGCCAATGATTTTGGCCGTCAGGCGGCGCAGGGAGAACGCTTCGTCCACGCGCACGCGCACGGCGCTGTAGTCGCGCGGCAGATAAAGGTTCATCTCTGCCACGGCGGTAAGGTCGACGCTCTGGCCCGGACAGTCGCGGGTGCCCACGAGGTAGAGATCTTCTTTCAGCAGCGGCTGGCTGGTGATCCCGGCAACAGGCGAGCGATCGTACAGAACCGCCATGTCCAGCTGGCCGCTCAGCAGTTTGTCATTCAGGACGGAGCCACTGTTTTCATGCAGGTACACCAGCACTTCCGGCAGCTCGGCGCGGACGGCCTGCAGCAGCGGCATGGTGATAGACGATGCGGCCGTACCCGGTGCCAGACCGATGGAAACATGTCCGCTCAGGGTCTGTCCCACGTTATTCACCGCCAGCTGCGCCTGTTCACACTGGCGAAGAATGGTGCGGGCGTGGGTATACAGGATCTTGCCTGCTTCCGTTGGCGTGACGCCGCGTTTGGTGCGTATCAGCAACTGCTGATCCATCTCGCCTTCCAGAGTAGCCACCTGCTGGCTCAGCGCAGGCTGCGCGATATGCAGCACTTCGGCTGCTTGAGTCAGGCTGCCGATATCGACGATTTTTACGAAGTATTTCAGTCGTCTTAAGTTCATTTTGCCCCCTGTTCGAAATGCGGTGCCGTATCCGGCTGTCGTTGTTGAACGGGTTTTGCAATATGAATGCCACTTTTACCAGGCGGTCTGGACTGGCCGCTAAGCGCCTGAAAATAAGGAAAGCTAATCATGGATGGGGGTTTTATTACCGAAACAGCAGTTTCCGATCTGCCCCATTAGGGGTACAGTCGCACCAAAGCGGTGCATTTCGCTGCCAAAAACATCACTTTGCCGATTTTGTCAGCAAACGATCAAAAGGCGTTGCTCCACCCTTTGACAAGGCGAACGCAGGTCGATAATATGCGCCCCGTTCACACGATTCCTCTGTAGTTCAGTCGGTAGAACGGCGGACTGTTAATCCGTATGTCACTGGTTCGAGTCCAGTCAGAGGAGCCAAATTTGAAAAGCCTGCTTTTAAAGCAGGCTTTTTGCTTTTATGCGTCTGGAAAGATTGCCCGGTGGCGCTGCGCTTACCGGGCCTACTTGTCCTGTAGGTCGGGTAAGGCGCAGCCGCCACCCGACTAACATGCCCTCAGTTGCCTACCTTTACCGGCATCCCCGAGCGCCGCTCCAGTTCGGCACCCGCGCCCTCGTTTATCAGCTGCGTCCGCTGCGCGGCTGACATCGGCAGAGGCACTTTGCGGGTTGATTCAAACTCCGCGCGATTGCGTGATAATGGCTCATGCACTTCCACCCAGCGGCTGCCGTCCGGCTCGGTGGTCACTTTGACGGGCCGATCGATAAGCTGCACGCGGGTTCCGACGGGGACATTATCGAACAGGTATTTGATGTCGTTATTACGCAGACGAATACAGCCCTGGCTCACGCGCAGCCCGATGCCGAAATTCGAGTTGGTGCCGTGAATGGCATACAGCCTGCCGATATAAATCGCGTACAGCCCCATCGGGTTATCCGGCCCCGCCGGCACGAAGGCCGGAAGCGTTTTCCCTTCAGCCGCATAGGCGCGCCGCGTATTCGGCGTCGGAGACCAGGTTGGCCCCTCCTGCTTACGCTCAACCGCCGTCACCCAGTCTCGCGGGGTTTCGCGCCCGGCCTGGCCGATGCCGATGGGCAGCACTTCCACGGTATTGCTGCCCGGCGGGTAATAGTAAAGACGCATTTCCGCCACGTTCACCACAATCCCCTCACGGACGGTGTCGGGCAAAATGAGCTGCTGGGGGATGACCAGCCGGGTGCCGGGTTTAGGCAGAAAAGGATCCACGCCGGGGTTGGCTTCCTGCATATTGCTTAGCCCCTGCCCGTATTTCGCGGCAAACGCCTCAAGCGGTAACGTATTATGGTCCGGCACGGTGATAGCCTGCGGGCTCCCCACCAGACGACTGCCCTCCGGCGGTAAAGGATAGCTCACCGCCTGCACGCTCTGGCTGATAAGTAACGCAGCAAGACAGCCCAACGCCTCTTTACGACGCATCTTCCCTTCCCCAGTCGCTTCGCTCTTTGTTAAGCATAGCGTAGCCGTTTTGCATTACCCATCAGGAAATAAAATCAGTTTGCACAGGCTCACAGGCGCGGTAGTCTCATAGGTTCCGTTTATATGACGGCCGCTATGTGAGTGACCTTTTCTTATACCAATAATTAAAAATCAGTGCAGACAGGACAACTATGGACTCCACTCTCGCCTCCACACATCCCAACGAGGAGACATCTTCGCTCAATCGTGCCCGCCGCGCAGCCCTCGGCAGCTTCGCGGGTGCCGTCGTCGACTGGTATGATTTTCTGCTTTACGGCATCACTGCCGCTCTGGTCTTTAACCGCGAGTTCTTTCCGCAGGTCAGCCCCGCGATGGGCACGCTCGCCGCCTTTGCCACCTTTGGCGTCGGGTTTCTGTTTCGCCCGCTGGGCGGGGTGATCTTCGGCCACTTCGGCGACCGTCTCGGCCGCAAGCGCATGCTGATGCTCACCGTCTGGATGATGGGGATCGCCACCGCGCTGATAGGCGTTCTCCCGTCGTTTTCCGCCATTGGCTGGTGGGCACCGGTACTGCTGGTCACCCTGCGCGCCGTCCAGGGCTTCGCGGTAGGCGGTGAATGGGGCGGCGCGGCGCTGCTGTCCGTTGAGAGCGCGCCGAAGAACAGGAAAGCGTTTTACAGCAGCGGCGTTCAGGTTGGATACGGCGTAGGCCTGCTGCTTTCCACCGGGCTGGTATCGTTCATCAGCCAGCTCACCACCGACGAGCAGTTCCTGAGCTGGGGCTGGCGCATTCCGTTCATCTTCAGCATCGTGCTGGTGATTGCCGCCCTGTGGATCCGTAACGGGATGGAGGAGTCCGCTGAGTTCGAAAAGCAGCAGGAAAAACCGGCCGCCAAAAAACGGCTGCCGGTGATGGAAGCCCTGATTCAGCACCCTGGCGCTTTTCTGAAAATTATCGCCCTGCGCCTGTGCGAACTGCTGACGATGTATATCGTCACCGCGTTTGCCCTGAACTACTCGACGCAAAATCTCGGCCTGCCGCGCGAACTGTTCCTGAATATCGGCCTGCTGGTCGGCGGGATCAGCTGCCTGACCATCCCCTGCTTCGCCTGGCTGGCGGACCGGTTTGGCCGCCGTCGCGTTTACATCACCGGGGCGCTGATCGGCACCCTCAGCGCCTGGCCGTTCTTTATGGCGCTGGAGGCGCAGTCCGTCTTCTGGATCGTCCTCTTCGCCATCATGCTCGCGAATATCGCTCACGATATGGTGGTCTGCGTGCAGCAGCCGATGTTTACCGAGCTGTTCGGCGCAAGCTATCGCTACAGCGGCGCGGGCGTGGGCTACCAGGTCGCCAGCGTGGTCGGCGGTGGGTTTACGCCGTTTATTGCCGCCGCGCTGGTGACCTTCTCCGGCGGTAACTGGCACAGCGTGGCGATTTATCTGCTGGCCGGTTGTCTGCTGTCGGCGGCGACGGCGCTGCTGATGAAAGAGACGCACCACGGCTGATCTCCCTTTTGTTTCACAGGCGTGTGACATACTATCGGGTAGAGTCGCACACCTGTGGAACAAGGAGACAGAGATGAATAATAAGGGCTCCAGCCTGACCCCGGCTCAGGCGCTGGAACAACTCGACGCGCTGTATGAACAGTCCGTCAACGCGCTGCGCAACGCCATCAGCGAATATATTGAAACAGGGAAACTTCCCGACGAAAAGGCCAGATCCGAGGGCCTTTTTGTTTATCCATCGCTCTCTGTGACCTGGGACGGTAGCGCCAGCACGACGCCGAAAACCCGCGCCTACGCCCGTTTTACCCACTCCGGCTGCTACAGCACCACCGTCACCCGCCCCGCGCTGTTCCGCCCCTATCTTGAAGAACAGCTCACGCTGTTGTACCAGGATTACGGTGCGCACATTGCCGTTGAGCCTTCGCAGCATGAGATCCCGTATCCCTACGTGATTGACGGCTCGGCGCTGACGCTGGACCGCTCCATGAGCGCGGGGCTGACGCGTCATTTCCCGACCACCGAGCTTTCACAAATTGGCGACGAGACGGCTGACGGGATTTATCATCCGGCAGAATTTTCTCCCCTGTCGCACTTTGACGCCCGCCGGGTGGATTTCTCCCTGGCGCGCCTGCGCCACTACACCGGCACGCCCGTCGAACATTTCCAGCCGTTCGTGCTTTTTACTAACTACACCCGCTACGTTGACGAGTTTGTCCGCTGGGGCTGCAGCCAGATCCTCGACCCGGAAAGCCCCTACATCGCGCTCTCCTGCGCGGGCGGGATCTGGATCACCGCAGAGACCGAGGCGCCAGAGCAGGCTATTTCCGACCTCGCGTGGAAAAAACATCAGATGCCCGCCTGGCACCTGATCACCGCCGACGGCCAGGGCATTACGCTTATCAACATCGGCGTAGGCCCGTCAAACGCCAAAACCATCTGCGACCATCTGGCAGTGCTGCGCCCGGACGTGTGGCTGATGATTGGCCACTGCGGCGGCCTGCGCGAAAGCCAGCTGATTGGCGACTACGTGCTGGCCCACGCCTATCTGCGCGATGACCACGTGCTGGATGCGGTGCTGCCGCCGGACATCCCCATCCCGAGCATCGCCGAAGTCCAGCGCGCGCTGTATGACGCCACCAAGGAGGTCAGCGGCATGCCGGGTGAAGAGGTGAAACAGCGCCTGCGCACCGGTACGGTCGTCACGACGGACGATCGCAACTGGGAGCTGCGCTACTCCGCATCCGCGCTGCGGTTCAACCTGAGCCGCGCGGTAGCGATCGATATGGAGAGCGCCACCATCGCCGCGCAGGGGTATCGCTTCCGCGTTCCTTACGGCACGCTGCTGTGCGTCTCCGATAAGCCCCTGCACGGTGAAATAAAGCTGCCCGGTCAGGCCAACCGTTTCTACGAAGGGGCTATCTCAGAGCACCTGCAAATTGGCATTCGCGCCATTGACCTGCTGCGGGCGGAAGGTGACAAGCTCCATTCCCGCAAGCTGCGTACCTTCAACGAGCCGCCGTTCCGCTAATAACAATAAGGAAAAATAATGTCCAGCACATCTCCGCTCTCTGCCCTGCGCCACTGGCTTGAGGCCAGCCATCTTGACGGGATGATCGTCCCGCGTGCGGATGCCTGGCAGAGTGAATACTGCGCGCCCTACGACGAAAAGCTGGCCTGGCTGACGGGATTTGACGGTTCGGCCGGCGTGGCGCTGGTGCTGAAAAACAAAGCGCTGCTGTTCGTTGACGGGCGCTATCAGGTTCAGGCTCGCGTCCAGGTTAATACAGATGAGATTGAGATCCACCACCTGCACAACGAGCCGCTGGCGCAATGGCTGGCAGAAAACGTTGCGGCAGGCACACGCATCGGTTTTGACGCGCTGCTGATGACCAATACGGAGTTTGAACAACTGTCTGCCACGCCGTGCGAACTGGTGCCCCTGAAGGCCAGTCCGTTTGACGCCTTATGGGCCGACCGCCCTGCCGCACCGGCGGGGCTTATCCGTGAAATGCCGGTTGAACACAGCGGCGAACGCAGCGCGGACAAACGTCAGCGCGTCGCCGCCGTGCTGGCCGCAAAGGGTGCCGATTATCTCGCCATTACCCTGCCGGATAACATTGCCTGGCTGTTAAACGTGCGCGGCGCGGATATTCCTTATAGCCCGGTACCGCTCTCCTTTGCCCTGCTGGGGCGTAACGGCCACGTCGAATGGTTTGTTAACGACAATAAGCTCAGCGCTCTGCCTGACAGCGTCCGCAACGCATTCTCCCTTGCGCCGCAGGATACCTTTATTGAACGCTGTCAGCAGATTGCTGAAGGCAAACGGGTAATGCTTGATGCCGATTCCGCGCCGGTTGCCCTGCGCTTCGCCATAGAACCTCGGGGAGAAATTGTCTGGCAAACCGATCCCATCACCCTGATGAAAGCCACCAAAAACCCGGTCGAGCTGGCAGGATATCGCGAATGTCATCACCAGGATGGCGCCGCGTGGGTTAACTTCCTGGCCTGGCTGAGCCGTGAAGTGCCGCGACGTGAGGCGGAAGGTAATCCGCTAACCGAGCTGGAAGTCCAGGCGCAGCAGCTTGCGTTCCGTCAGCAGCAGCCCGGCTTTATCGAGCAGAGCTTTGCGACTATCTCCGCCTCTTCGAGCAATGCGGCGATGTGCCACTATCATTCGAGCGAGGCCAGCAATAAGCCCCTCAGATGCGATAGTTTTTATCTGAATGATTCCGGTGGTCAGTATCACAACGGCACCACCGACGCCACGCGCACGCTGGCGTGGGGTAACGTCGATCCGCAGCAGCGCCTGCACTACACTGCCGTGCTGAGAGGCTTCCTGTCGCTGATTACCCTGCAGTTCCCTTCCGGGACTCAGGGGCATCAGCTGGATGCGTTTGCGCGTCGCCCGCTGTGGGAGATGGGGCTGGATTACGATCACGGCACGGGACACGGCGTGGGGCACCAGCTGCTGATCCACGAGAACCCGCATCGCATCGCCAAAAAGGTCAACCCGTGGCCGCTGGTGGCGGGCAACATCATGACTATCGAGCCGGGATACTATCTGGGCGACAGCCACGGTATTCGTATCGAAAACCAGGTGGAGATTGTGGAGAGCCGTCCGGGGTTCTGTAGATTTGCCTCGCTGACGCTGATCCCGATCGATTTAAGCCAGGTTGAGCTGCATCTGCTGAGCGAGCAGGAAAAACAGTGGCTGGATGCATACCACCAGCAGGTACGCAAGGCGCTGGCACCGCTGGTGAACAGCGAGGCGCGTGCGTGGCTGGAAGAGGCGACGGCGCCGATTCGTTTGTAAGTGAAGTGCGGTTTGTTGTTTGCCCGGTGGCGCTGCGCTTACCGGGCCTACAATCCCGTAGGTCGGGTAAGGCGCAGCAGCCACCCGACAATTTCACCAGACGCAGAGAAGCAAAAAGCCTGCTTTTAAAGCAGGCTTTTTAAATGTGGCTCCTCTGACTGGACTCGAACCAGTGACATACGGATTAACAGTCCGCCGTTCTACCGACTGAACTACAGAGGAATCGTGTGAACGGGGCGCATATTATCGATGCTCCCCCAGGATGTCAAAGGCAGAATGCAGTTTTCCGATCGTTTGCCGAATTATTCTTCATTTCGCGCAATTGTCAGGCATTTTTCCGCGGGTATTTCCACAGCCAGCGCCCGCTGACCATTCGCCAGTAGAACAGCGCGCCCCGCACGGCCCAGTCGAGGAACATCCCCAGCCAGACGCCGACCACACCCCATCCGAGCATCACCCCGAGCGTATAGCCCGCGACAACGCGACATCCCCACATGCCGAACATCGATACCCACATCGCAAAGCGGGCGTCGCGCGCCCCTTTCAGCCCGGCGGGCAATACCCAGGAGGCCGCCCAGATGGGCATAAAGGCGGCATTGAGCCAGATGAGGATCTTAACCACCTCTTTAACGTCGTCTTCATGGGTATAGAACGAGGCCATCAGCCCGGCAAACGGCGCGGTTCCCCAGGCGATCAGCGTCAGCCCAATGGTCGACAGCCAGAACACGTGCCGAAGCTGCCGCTCCGCCTGACCTATCTGCCCTTTCCCGAGCCGTTTACCCGTGATGATGGTCGACGCCGACCCCAGCGCGTTACCCGGCAGGTTAATCAGCGAGGCAATCGAAAAGGCGATAAAGTTACCGGCGATAACGTCGGTCCCCATCCCGGCGACAAACATCTGCGTGAGCAGCTTCCCGCCGTTGAACAGCACGGATTCAATGCTCGCAGGAATGCCAATCCCCATCACTTCCCAGATAATGGCGAAGTTAAAGGGGCGGAAATAGCTCTTCAGCGTCAGGCGCAGCGAAGGCGTGATCCCCGCCATTAGCACCCCAATGATGGCCGCCGCACCGATATAGCGTGAAATGGTTAGCCCCAGTCCGGCACCGACGAAGCCCAGTCCGTCCCACGAGAACACGCCGTAGATCAGTACGCTGCTGATGATAATATTCAGGATATTCATCCCGCCGTTGATCAGCAGCGGGATTTTCGTGTTACCCGCCCCGCGCAGCGCACCGCTGCCAATCAGCGCTATCGCCGCCGCCGGGTAGCTGATGACGGTCATCTCAAGGTAGGTCAGCGCCAGGTCTTTTACCTGATTCGAGGCATCCCCGGCGACAACGTCGATAATCTCTTTACCGAAATAGTGGATCACCGCCGCCAGAACGGTCGAAAAGACAGTCATGATCATTAGCGACTGGCGTGCCGCCTCGCGCGCACGTTTGGGATCCAGCTTGCCGAGGCTAAAGGCCACCACCACCGTCGTCCCGAGATCGATGGCGGCAAAGAACGAGATCACCACCATGTTAAAGCTGTCCGCCAGCCCGACCCCGGCCATCGCCTCTTTTCCCAGCCAGCTCACCAGGAAGGTACTCAGCACCCCCATCAGCAGTACGCAGGTATTTTCCAGGAAGATAGGCACGGCAAGAGGGGTGATTTCACGCCAGAACAGGACACGATAGCTTTTACGTTTTGCATACCATGGCGTGCGCGCTATCGCCTGGCGTAAGGAGGCAGTGACGTTCAAAATGGACCTTAGCGAGAAAAGTTGAAACTCCATTTCAAATGATGGGGGAGAAATGCTCATCCTGCAAAGTATTTTCCAGAAAAAGATGTGTGGATTTACAACAAACTGACGACAGAATCAGCAATCGGTCGATTTTCCCTAAGATCAGGTTTGACAAAACTTTTTTCGCCGCTAAGATAAGCCTCCACAACGATTCCTCTGTAGTTCAGTCGGTAGAACGGCGGACTGTTAATCCGTATGTCACTGGTTCGAGTCCAGTCAGAGGAGCCACATTTAAAAAGCCTGCTTTTAGAGCAGGCTTTTTGCTTTTCTGCGTCTGGAAAGATTGTCGGGTGGCTGCTGCGCCTTACCCGACCGACTAAAACCAGCGAAGCGCGGGCTGCAGGAAATAAAAAAAGGCTCCCTGTCACCAGAGAGCCTTTTTCACTGTTCGCTGCGATTACTCGCTTTTTGCTTCGCCGTTCTTGATTTCGCCCATCACTTTCAGCTTCTTGGAGATGTCGCGACGCTCTTTGGACAGCTCGGCATTTTTGATGATGTAGTCATCAACGCGGTCTTCATAGTCGCTCTTCATGCTGGCGATGATGCCCTGAATAGCTTCAACGCTCATGCCTGGCTTGATGTAGTCGCTCAGGTTGTCGAGCAGCAGAACGCGTTTCTGGTTGTCACGGATCTTCTTCTCAACGTCCTGGATTTCACGCTGCAGCTTGTTTTTGCGGCGGAACAGGCGGACGAATTCCAGAACATCCTGGAACGAAGGCTTGGTAGTTTCCATTTTTACACCCCTGATAATGTGAGATTCGGATTCGTTAAAGCAACCGTTGTAACAATAACCTTACTGACAGCGGTCGCGAATGACAATGACTATATCGTTTAAAGCTATCATAACCCCAATTGCTGCTGAATCGAAGCAGCAGGCGTCACATACGCCTTTTATTTGCGCAGCGCCCGGCAAATAAGGTGCGATAACAGCTCAAGCTGTCGCGCCAGCTCCATGCTCAGCCAGACATAGCCATGAATGGGCGTCTCCGCCACGTTGTCGCTCTGGCGTTCATTGATTAACAGCTTGAGCTCCGCAACGATCTCATTCAATCGCTCGCTGTTGGCCAGTATCGGCTGCGGGTTCCCTTCATAGAGCGCGTGGGCGATGGTCAACAGCGTTTGCTGGGTCATCTGCTGGGTCTCTTTAAGGGTCTGCGCGTTAAGCATTAGCAGATGGCTGGGGCGAGAGGCCCAGTGGGCGTTAATCTGCAGCTCAAGCATGCAGACCAGATTGCGGCTTACGGTCTGGATGGCTTCGAAAATCGCTTTCTGAATATGGGTTTCTTTGCTGGCGGGCGTGATCAGTCCACGCATTTTGACCACGTCGTTGAGGATGGTTTGCAGGTGCTTTTCCAGCCGCGGGCGCTCTACCAGGTTCGGAGAAAAACCGGCCTGATAGACGCGGTTAAAGGCGGTAACGTAATTAGCCATCTGAATACGCCAGTGCAGAAAAGCACGCTGCGGCCAGATACCGGTGAAGAGCATCGCCAACAGTGACCCCAGAATGACGTCCCCGCTTCGCCACAGCGCCGTGGTCATATCCCCGGCGGGCGCACCGACCACCACCGCGAGCGTAATCCCAATCAGCAGCGCCTGATACGGCTTTTTGCCCAACGCCAGCCAGCCGCACAGGAACATGGCGGCACCGCACCATGCCAGCATGACCGGGAACGAGATGAGCTCCAGCTTCAGGGCAATAAGCCCCAGAGCCGAACCTAACACGGTCCCGCCAATGCGCTCCAGGGCGCGCGGGACAACGTTTCCCCAAAACGAGATAGGCCCCATCACCACCACCAGGGTGATCAGCGGCCACGTCCCTTCGGGAACATCCAGCAAACGCACCAGGACAAACGTCAACACGAAAGCCAGCGCGATGCGACACCCGTGCACCACGCGGTAATGTTTGTACAACCGAATTTCAAAAGGGGTTAATGATTTGTCGGGACGCACACCCGCTCTCCAGCTACACGGCAAAGCACAATTGTACTGTGTTTTCAGCCGGGCGGATCGCTTCCGGCTGAAAAACCCTTCACTTAGCAGGCCTAAACCGTTTTATGCTCTACCGCGATATACATTTCGATATCCCAGTAACCGTCCGCATTGCCGTTATTGAGATAGCGCTCGAAGCAGGGTTTAAGCGCCATCTGATACTTATTGTCCTGCAGAAGGGAGTTGAAGAACTGGTACCACGGCGTGGCAAAGTCGTAGTTTTCCACGCGCGCCGTGGCCACGGCATAATCCCCGGCCGCGATTTCCGTCATCATGACGCCTTCGCTGTTTTCCGGAATAACGAAATCATCCGCTACCGTCACGGCCGTGTCGCAGCGCAGTTTTTCTGCCGGGACTTCATCCGGGTTATCGTAGTAGACCGCCACCCACTCCAGCGGCTCAATGTGACGCCCGTCCACCCACATGACCAGCTGTTCAAAGCCCTGTTTTACCGTTTGTTCCCACGGCCCCACCAAATGAAAACCGGCAATCTTACGTTTCTTTTGCTGCTTGATGCTGTAGTCCATACTGCCTCCATTAATTACTGTATATATATACACTATAAGGCAAATTCTGCGCGTTCAGCAAACGTGGCGTGTTTATTATGTGAGCAGACTCGCAACCCTGCCAGTCTGCTCAGCAGCCGTCAGAGTACGTGGTGAAGATAATCGCTCATGCGGGAGAACACACCTCCTTTCTCAACGGCTTCCAGCGTCACCAGCGGCCAGTGCGCCACCACTTTGTCGCGGTCATAAAGCTGGATCTCCCCAACCCGCTGATGTGCGGCAATCGGCGCTTCCAGCTCTTTTTTATCCAGCACGTATTTGGCTTTGATGTTGGGCACTTCCGCTTTTGGCAAGGCCAGCCAGAAGTCCTGGTCGGTGCCCAGCTTCACCTGCTCCCTATCGCCGTACCAGATGCGCTCCGTCCCCACTTTTTTACCGCTATGCAGGATCTGCACCGTATCGAAATTCTGCTGCCCCCAGTGCAGCAGTTTCCGGGCCTGGTCTTCGCGCCCTTTCGGACTGTCGGCCCCCATCACCACCGCGATTAAGCGGCGCTGGCCGTCCACGGCGGAGGCAATCAGGTTAAACCCTGCCCCCGAGGTGTGCCCCGTTTTAAGCCCGTCCACGTTCATGGTTTTATCCCACAGCAGGCCGTTACGGTTCTGCTGTGTGATCCCGTTCCAGGTCAGGCTCTTTTCGCTGTACATATGATAAAACTCGGGCTCGCCGTGAATGATGGCCCGGGAAAGGACGGCCAGATCATAGGCTGAGCTGTGCTGGCCCGGCGCGTCCAGCCCGTGGACGGTTTCAAAGTGCGTATCGCGCAGGTTCAGCTTCTGAACGTAGTCGTTCATCATCTTCACAAACTGCGGCTGCCCGCCCGCCACGTGATCGGCCAGCGCCACGCAGGCGTCGTTGCCGGAATCGACGATCAGGCCGCGGCTCAGATCGCGCACGGAGACGCGATCGCCCTCTTTCAGGAACATCAGCGACGATCCGTCAAACACCGGGTTCCCTTTTGCCCAGGCATCGCGCCCGACGGTAACGATGTCGTCCGGCGTAATGCGGTGGCTGTCAATGGCCCGATCGACCACATACCCCGTCATCAGCTTGGTCAGGCTCGCCGGATTACGCTGTTGATGTTCGTTGCCCGCCGTTAAGATCTGACCAGTCGTGTAATCCATCAGCACCCAGGAACCCGCCTGAATGGCCGGAGGCTGCGGCGAAAAATCCAGCGGTTCGGCCGCAAAAGCAGATGAGATACTCGAAGCGAGTAAAGAAACAGCAATAAACAGACGGCGTTTCAACGGTATATCCTCAGGTCATTAAAAATCGATGACCTTTTTACGGGAGTTCTGATGTCGTTACCTGGCTTAATTGCAAAAAAATGTGACAGGGCGCAGATTTTTGTCTGAAGCTGGCGCGCAATTTTGCGCCACGGCGGCGCTTTTTATTCGGTCTGGACGGCACGATCGTTTACCATAGTGACGTCATTTTTTAACAGGATGGTATTACTGGTGTCTGACTCTGCCGCTCGCCCGACTTTTTTATTCCACGACTACGAAACCTTTGGCACGCACCCGGCGCTGGACCGGCCGGCGCAGTTTGCCGCCATCCGCACCGACGACGAATTCAACATCATTGGCGAGCCCGAGGTCTTTTACTGCAAACCGGCTGATGACTACCTGCCGCAGCCCGGGGCGGTCATGGTCACCGGGATCACCCCTCAGGAAGCGCGGGATAAAGGCGTTAACGAGGCAGAGTTCGCCCGCCGCATCCACGATCTTTTTACCGTCCCCAATACCTGTGTGGTCGGTTACAACAACATTCGCTTCGATGACGAAGTAACGCGCAACATCTTCTATCGCAACTTCTACGATCCCTATGCCTGGAGCTGGCAGAACCGCAATTCGCGCTGGGATTTGCTCGACATCATGCGGGCCTGTTATGCCCTGCGCCCTGAAGGCATTAACTGGCCTGAAAATGAGGAAGGGCTGACGAGCTTCCGGCTGGAACACCTGACGCGCGCCAACGGCATTGAGCACAGCAATGCCCACGACGCGATGGCGGACGTCTATGCCACCATTGCCATGGCGAAGCTGGTAAAAAACGCGCAGCCACGCCTGTTCGAGTATCTGCTGAGCCACCGCAGTAAACAGAAGTTGACCACGCTGATTGATGTGCCCCAGATGAAGCCGCTGGTGCATATTTCCGGCATGTTTGGCGCCTGGCGCGGGAATACCAGCTGGGTCGCCCCGCTGGCCTGGCATCCGGACAACCGTAACGCGGTCATCATGGTCGATCTAGCCGGCGATATTTCACCGCTGCTGGAGCTCGACAGTGACACCCTGCGCGAACGGCTTTACACCCCGAAAAATGAGCTCGGCGATCTGCCTGCGGTGCCGGTCAAGCTGGTGCATGTCAATAAATGTCCGGTACTGGCGCAGGCTAACACGCTGCGACCGGAAGATGCGGACAGGCTGGGCATTAACCGTCAGCACTGCCTGGATAATCTGAAAGTGCTGCGCGAAAACCCGCAGGTGCGCGAGAAAGTGGTCGCCATTTTTGCCGAGGCGGAGTCTTTCGTTCCCTCAGAAAACGTGGATGCCCAGCTCTATAACGGTTTCTTCAGCGATGCCGATCGCGCGGCAATGAATATTGTTCTGCAAACCGAGCCGCGTAATTTGCCAGCGCTGGATATCACCTTCGCCGATAACCGCATCGAAAAGCTGATGTTTAACTATCGCGCGCGTAACTTCCCCGGCACGCTGGATGAAGCGGAGCAGGAACGCTGGCTGCAGCATCGTCGAAATGTGTTTACGCCGGAGTATCTGCACGCCTATGCGCAGGAACTGGAAACGCTTTATGGCCAGTATGAAGGGAATGCTGAGAAACAGGCGCTGCTGAAATCCCTGTTCCAGTACGCGCAAGAGATAGTTTGATCGATGGGTATAAAAAAGCCGGAGGCGATGTCTCCGGCTTTTTTTTGCCCGCTTGGGTTTTGTAGGTCGGGTAAGGCGTAGCCGTTACCCGACACAGTCTTACGCGACGTCTTCGTACTGAGGAACCGGGTTACGGAAGCTCTTCGTGACGCAGGCCAGGTAAACCAGGCCGATGCCCGCCCAAATCAGGCCAAGCACCATCGAGCTCTCTTCCAGGTTAACCCACAGCGCACCCACGGTCAGGGCACCGCACATCGGCAGGAACAGATACTGGAAGTGATCTTTCAGCGTCTTGTTACGCTTTTCGCGGATCCAGAACTGGGAGATCACCGACAGGTTAACAAAGGTAAACGCCACCAGCGCACCGAAGTTAATCAGCGCCGTTGCCATCACCAGGTCAAAGTTGATCGCCAGTAGCGCAATCGCGCCGACCAGGATGATGTTCATCGCCGGGGTACGCCAGGTTGGATGCACGTAGCCGAAGAAGCTTTTCGGGAATACGCCGTCACGACCCATCACGTACATCAGACGCGCAACGCCTGCATGCGCAGCCATACCGGACGCCAGTACCGTGATGGTGGAGAAGATCAGCGCGCCAACCTGGAACGCTTTACCCGCCACATAGAGCATAATTTCCGGCTGAGACGCATCCGGATCCTTGAAGCGAGAGATATCCGGGAAGTACAGCTGCAGGAAATAGGTCGAGAAGATAAAGATCAGACCGCCAATCAGCGCCGTCAGGAAAATAGCACGCGGGATCACGCGCTCTGCATCCTTGGTTTCCTCAGACAGGTTGCTGATCCCGTCAAAGCCGGTAAAGGAGAAGCAGAGAATGGTTGCCCCGGTAATCATCGGGATCACATGCGCGTCGCCTGACCAGAATGGCTTGCTGCTCGCCAGCGTACCAGCGCCTTCACCGTGGAACACGCCATAGATCACCATGCCAAGAATAACGGCAATCAGGATAACCTGAAGCACAACGATAACGGAGTTAAAGTTGGCCACAGACTTGATGCTGCGCAGGTTAAAGGCCGTCATAAAGGCCACCAGCGCCACGACGAACATCCAGGAAGGAATCGAGGGCACCAGCGCTTCAAAATAGATTTTTGCCAGCAGAATGTTGATCATCGGTGCGAACAGATAGTCGAGCAGCGAAGACCAGCCCACCATAAAACCGACTGTCGGGCTGATGGATTTCTGGGCATACGTGTAGGCAGAACCGGCAGACGGATAGCGACGCACCAGTTTACCGTAGCTCAGCGCGGTAAAGAGGATCGCAATCAGCGCGAAGCCGTAAGCCGTCGGCACATGACCGTCGGTGAGGCCTGATACGATACCGAATGTATCAAACAGCGTCATCGGTTGCATATAGGCGAGGCCCATCATAACAACCGGAATCAACGTAAGCGTTTTACGTAATTCCACGCGAGAGGTGTTTGGAGTTGCGTTATGCGACATAGTTATTCTCCTTTACGGTGATAACCGCCACGTAAGCGAAAAATTGCCCCATTTCTTTCTTCCTCAGCGACAACAACTGTCGGATTTTAGTAAATATCTATCCGGTACGAAGCCCGGCCTCTTGGTTTTTAGTTTCGTTTCGTACATGCAAAAAAAAATAACCGACGCCTTTTATATCGTCGATTATTCATTTGGTTGCAGCGGCGGCATTTTGCCCCACATCGGATACAAAAGGCAATACTTTGCAAAGCACGGGACAATTTTCTTTTTGCTAACTGGCTGATTTCTGGACGCCAGGCTGAGAGTAAACGGCGGCGATAGCACTATTTGCTAAAATTTCGTCCCGCCACCAGGCGCTGGCCAGCCCGGCGGTTTGCTCATTCCAGCCCACCCACACCGATTCATGGCTGCTTTGAGCAAGTACCTGTTTTTCAACAAGCGCACCGCTGTCAATAAACCGCTGCGCCAGATAGCGGGGTAAATAGCCGCAGCCCAGGCCGCTTATTTGCAGCTCCAGCTTGGTTTTAAAGTCGAAAACGGTAATAGCCTCCTGCTCGTCAAGCAGCTGCGAGGAGACCGAACATTCCGGACGCGCGCTGTCTCCGACCACGATGGCGCGGTAGCCTTTAATCACGCGACGGTTAATCGGCTCGGGTTCCTGTGCCAGCGGATGATGGGGCGCCACGGCAAACACCTGCTCCAGCACGCCCAGACGGGCAAAGCCAAACTCACTCAACTGGGGAGGCTCATGAAGCGCCCCCACAAAAATATCCGCCCTGCCCTGCGTTAAGGCATCCCAGGAGCCACCCAGCACGCCGTTAATAAAGATAAGCCGGGTAACGCTGTGGTGCTGATAGAAGGTTTCAATCAGCGGCGTCAGAAGAGAAAACGGGAAGGTGTCATCCACGCCAATCACCAGCTCGTTTTCCCAACCCTGATGGAGTTTAACGGCCTGTTTCTCAAGTTCACGAACGGTATGGAGAACTTCGCGGCCTTTTTCCAGCAGCATCTGTCCGGTACGGGTAAAACGGGCGCGATGCCCGGAGCGATCGAGGATCTGGATATTGAGATCGCTCTCCAGCTTTTGAACGGTATAGCTCAACGCAGACGGGGTTTTGTAGAGCTTTGCCGACGCCGCGGCAAAGCTTCCCTCTTTTTCCAGGGCATCCAGAATAATAAGAACATCCAGCAGCGGTTTCATGCTCGCCCCCTTCTGGTGTGCGATCGTCTCCGCTGCGGGACTTATTCCATGGGCATCACCAGCGGATCGGGATACTGATACTCAAACCCCAGCTCATGACAAATACGATTGCCATCAACAATTTTGCCTTTACTGCCCTCTTTTGCCTCACCAAAGACCGGCGGTGCCAGGCCCAGCCGACGCGCCATCAGCGGGTAAAACGTGCTGCGCGCCGGATGAGACGGTGCACATATATTATAGATGTGTCCACCTTTTGGAGCCTGTAAGAGTAGCTCAATTGCACCAACCACATCATCAAGATGCACAAGATTGACGACATGCTGGCCGTCCGGTGCCGACTTGCCGGCAAAAAAGCGTCCCGGATGTCGGCCCGGGCCCACCAGCCCCGCCAGACGGACGATATCGACCTGCGTGCCGGGGAGATTATGCAGCCAGTCCTCCAGCTCTTTCAGAACCTGACCGCTGGCCGTAACGGGACGGCGCGCGGAACTCTCTTTCACCACGCCTTCAACCTCGCCATAGACCGAGGTCGAGCTGGTAAAAATGATGCGCGGAACGTGGTGCGCCAGCGCGCTGTCGACAATCTCCTGCATCGCCTGCAGATAAAACGACTCGCCCGGCCCGCTGCGACGCGCGGGTAAGGTGATCACCAGCGCATCGACGTTCATCAGCGTATCCAGATCGTCAGCATCACACACCAGCTCCGGTTCAAGACGCAGCTCAACGCCATCAATACCGCACATGCGCGCTGCCTCAACCCCATCCCTCGTGGTTTTGCTGCCGGTCACCTGCCAGCCTTTCGCAGCTAACGACATCGCCAGCGGCATTCCCAGCCATCCTAACCCGACAATCGCGACCTTTTTCATGCGAATTCTCCTGACTCTCACTCGTCTTTCATAAGGCTACGCCAGCCCGGCAGAACACACAATTCATAGCATCAATATGAAATGAATTAATGATCAAAAAAAGCCCTTGCAATATGTCGCACAACTGGTTTAGGTTAAAAGACATCAAATGAATAAGCATTCATCGAGAATTTATATGACACGCGTTCAATTTAAACACCACCATCATCACCATCATCCTGACTAGTCTTTCAGGCGATGTGTGCTGGAAGACGTTTGGATCTTCCAGTGGTGCATGAACGCATGAAAAAGCCCCCGGAAGATCTTCTTCCGGGGGCTTTTTTTTGGACCGAATTCAGACAGATTAAAACAGGTTAATGAGGAATAAAGAATGTTAGATAACTCACGCTTACGCATAGCTATTCAAAAATCAGGCCGTTTGAGTGATGATTCACGCGAACTGCTGGCCCGCTGCGGGATTAAAATTAACCTGCACACCCAGCGCCTGATTGCTCTGGCTGAAAATATGCCCATCGACATTCTGCGCGTGCGTGATGACGATATTCCTGGCCTTGTCATGGATGGCGTCGTTGACCTCGGCATCATTGGGGAAAACGTGCTGGAAGAAGAGCTGCTCACCCGCCGCGCGCAGGGCGAAGACCCGCGTTACTTCACCCTGCGTCGTCTGGACTTCGGCGGCTGCCGCCTGTCGCTGGCAACGCCGGTCGATGAAGCGTGGGACGGCCCGGCCGCGCTAAACGGCAAACGTATCGCCACCTCTTACCCTCACCTGTTGAAGCGTTATCTTGACCAGAAAGGCGTGCAGTTCAAGTCCTGCCTGCTGAACGGCTCTGTTGAAGTGGCGCCGCGTGCGGGTCTGGCTGACGCCATCTGTGACCTCGTCTCTACCGGCGCGACGCTGGAAGCCAACGGCCTGCGCGAAGTTGAAGTTATCTACCGCTCTAAGGCGTGCCTGATTCAGCGTGACGGCGAGATGGCCGACGCCAAGCAGCAGCTGATCGACAAGCTCCTGACCCGTATTCAGGGCGTAATTCAGGCGCGTGAATCCAAATACATCATGATGCACGCCCCAACCGAGCGTCTGGATGAGGTGATTGCCCTGCTGCCGGGCGCCGAGCGCCCAACCATCCTGCCGCTGGCGGGCGATCAGCAGCGTGTGGCGATGCATATGGTCAGCAGCGAAACCCTGTTCTGGGAGACCATGGAAAAACTGAAGGCGCTGGGCGCAAGCTCCATCCTGGTGCTGCCAATTGAGAAGATGATGGAGTAATGGCCATGAGCTTTAACACAATCATCGACTGGAATACCTGCAGCGACGCAGAGCAGCGCGAGCTGCTGATGCGCCCGGCGATCTCCGCCTCCGAGAGCATCTCGCGCACCGTGGCGGAGATCCTGGATAACGTCAAAGCCCGTGGCGATGACGCGCTGCGTGAGTACAGTGCAAAATTCGATAAGACGGACGTCGGCGCATTGCGGGTAACCGAGCAGGAAATCATTGATGCCAGCAACCGTCTGGGCGATGACATCAAGCAGGCGATGGCCGTGGCGGTGAAAAATATTGATACTTTCCACACCGCGCAAACGCTACAGACCGTGGATGTCGAAACCCTGCCCGGCGTGCGTTGCCAGCAGGTGACGCGCCCGGTTGCGTCCGTTGGCCTCTATATTCCCGGCGGCTCTGCCCCGCTCTTCTCCACCGTATTAATGCTGGCGACACCCGCGCGCATTGCCGGGTGCCAGAAAGTGGTACTCTGTTCCCCGCCGCCGATTGCCGACGAGATCCTCTATGCGGCAAAGCTGTGCGGCGTGCAGGCGGTCTATAAAGTGGGCGGCGCGCAGGCGATTTCAGCCCTGGCGTTCGGCACCGAATCCATTCCAAAGGTCGATAAAATCTTTGGCCCGGGCAATGCCTACGTGACCGAAGCCAAGCGCCAGGTCAGCCAGCGTCTGGACGGCGCGGCCATCGATATGCCTGCCGGTCCGTCTGAGGTGCTGGTGATTGCCGACAGCGGCGCAACGCCGGACTTCGTGGCCTCCGACCTGCTTTCTCAGGCGGAACACGGCCCGGACTCGCAGGTCATCCTGCTGACGCCGGATGCCGATATGGCGAAACGCGTGGGCGACGCCGTGGCGCGTCAGCTTGCCGACCTGCCCCGCGCCGACACGGCACGCCAGGCGTTAGCGGCCAGCCGCCTGATTGTGGCGCGCGATCTGGACCAGTGCATTGCCATCTCCAACCAGTACGGCCCGGAGCACCTGATTATTCAGACCCGCAACGCGCGCGATCTGGTCGACAGCATCACCAGCGCGGGATCGGTGTTTCTCGGCGACTGGTCTCCGGAGTCCGCGGGCGATTACGCCTCCGGCACCAACCACGTGCTGCCGACGTATGGCTACACCTCTACCTGTTCCAGCCTGGGCCTGGCGGATTTCCAGAAACGCATGACCGTGCAGGAACTCTCCCGCGAAGGGTTTGCCTCCCTGGCGTCCACCATTGAAACCCTGGCCGCCGCCGAGCGACTGACCGCCCACAAAAATGCCGTTACGCTGCGCGTTGCAGCCCTGAAGGAGCAAGCATGAACATTGAAGAGCTGGCCCGCGAAAATGTCCGCCGCCTGACGCCTTACCAGTCCGCGCGTCGTCTGGGCGGCAAAGGCGATGTCTGGCTGAACGCCAACGAATATCCTACGGCGGTGCAGTTTGAGCTGTCGCAGCAAACGCTGAACCGCTATCCGGAGTGTCAGCCGAAGGCGGTAATCGAAAACTACGCCCAGTACGCGGGCGTGAAGCCAGAGCAGGTGCTGGTCAGCCGCGGCGCGGATGAAGGCATTGAGCTGCTTATTCGCGCCTTCTGCGAGCCGGGCAGGGACGCGGTCATGTACTGCCAGCCTACCTACGGCATGTACAGCGTCAGTGCAGAAACCTTCGGCGTGGCGTGCCGCAACGTGCAGGCGCTGGAAAACTGGCAGCTGGATTTGCAGGGCATTGCCGACAGTCTCGATGGCGTAAAAGTCGTGTTTGTCTGTAGCCCGAACAACCCGACCGGACAGATTATTAACCCGCAGGATATCCGCACCCTGCTTGAGATGACCCGCGGCAAAGCGCTGATCGTCGCTGATGAAGCCTACATCGAGTTTTGCCCGCAGGCGACGCTGGCAGGCTGGCTGGAAGAATATCCGCACCTGGTCTTGCTGCGTACGCTGTCGAAGGCCTTTGCCCTCGCGGGTCTGCGCTGCGGATTCACCCTGGCGAATAAAGCGGTCATCGACCTGCTGCTTAAAGTGATCGCCCCGTACCCGCTCTCGACGCCGGTTGCCGATATTGCGGCTCAGGCGCTGACGCCGCAGGGCATCAACGCGATGCGCGAGCGCGTGGCGCAAATCCTGGCGGAACGTCAGTATCTGGTGACCGCCCTGAAGGATATTCCCTGCGTAGAGCAGGTGTTCGACTCGGAAACGAACTACATTCTGGTGCGCTTCACCGCCTCCAGCGCCGTATTTAAATCTTTATGGGATCAGGGCATTATCTTACGAGACCAGAATAAACAACCTTCTCTGAGCGGCTGCCTGCGCATCACTATCGGCACCCGTGCAGAGAGCCAGCGCGTGATTGACGCCCTGAAAGCGGAGAAAGTATGACCCAGAAGATCCTTTTCATCGATCGTGACGGCACCCTGATTTCGGAGCCACCCGCCGATTTTCAGGTTGACCGATTCGACAAGCTGGCGTTTGAGCCGGACGTGATCCCGGTGCTGCTCAAGCTGCAAAAAGCTGGATACCGGCTGGTGATGATCACCAACCAGGACGGTCTGGGCACCGACAGATTCCCGCAGGCGGACTTTGACGGCCCGCATAATCTGATGATGCAGGTGCTGACCTCTCAGGGCGTGGTATTTGATGACGTGCTGATTTGTCCGCACATGCCGGCCGATGAGTGTGACTGCCGTAAGCCAAAGGTGAAGCTGGTCGAGCGCTACCTGGCGGATGATGCGCTGGATAAAACTAACAGCTACGTCATCGGCGACCGCATCACCGATATTACGCTGGCGGAAAACATGGGCATTGCGGGGCTGCGCTACGACCGCAACAGCCTTAACTGGGCGAAGATTGGCGAGCAGCTGACAAAGCGTGACCGCTATTCCCACGTTGAGCGCAACACCAAAGAGACGCAGATTGACGTGAAGGTCTGGCTGGACCGCGAAGGCGGGAGCAAGATCCACACCGGCGTCGGTTTCTTCGACCACATGCTGGACCAGATTGCCACCCACGGCGGTTTCCGCATGGAGATTGCGGTAAAAGGCGACCTGTATATTGACGATCACCACACCGTGGAAGATACCGGCCTGGCGCTGGGTGAAGCTCTCAAGCTGGCGCTGGGTGACAAACGCGGCATTAATCGTTTTGGCTTTGTCCTGCCGATGGACGAGTGTCTGGCGCGCTGCGCGATGGACATCTCCGGCCGTCCGCACCTGGAGTATAAAGCTGATTTCACCTATCAGCGCGTGGGCGATCTGAGCACCGAAATGGTGGAGCACTTCTTCCGCTCCCTGTCCTACACCATGGGCCTGACGCTGCACCTGAAGACCAAAGGCAAGAACGACCATCACCGCGTGGAAAGCCTGTTCAAAGCCTTTGGCCGAACGCTGCGCCAGGCGATTCGCGTGGACGGTGACGCTCTGCCTTCATCGAAAGGAGTGCTGTAATGAACGTGGTGATTCTGGATACCGGATGCGCCAACCTGAACTCCGTGAAATCGGCGATTGCGCGCCACGGCTATGAGCCGGTGGTGAGCCGTGACCCGGACGTGGTGCTGCGCGCCGACAAGCTATTCCTGCCGGGCGTGGGCACCGCGCAGGCAGCGATGGATCAGATTCGCGAACGCGAGCTGGTCGATCTGATCAAAGCCTGTACCCAGCCGGTGCTGGGGATTTGCTTAGGGATGCAGATCCTCGGCCGCCGCAGCGAAGAGAGCAACGGCGTTGACCTGCTGGGCATTATTGACGAAGACGTGCCGAAAATGACCGACCACGGTCTGCCTCTTCCGCATATGGGCTGGAACCGGGTTTACGCCAAAGCGGGCGACAGGCTGTTTCGCGGCATCGAAGACGGCGCGTATTTTTACTTCGTGCACAGCTACGCCATGCCGGTGAACGTAAATACGATCGCCCAGTGCAATTACGGCGAGGCGTTTACGGCCGCCGTACAGAAAGACAATTTCTTCGGCGTGCAGTTTCACCCGGAGCGCTCTGGCGTCGCGGGCGCGCAGCTGCTGAAAAACTTCCTGGAGATGTGATGATTATTCCCGCGTTAGATTTAATTGACGGCACGGTTGTCCGTCTTCATCAGGGTGATTATGCCCAGCAGCGCGACTACGGAAACGATCCGCTGCCGCGTCTGCAGGATTATGCGGCCCAGGGGGCTCAGGTGCTGCATCTGGTGGATTTGACCGGTGCGAAAGATCCGGCAAAACGCCAGATCGCGCTGCTTAAACACCTTGTTGCCGGTGTTGATGTGCCCGTCCAGGTCGGCGGCGGCGTGCGTACGGAAGATGACGTCGCGGCGCTGCTCGACGCTGGCGTCGCCCGCGTGGTGGTGGGTTCAACCGCTGTGAAAAATCCTGAGATCGTGAAAAGCTGGTTCCGCCGCTTTGGCGCCGATGCCCTGGTGCTGGCGCTGGACGTGCGCATTGACGAACAGGGCAATAAGCAGGTGGCTGTCAGCGGCTGGCAGGAGAACTCCGGCGTGACGCTGGAAGAGCTGGTCAACATGTATCTTCCCGTTGGTCTCAAACACGTGCTCTGCACGGACATCTCCCGCGACGGCACGCTGGCGGGCTCTAACGTCTCGCTGTATGAAGAGGTTTGCGCGCGTTATCCGCAGGTGGCGTTCCAGTCGTCGGGCGGAATTGGTGATTTAAACGATATTGCCGCGCTGCGCGGAACCGGCGTGAAGGGCGTGATTGTGGGCCGGGCCCTGCTGGAAGGTAAATTTACGGTGACGGAGGCGATTCAATGCTGGCAAAACGGATAATCCCTTGCCTGGACGTACGCGATGGTCAGGTCGTGAAAGGCGTGCAGTTCCGCAACCACGAGATCGTTGGCGACATCGTCCCGCTGGCAAAACGCTATGCCGATGAAGGCGCAGACGAGCTGGTGTTCTACGATATTACCGCGTCCAGCGATGGCCGCGTGGTCGACAAAAGCTGGGTCGCGCGCGTGGCGGAAGTGATCGACATTCCGTTCTGCGTGGCGGGCGGGATTAAGTCCGCCGATGACGCCGCCAAAATTCTCTCGTTTGGCGCCGACAAGATTTCCATCAACTCCCCTGCCCTGGCCGACCCGGAGCTGATCACTCACCTCGCCGATCGTTTTGGCGTGCAGTGTATTGTGGTGGGAATCGACACCTGGTATGACGCCGCCACGGGCAAGTACCACGTCAACCAGTATACCGGCGATGAGAGCCGCACGCGCGTGACGCAGTGGGAAACGCTCGACTGGGTGCAGGAAGTGCAGAGGCGTGGCGCGGGCGAAATTGTCCTCAACATGATGAACCAGGACGGCGTGCGTAACGGGTACGACCTTGAGCAGCTGAAAAAAGTCCGCGCGGTCTGCCACGTTCCGCTGATTGCCTCCGGCGGTGCGGGCACCATGGAACACTTCCTGGAAGCCTTCCGCGACGCGAACGTGGACGGCGCGCTGGCCGCGTCCGTGTTCCACAAGCAGATTATCAATATTGGTGAGTTAAAAACGTACCTGGCAGACCAGGGCGTGGAGATCAGGGTATGTTAACAGAGCAACAACAGGCGCAGCTGGACTGGGAAAAAACCGACGGATTACTGCCGGTAGTTGTCCAGCATGCCGTATCAGGCGAAGTGCTGATGCTGGGATATATGAACCAGGACGCGCTGGCGAAAACCCTCGACAGCGGCAAGGTGACTTTCTTCTCCCGCACCAAACAGCGACTGTGGACCAAAGGTGAAACCTCTGGTCATTTCCTGAATGTGGTCAGCATGGCGCCGGACTGCGATAACGACACCCTGCTGGTGCTGGCCAACCCAATCGGCCCAACCTGCCATAAGGGCACCAGCAGCTGCTTCGGCGAAGCGAGTCACCAGTGGCTGTTCCTGTATCAACTGGAACAGCTGCTGGCAGAGCGTAAAACGGCCGATCCTGAAAGTTCCTATACCGCGAAGCTGTACGCCAGCGGGACTAAGCGAATTGCGCAAAAGGTGGGGGAAGAAGGCGTGGAAACGGCCCTGGCCGCGACGGTGCATGACCGCGAGGAGCTAACGAATGAAGCGTCGGATTTAATGTACCACCTGCTGGTGCTGCTGCAGGATCAGGATCTGGATTTGACGGCGGTGATAGAGAATCTTCGTAAGCGTCACAAATAAAAAAACCGGGGAATTTCCCCGGTTTTTTTTATATCTGATGTGAATCAGGCTTTTGGCTTGTAGTTGCGCAATGCGTTGCGGCCCAGTAAAACTGCAGAACCGACCACAGCACCAAGCAAAATGGATAGGATCAAAATAACCGCTTTTTTCGGACTATCACGACGAACTGGCAGATCCGGTTTCATGACGTAACGGTAGACGTGGATTGTCTCAGGGTTGACGTTCAGGTTTTGAATATCCAGCAAGTTTTGCCTGGTCTGATAGTATGCTGCAGAAAAGACCAGTGGACGAGATGCCTCATTTTCAATCATTGATTTCAGCCCCTCGCTTCCCAGCAGGAACATAGTTTCCTGCGTGACATCCTGAGTTTGTTGGATCTGCGGGGAGGTAATTTTAGCAGCCTCAGCGTTTTTTAGCGCCTCAGCAATCTGTTTGATACGCAGATCTTTCTGCTCCTGAGCAACCTTCTCCTGGTTTTGCAGGGAATCGTTCAGGGTCTTGATCTGTTCCTTAATGTTGTCCTTGAGGTCAACAGTAAGTTCTTTCGCCGTTTGCTCATCAATCTGCTGGATATATTGCGCCAGCTGCTTTTGAGCAGCTTCGGATGAAGTGCTGGTATAGGAAACACTTAAAGGTAACGCTTCTCCCTTAACAGCAGGTTCGATTGTCAGTTTTTCAGGTTCTTCCTGATTTTCAAGTGCCTGAGCTAACGCAGAGAAGGAAGAATTGAAACGACCAATAGCGCGTATTTGAGTGTCCTGCATGGAGGGCGCAGCGCTACCGTACAGGATGTTCAATGCATTGGAATAGGTTGCAATTTGAGCCGCATCAGGTTGTGCGATAATCGCACTTGACGTCCATTTTTCTTTCGCGACAGACAGATATCCTACAGCCAGGGCAATAAAAACAACAACAAAGATTGCTATCGTCCACTTCCCGCGCCACAGTTGCAGCATTAAATCAAGTAAATCAATTTGCTCAGGCTCATTGCTTCGACTGACCTGGCTATTGTTGTTTTGCGTCATACAATCCCTAACTGATAAAAAAGGGCGAACTTAATTTTGTTTGTATAGTTTATCCAATGCCGTGGATTTTTCTATAAGAATCCGATGAGTAATATCGGAAAGATGGGTTATGTAACTTTAACCCTTCGCGCTATCATAGCCGCCATGTGATGCGCTATGGCATCAGTAAGATGACAGGTTTATGAGGGAAGCTATGAAATTTTTGGTCACGGGTGCAGCAGGTTTTATTGGTGCGAATGTCAGTAAACGCCTCCTTGAGGCGGGTCATCAGGTTGTTGGTGTTGATAATCTGAATGACTACTACGATGTCAATCTGAAACTGGCGCGGCTGGAAAGGCTAAATTCCGAGAGCTTCACCTTCCACACGCTGGAGTTAGCCGACCGCGAAGGTATGGCAGCGCTTTTCGCACGCGAGAAGTTTGATCGCGTGATTCATCTGGCCGCACAGGCGGGCGTACGCTACTCCCTGGAAAACCCTCACGTTTACGCGGAAGCCAACCTGATTGGCCACCTCAACGTGCTGGAAGGCTGCCGACATAACCACGTTCAGCATCTTCTTTATGCCTCCTCCAGCTCTGTATATGGTCTCAACCGCAAGATGCCATTCTCAACTGACGATTCCGTTGACCATCCGGTGTCTCTTTATGCCGCGACCAAAAAAGCCAATGAGCTGATGTCGCATACCTATTCGCATCTCTACAATCTCCCGACCACCGGCCTGCGCTTCTTCACCGTTTACGGCCCGTGGGGACGCCCGGATATGGCGCTATTCAAGTTTACGAAGGCGATGATTGAAGGCAAAAGTATTGACGTCTATAACTACGGTAAGATGAAGCGCGACTTCACTTATATCGATGACATTTCTGAAGCGATTATTCGCCTGCAGGATGTGATCCCGCAGGCAGACAGCGAATGGACGGTGGAGACAGGCTCACCGGCGACCAGCTCGGCGCCATACCGGGTTTACAACATCGGTAACAGTTCACCCGTAGAACTCATGGACTATATTCTCGCCCTGGAGGACGCTCTGGGTAAAAAAGCGGAAAAAAATATGATGCCGCTCCAGCCCGGGGATGTACTGGAAACCAGCGCCGATACTCAGCCACTTTATGACGCAATTGGATTTAAGCCGCAGACCTCGGTTAAAGATGGCGTGAAAAACTTCGTTGACTGGTACCGCGACTACTATAAGGTCTGAACATAAAAAAACCCGGCATATCAGCCGGGTTTTTTACAGGATAAAACAGAGAATCAATCACTACCAAACAGATCGCGGGTATAAACCTTATCCGCCACGTCAGCCAGCTCTTCCGCCATGCGGTTTGAGATGATGACATCGGCTTCTTTCTTGAAAGCATCCAGATCGCGGATCACCCGGGAATTGAAGAACTGGTCGTCCGGCATGGCTGGCTCATAGATGACCACCTCCACCCCTTTCGCCTTGATACGCTTCATGATCCCCTGAATGGAAGAAGCGCGGAAGTTATCGGAACCGCTCTTCATGATCAGACGATAAACGCCGACCACTTTCGGCTGGCGCGCAAGGATGGAATCGGAGATGAAGTCTTTGCGCGTGCGGTTAGCATCAACAATCGCCGAAATCAGGTTATTTGGCACCGCCTGATAGTTTGCCAGCAGCTGCTTCGTATCTTTCGGCAGACAATAGCCACCGTAGCCAAATGACGGGTTGTTGTAGTGGTTGCCAATGCGTGGGTCGAGGCAAACCCCTTCAATAATCTGACGGGTGTTCAGACCAAGACTTTCTGCATAGCTGTCGAGCTCATTAAAATAAGCAACCCGCATTGCCAGGTACGTGTTTGCGAAGAGCTTAATCGCCTCCGCTTCGGTGGAGTCCGTGAACAGTACCTGAATATCTTTCTTCACTGCGCCTTCCTGAAGCAGCGCGGCAAAACGTTCTGCGCGCTCAGAGCGTTCGCCAATCACGATTCGGGAAGGATGCAGGTTATCGTAAAGGGCTCTCCCCTCACGCAGGAATTCCGGCGAGAAGAAGATATTATCGATACCAAACTTCTCTTTGATGGATTTGGTAAAACCGACAGGAATAGTCGATTTAATGACCATCACCGCATCTGGGTTGATCGCGATAACGTCCTTGATCACCGCTTCTACGGTTGAGGTGTTGAAGTAGTTGGTTTTAGGATCGTAGTCAGTAGGCGTCGCAATGATGACGTAATCCGCATTGCGGTATGCATCTTCTTTATCTGTCGTGGCGCGAAAATTCAGCGGTTTGTTGCTGAGATAGTCCTGGATTTCTTTATCCACAATCGGCGATTTTTTCTGATTGAGCATATCCACTTTGGACTGCACGATATCCAGCGCAACCACTTCATGATTTTGAGCAATCAGAATGCCGTTAGAAAGACCGACATACCCTGTTCCGGAGATTGTTATTTTCATTCGCTAATGACTTCTGTGAGTTAACTGTACTGATGGCCGCCAGACCATCGCGATAAACATAACTGTTGGGCTTTGTACCTCCTGGCAAAGTTAACTGTCAAGGCAAACCAGGAGTAATCGCTTCGAGCGGCATGAGATTCGGACTACTTCGAATAACAGGCGACATTTTTGCATAAAAAAACCCGGAGACAGGCTCCGGGTTGCGAATAGCGAGGTGTTAACTTATTCCATCCATTCGGTATGGAACACGCCTTCTTTATCGGTGCGTTTGTAAGTATGCGCACCGAAGTAGTCACGCTGTGCCTGAATCAGGTTGGCAGGCAGAACGGCGGAACGGTAGCTGTCGTAGTACGCTACTGCAGCAGAGAAGGTCGGAACCGGGATACCGTTTTGAACAGCATAGGCAACCACATCACGCAGCGCCTGCTGGTATTCGTCCGCAATCTTTTTGAAGTACGGTGCCAGCAACAGGTTAGCGATACCGGCGTTTTCAGCGTAGGCATCGGTGATTTTCTGCAGGAACTGCGCACGAATAATGCAACCCGCGCGGAAGATCTTCGCGATTTCACCGTAGTTCAGATCCCAGTTGTTCTCGTCTGATGCGGCACGCAGCTGAGAGAAGCCCTGCGCGTAAGAGACGATTTTACCCAGGTACAGGGCACGACGCACTTTCTCAACGAATTCAGCTTTATCACCGGCTGGTTTGGCCTGTGGGCCAGACAGCACTTTAGATGCCGCAACGCGCTGCTCTTTCAGAGAAGAGATGTAGCGAGCGAAGACGGACTCGGTGATCAGAGACAGCGGCTCGCCCAGATCCAGCGAGCTCTGGCTGGTCCATTTACCGGTACCTTTGTTGGCTGCTTCATCCAGAATCACATCAACCAGGTATTTACCCTCTTCATCTTTTTTCGTGAAGATATCTTTGGTGATGTCGATCAGATAGCTGTTCAGCTCGCCTTTGTTCCACTCGGTGAAGGTTTCAGCCAGCTCTTCGTTAGAGAGGTTCAGGCCGCCTTTCAGCAGGGAATACGCTTCAGCAATCAGCTGCATGTCGCCGTATTCGATACCGTTGTGCACCATTTTCACATAGTGACCTGCACCATCCGCACCGATATAGGTTACGCAAGGCTCGCCATCTTCAGCGACGGCTGCGATTTTGGTCAGAATAGGTGCAACCAGTTCGTATGCATCTTTCTGGCCACCAGGCATGATGGATGGGCCTTTCAGCGCGCCCTCTTCACCACCGGATACACCGGTACCGATGAAGTTGAAGCCTTCAGCTGACAGCTCACGGTTACGACGAATGGTGTCCTGGTAGAAGGTGTTACCACCATCAATGATGATGTCACCTTTTTCGAGGTATGGCTTCAGGGAGTCGATGGCTGCATCGGTACCTGCGCCCGCTTTCACCATTAACAGGATACGACGAGGTGTTTCCAGAGACTCAACGAATTCTTTAACCGTATAGAAAGGAACCAGTTTCTTGCCTGGATTTTCGGCAATGACTTCTTCGGTCTTATCACGGGAGCGGTTGAAAACGGAGACGGTATAACCACGGCTTTCGATGTTGAGCGCCAGGTTGCGCCCCATCACTGCCATACCGACAACGCCGATCTGTTGCTTGGACATTACATACTCCTGTCAGGTGTGGTCACTGTCGGGTAACCCCGACAGATATAATTTGCAAGAATCTTAACTCATAAATCGGGGTCAGAGATAGGCATTTGTGGCCTTGATCACCTAAGACGACACAAAACTGGATGTATTTTAAACCGCAATAAAAGTACAGGTATGTTTCATTTATAATTGAACTTAATCATGATTGATAACAAATCAAATCATTTATTACGTTTTTTATTTATTGCTTTTTGATAAAGTCCAACAGTTTTATTATACATTGCATTGAATGAGAAGTTTTTCATGAAAAATATGCTACAATTCCTGTTTCAGAGGAATGAAGCGCATTATATGCTGAAGAGATTATTATATAATTTTGCGCGTAAGTTTAAAGTTTATAACTTCTTAAATAATGTAATGTTTTCCTTGAAAGCTCTGGTATAAAATAAACTTTCACATCCAATGCGAGAAATTCATCAACCAGAGCGCTTTGTGCTTCAACGATTAAATCAACTTAACAACCATCATTTACTAAGCGTATGTCATATCACGCAAACGAGTCTGAGCCTCACCGATTTTCATTCGCTCATGCAATCATGTAAAGAATTTTCGTTGCTTTAGAAACAGTTCAAGAAGTATATCGTCACTCACTTCCACTAACTTGCAACGAGACATAGAACTGATATTAGTTTCTATTGAATGGTCCGAATCTACCTGAAAGACCGTCAGAGACACCGTAGAATATCATCATCAACGTTTTCTTTTTTTCTTTGTTAAGAATTAAAGATATTCCTGCGCGAACAAAATTCAGGAAAATCTCCCGAATTTTATATCCTACAGGAATATATGGTTTCCTAATCATAAAGAAACTATTTCTTACCAGAAAGTAACGTCGCATAGGGCTATGGACAGAAATTTTTCGCCCTAACAAATTCAGCCTTGAATCACCGATCGTGTGGGCCATGGATGCTTTGTTAGTCATTGCTACACGATACCCTAATTTTTTGGCACGCAGAGCCCACTCCACATCAATATAATCAACAAATAACGCCTCTTCCATCTTGCCAACCTTTTTATAAACTTCTGAGGAAAAGAAGGAACCAGACGCAATAACATAAGTTACATCCGTTATTTCCTGTATCTGTGTTCGTTTAATAAATGGGCCGATATAATTAGTGCCCCAATAGAGTTCGTTTGTGTGTGGATCATAAAACGATGGACCCAGAATGCCAACGTTATACTGGGTATATATCTGACTCATGGCGCTAATAAAATCAGCTCCTAGCACACTATCCTGGTCAAGCAGTAATAAATAATCAGCACCACGTGATATTGCATTTTCGATACCAATATTTTGTGCATAGGAAAGTCCACGATTTGTATTCAATTTAATTAAATCGTATTGGAACTGTTGGCACAAACTTTCAATCTCCACTACATTTTTTGAACCATTGTCTACGATTACACAATTATCCAGTTGATGTTGAAGAGATTGTAACTGTGCCTTAAAACAATCAATGTCTGGATTATAAGTTACAGTGACCGAACTAATCAATTAAAACTCCTTAAAACAAATCTGTTACAGTCGCAAGAATTTAACCCGCATACTTTCCATATTTCCCCAGAATCCCATCCTTCCATCCACGAAGAATATATTTAATATACAGTCTTTTTTTATCCCCGCAGGCAACAAACATTATCGTACGAATCGTTGAAAAAATGGCCTCTCTAAATTTATATCCAATAGGAACATATGATAATCTCATCATATAAATTGAGTTTCTTGCAAGATAGTAGCGTCTTAATGGGCTATGTATACTCACTTCTCTTCCCAGAAAAAGCTTCCGCTCATCTCCAATTGTATGACTCATTTTGGCATCGGGTATCGCATATAAAGAATACCCATTACTAGCTGTTCTCAAACACCATTCTATATCAATATAATCAATAAATAACTCATCTCGCATCAAACCCACTTTCTTTAATACTTCAACAGGAACTAACATTCCTGAATTTATAAGAAAAGAAACTTTGAGCGGATCAGAGGATTTTGGATAAATGCTTCTAATACGACATCCATCAATTAATGAAAAGGGAGTATTTGTTCCTGTTCTGGGATCATAAAAAACAGGTCCAACAGCACCAACCTTATGTCCTTTGGCGTTAAGTTCCATCAACCCTTGTGATAGAGAACTAATAAATTCATCAGTTGGTTCTGAATCCTGATCAAAGAAAAGTACTGCATCTGAATCAGAATCTATGACTTTTTTAAGTAGGATGTTTTGTGCACTAGCCAAGCCTATATTTTCTTGAAGAAAAATAAAATCATGCTCTGACGAATAGTTGTTTTTTAAAACCTGAGCATTTTCACTTGCATTGTCAATCAAATATATTTTTATACTCAGTTCAGAAGCTTTCAGACGCTCAATGAGCTTAGCAAGGATCTGAACATCAGGATTAAAAGTTACTATTAATGCCGCTATTTCTAACATTTTTCTTCCCATACATCATAAGATAGCCAACAAAAATCAGCAAGATCCAATTCGATAACCATGTCAGGTATTGATCATCAAAAAGCTGCATTAAAATTGCGTAAAGCACTATCGGATAAACAACATAATAAGCCTTTAGGTTCTTGTATTTCCAGGTATAAACTCGCCCTGAAAGGAAACCAAAAAATGCAGGGAAAATAACTGAAAAATATCCAAAATCAAGAAAATAAGGTCTTAAATAAGTATATATATTTGTGGGGAATGGGACATTCACCCAATCTTGTAAAATACTAGCTATTTTAAAAGGGTGAATAAACGTTAACCATAGATATATATTTCTAAATGAATAGTAACCGAACTCTTGAGAGGCAGAATCATTTAATTGTGAAAATGCCAAAATTCCACCAGAAACATAATTATAAAGATAATAGAATATTAATTCTATAGAAGCTTCTGGATAACGCATTCTCATCCCCCCAAGAAAACACAATATAAATCCACCTCCAAAAATTATAACTTTAGAAAGCTTAAGTCTTTTAGGGGTCAAAATAAGGATTGTCGATAGATATAGCAACACCAAAACTTTTGCACCGAGCAGCAATAACATTGGTACAGAAAGAACAAAGGTCAACCAAAATAGCTTTCGATGAGCTATAAGTAAAAAACATGACGAAAAAAGCGAGAGCAATGCCAATCGACCTAAAAGGCCAAAATTTGCACCATCATCTGCTACGAGATAATCTCGAAAAGCAGAAATATTCCATAGTGTGCTAACGCTGAACTTTAGCAGGATAACAGAATAAAATGAAATTATGAATATAAATGGAATAAGATTTGGCCAAACACGTTGCCGTCCATATTCAATTCTTCCCATAATTTTAGGGGAAGTTGTTTCCCCACCAATAATAGCAGCAATAAAGAAAGCCAAATTAGCATAAAGTATAAAGTAAAACTTTGGTAAAAATTCATCCTCTGAAAAGGATAATGCCAGGACGGAAGAAAGTAACCATAGTAATGCATGAACTACAGCTGGATGAATCCACTCGAGCTTGAGATAAAAACAAAGCAATAAACCGCATGTATAAACTATTATCAACGCGATTATAACATCCATTTTAGCCACCTGTTTTCATACGAATTCCAAATTTTTCAACATAAAATAAAATTAAAAAATCGGCAAATGATCTTAATAAAAATGCAACGGCGGCACCAAAGATGGAATAGGTTGTAGTCAGATAATATAGAATCGCGAGGTACGGGAAAAATTCGATAATATGCACAATTCCCGTCCATTTTGCATGTCCTGCGGACTGTATTTTTGCAAAGCAGATCTGCGCGACTGAATTAAAGACAAAGCCTAATAATAAAATCTTAAATATTTGTGCCGCATCCCCCATATATTCTTTACCTAACCACAAGCCTAAAATATCGCTTGAAAAGATAAAAAAAGGAGCAGCAAGTAGTATGGAAAACAAAAATACCGACCACAAAGTACGATGATAGACTGAATGAGAATCTTTCGATTTTGAATAGCTTAATTTTGGAAATAACGCTCTGGCAACAGCACCTGGGAATAAAGATAATCTTGCGACCATATCAGAGGGCCCAGAATAGTGAGCCACAACGCTTGCACCAGAAAAATGAGAAACTGCAAATCGATCGACAAACCCCATCAGTGGTCCGATTATATTACTTAGAGTAACCCATCCACCGAAGCTCATTAGTTCTAAAAAAACATCCTTTCTAAAAATCCGTCGAAATTCTTTAAGGTGGCTTTCACAAACTTTCCAACTTATTAGTGCAACTATCCATCTTCCAGCAACTAACCCACATACAGCCGAGGTCAAGGTCGGAGAATATAGTACTGCAAAAAGAGGGAGTAGAATGATAAATGGACTTGTTGTGACCTGTTGAATATTGAGACTTGAGAATTTCTCAACGCCCTCAAGATAAGCTCTCCAGACTTGTGTAAGCAACAAAGCCGGCACGCATAATACTAGCAAACGAAGTGCTAGCGTCAATTCATTGAGGAGCTCAGGAGAAACATTCAAAAATATTGCTAACGAAGGAGCAAAAAAATATCCAAGCAGAACGATAATAATGCTAAGCCCTGTCACAGCATAAAGTGATGTTCCAAGAATAGCATTAACTTGATTATCATCGTTTCGATGTGTAGAAACAAATCGTATAACAGCCCTCGATAGCCCACCATCGAAAACACTCGCATAGCCCATTAGGGCATATGCGATTGTAAAAAGACCAAAGCGTTCCACTCCGAGTGATCTTGCTAAAATCCCCATAACGGGGATAGCCATTAATAATGGAAGCGCAAGTCCAAATATATTCCAGCTGCTGTTCTTAATTAAACTCATATAATTTTACTTTTAATCAAAAAACTCATCAGTGGAGCATCTTTATCCTTACTAGATAAAATAACATTGTCTTCTTTAGGCCAATCTATACCAATTTCTTCATCATTCCAGAGAATGGAACCTTCAGCTTCTGGATGATAGTAATCTGTTGTTTTGTATAAGAATTCAGTATTATCTTGTAATGTAAGAAAACCATGGGCGAATCCCGCAGGAATCCACAATTGGCGTTTATTTTCGGCAGAAAGAATAACACCAACCCATTTACCAAATGTCGGAGATTGCTTACGGATATCAACAGCTACGTCAAATACTGCACCTGCGACACAGCGAACCAGCTTCCCTTGAGCATAGGGTTCTTTCTGATAATGCAATCCACGAAGCACGCCTTTAGATGATTTTGAGTGGTTATCTTGAACAAAATCTATCTGTTGTCCGACTGCATCTTCAAATTTCTTTTGATTGAAACTTTCCATGAAAAAACCACGTTCATCCCCAAAAACTTTTGGTTCAAAGATTAATACTTCTGGAATCTCTGTTTTAATAATATTCATCAGTTAATAACCTTTGATCATTTTCAGCAAATATTGTCCATATTGGTTTTTTGATAAAGGCGCCGCAAGTTTTTTAACCTGATCAGCATCAATAAACCCTTTACGATAGGCAATTTCTTCAGGGCAAGCAACTTTAAGTCCCTGACGCTCTTCGATGGTTGCAATGAAGTTACTCGCTTCAATCAAACTCTGGTGAGTTCCTGTATCGAGCCAGGCAAAACCACGACCCATCATAGCAACAGAAAGTTTTCCCTGCTCCATATAAATACGGTTGATATCCGTGATTTCCAGCTCACCACGTGCTGACGGTTTCAAATTTTTCGCCATTTCAACGACACTGTTATCGTAGAAATAAAGCCCCGTCACCGCATAATTGCTCTTCGGTTCCAACGGTTTTTCTTCCAGGCTGATGGCTGTACCATTTTTGTCGAATTCGACAACGCCGTAACGCTCAGGGTCGTTAACGTGATAGGCAAAGACAGTTGATCCATTTTCTTTATTGACGGCAGTATCCATCAATTTCGGAAGATCGTGACCATAGAAAATGTTATCTCCCAGTACCAGGGCACAATCATCTTTACCAATGAACTCTTCACCAATGATAAAGGCCTGTGCTAATCCATCCGGGCTCGGCTGAACTTTGTATTGTAGATTAAGCCCCCACTGGCTTCCATCACCCAGAAGTTGTTCGAAACGTGGTGTATCCTGAGGAGTGCTAATAATTAAAATATCTCGAATGCCAGCCAGCATCAGCGTTGTAAGCGGATAGTAAATCATCGGCTTATCATAAATAGGCAATAATTGTTTACTAACAGCCATTGTCACTGGATATAGACGAGTACCAGAGCCACCTGCCAGAATAATACCTTTACGCGTTTTCATTTCATCATCTCTATATTCATGAGATGCCCATTCCCAGGCATCTTGATCATTATTAAATCGCAGTCGCTGTAAACCACTCAGTCAGCATACGCTTAACCCCCGCCTCCCACTGCGGCAATACAAGGTTGAAATTCTGCTGGAACTTTAAAGTATTCAGACGGGAGTTTGCCGGACGTTTTGCTGGGGTCGGGTACGCGCTGGTCGGAACCCCATGAAGCTGGTTTAATGCCAATTCGATTCCTGCTTTACGCGCCTCTTCGAATACCAGCGAGGCATAGTCGTACCAGGTTGTCGTACCACTGGCAACCAGATGATAAGTTCCCGCAACTTCTGGCTTATTTAGAGCAACCCTAATAGCATGAGCCGTGCAGTCAGCTAATAATTCAGCTCCTGTAGGTGCGCCAAATTGGTCGTTAATAACAGACAGCTCAGAACGCTCTTTTGCCAGTCTCAACATAGTTCGCGCGAAATTATTCCCTTTGCCGGCATAAACCCAGCTCGTCCGGAAAATCAAATGGCGTGAGCAATTTTCACTTAACGCTTTTTCACCCGCTAGTTTGGTCTCACCATAAACATTAAGCGGAGCAGTGGCGTCAGTTTCCAGCCAGGGGGTATTTCCATCACCCGGGAATACGTAATCTGTGGAATAATGAACAACCCAGGCTCCCAATTTTTGGGCCTCTTTAGCAATCGCTTCGACACTGGTGGCATTCAGAAGCTGAGCGAATTCGGGTTCTGACTCAGCCTTATCAACAGCGGTGTGCGCAGCGGCGTTAACGATCACATCTGGCTTAATACGACGCACAGTTTCTGCAACACCTTCTGGATTGCTGAAATCGCCGCAATACTCTTGAGACTGGACGTCAACAGCAATCAAATTACCCAGCGGCGCTAGGGCACGTTGTAGCTCCCAACCTACCTGTCCGGTTTTACCGAATAGAAGAATATTCATCAGGCACGATCTCCATAGTTTTCTTCAATCCAGGATTTGTAACTGCCGCTTTTCACGTTCTCTACCCATTGTGTGTTCGCCAGGTACCATTCTACGGTTTTGCGAATGCCACTTTCGAACGTTTCCTGAGGCTTCCAGCCAAGTTCCTTACTAATTTTTTCGGCATCAATCGCGTAGCGACGATCGTGGCCCGGACGGTCAGCAACATACGTTATCTGGTCACGATAGGAGCTCTCCTTCGGTACAATCTCATCAAGAAGCGAGCAAATGGTATTTACCACATCAAGGTTTTGTTTTTCATTGTGGCCACCGATGTTATAGGTCTCCCCGATCTTACCCTTCGTCACCACGGTATATAACGCACGGGCGTGATCTTCAACGTACAGCCAGTCACGAATTTGATCGCCTTTACCGTAAACAGGCAAGGCTTTACCATCCAGCGCATTGAGAATGACCAGCGGGATAAGTTTTTCAGGGAAGTGGTAAGGACCGTAGTTGTTAGAACAGTTGGTCACTATAGTCGGGAAGCCATAGGTGCGCAGCCAGGCACGGACCAAATGATCGCTTGACGCTTTAGATGCAGAATATGGACTACTTGGGGCATAAGCGGTAGTTTCAGTAAACAGAGGCAGCCTGGAACCCTCTGCAACTTCATCCGGGTGCGGAAGATCGCCATACACTTCATCTGTAGAAATATGATGGAAACGGAATGACGCTTTTTTATCAGCACTTAACTCTGCCCAGTACTTACGGCTCGCTTCCAGAAGCACATAAGTGCCCAGAATGTTAGTCTCGATAAAAGCTGCCGGGCCGGTAATTGAGCGATCAACGTGGCTCTCGGCGGCCAAATGCATCACGGCATCCGGCTGGTGTTCTGCAAAAATACGCGCCATGGCGTCGCTGTCGCAGATATCGGCATGTTCAAAATGATAGCGATCGCTGTGTGAGACATCGGCCAGCGATTCAAGATTGCCTGCGTAAGTAAGTTTATCGACGTTAATAACAGAATCTTGAGTATCATTGATAATGTGTCGTACCACTGCAGACCCAATAAAGCCTGCTCCACCAGTGACCAGTATTTTCACGTTTATTTCGCTCTTAATGTTTTTAGAAACAATCAATTACATTCCGTCGCCCTGGTAGCTATCGACAAGCATCCAGGGCGGAGAAAAGAACAATCTACTATTTTAACTTACCTTTTCATTCCAGAGTAAGTCACAGATACCATCGGTTGGATTGAACGCTGCAGGGGCCTGTAACAGGATTTCACGCACGCGTTCGTAGTCGAAATCGCAGCAGGCTTTGTCGAGGTCGTGGAGAATAATGCTCATCTCACTCCACGGCAACATCACTTCGTTAGCAGTCCTGATACGCGGGTGCTGTGTCGTAGAAACATTGTCGCCGATAAGTAACTCTTCATATAGTTTCTCACCGGGGCGCAGACCCGTCGTTTTTATAGCGATATCACCATAAGGATTTTTATCGTCTCGAACGGTGAGGCCTTGCAGTGTAATCATGCGGTGCGCAAGATCGATGATCTTGACGGGTTCCCCCATATCCAATACAAAAACATCGCCTCCCGTACCCATGGCTCCCGCCTGTATTACCAACTGTGCCGCTTCAGGGATCGTCATAAAGTAGCGCGTAATATTCTCATGGGTCAGCGTCACGGGACCACCCGCTGCGATCTGTTTTTCAAACAACGGTACTACAGAACCTGACGAACCTAAAACGTTACCAAAGCGAACCATGCTGAAACAGGTTTTACTGGTTTCTTTAGCCAGCGCCTGCAGCACGAGTTCTGCCATACGTTTAGTTGCCCCCATTGTATTCGTAGGACGAACTGCTTTATCGGTCGAAATTAAAACAAAGCTTTCTACACCGCAATTCGCTGCCGCCTGAGCGCAGCTCAGCGTACCAAAAATATTATTTCTGACGCCATCGAGAACATTAAACTCAACAAGTGGAACATGTTTGTACGCTGCCGCGTGATAAATTGTATCGACGTTGAATGCTTTGATTAATCTTTCGAGATGCTCTCTATCCTGCACGTTGCCAAGTATTGGATAAATTTTAACCTTAAAATCCTGACTTAAATTCAGATTACGCAGTTCTGAATCGATTGAGTACAGTGAGAACTCAGACAGTTCGAACAGAATGAGTTGGTTCGGCTTATTTTTAATTATCTGTCGGCATAACTCAGACCCAATAGACCCTCCTGCGCCGGTAACCATAACCGTTTTCCCATTAATGTTACGGGATATAAGTTCCGGAATGGGTGAAACAGGGTCGCGGCCCAACAGATCGGTAATTACGACTTTACGCAACGCATCAATACGCGCTTTACCCTCTACCAGATCGACCATTCCCGGAATGGAGAGCACCTCGCAAGGTAAACCTTCCAGAGTTTTGATGACTTCGTTTTTTCTGGCTCGACTAGCGCTTGGCATGGCTAGCAAAATTTTCTTCGCTTCGTATTTCTCAACCAACCATGGCAGTTTTTCAGGCGCGAAAACGCTGACGCCGTGAATAACCTGGCCTTGCAGAGCGCGGTTATCATCGACGAAAGCAACAGGATAATATTCGTCCATCTGGCTCAGCGCAGGCAGTAATTGACGGCCCGATGCTCCAGCACCATAAATTACCACCCGAGTGCCCAGGTTTAGCCCACGATTTACCAACATTCTCATCCCAAGTCGAGATCCTGCAATGAGCAGTAATCCGAAGGAGAAGTAAATGAATGGAATCGTTCTTGGCAAATAGAGATTGGTATAAAACGCTG
Organism: Enterobacter sp. 01-M-03-SI-ECC; assembly: GCF_047530215.1. Lineage (NCBI taxonomy): Bacteria > Pseudomonadati > Pseudomonadota > Gammaproteobacteria > Enterobacterales > Enterobacteriaceae > Enterobacter > Enterobacter sp. 01-M-03-SI-ECC. The sequence goes on from NZ_JBLKDA010000001.1 coordinate 329,583, forward strand.
CAATAATAAGCAAAATGGATGATATAACCATCCCCAATGTGACAACCAATAATATTTTTGCAGTTATATAGCGAATAACGGCTCGATAAAGCCCCAGCTTTACAAATATTGCCAGAGTGACGATAATTATAGAAAATATAAATAACCAATGCTCTGTGCTATATATTGGAGTCATTGAATCAATACGCACCCAAAATGCAAACCAAAATGCGCATAAGAGAAGTACAACATCTATCGAAAGCGTAATAATACGTTTAATCGGTCTGGGTAAAGATATTAAATAATTTAGCATACTTAAAACTGGTCGCCTCGTTAAAGCTTGCATTCAGTTTATAAAACAGTACCAGCAGGACATACTGAGTAATCGTCTACTTTTGCATTGTACCCACCCACTGTACCCGCCTGCAGAAACGCTGACTTACCAATGACAGCACCTCCAGCAAGATGAACACCAACCCCTAAGTGGGCAAAGTCGTCCAGAATAGAATCATGATCAACCGTCGAATGGCTATTTACAATTGTCCCCGCACCCAATTTCGCATTGGCACCAACCACCGCCCCTGCTAATACGACAGCGCCATGTGCAATCGTTGCGGATGGACTGACAAAGGCGAAGGGATGTATAAGCGTTACGGGGGAAATACCTAAGCTAATAAGCTGCCGAAAGAGTTGTTCTCTGACTTTATTATTCCCAATGCCGATAGCTATGTGATTGACATTTTTTATGTGTGATTTCAGTTCAGAAATTTTACCGATGATGAGTTTATTCGTATCAACGATTGGAGATGTATTATCGTCAAGGAAAACGATATCCTCATACCCCAGAAGTCCCGCCATCTCGTACAGGGTTCGTCCATGTCCACCTGCACCTAAAATCATTAGGTCATGCATTGACGTTGCTCTCTTTGTCTTTTACGCCTGCACCACATTTGAGTGCTACTGCGAAAAGCGGGAGCCAGGCGATAATCAACCCAACAACACCATCAATTTTGGCTGAGGCGATAAGGAAGGCGATTGGGAAAAGCCACAGCAAGTTGACGGCGATCGCCATTATTGTCACCGGAACATGATTGCCATATTTTCTAGCGAGGATTTGATAGGCATGGCTGGCATGTGCTTCATAGACCTTTTTACCCGCCACGAGCCTTCTCAGCAATGTTGTCGTGGCATCAACGATAAACACCCCGAGCAGACATAATTCCGCGATAAAGAAATGCGTATCTACTTTCGCAATATGGAGGATTATCAGCCCGATGGTTATCCCCAGGAAACCACTCCCGGCATCGCCCATGAAGATTTTCGCTACCGGGAAATTCCATACAATAAAGCCAGCCGCAGCACCAATAAGGGCCAGAGTAAGCGGATAAATGCTTCCAGGCACGTCTGTGTACTGGTTTACAACAAGCAACATTGCACTACATACGGCAAAGGTGATTGCTTCTGCGCTGGCTAAGCCATTAATCCCGTCCATGAAATTATATAAGTTCAGCATCCAGACCAGATACACACAGCCCAGAATCATACCAATCCAGGATAAGGATAGATCGTAACCAAAAAGCGTAATTACAGGGAAGGAACCTAAGTAATAGATACCAATTGCCGCTGCCAGGAAATGCATCAACAATCGCCAGCGGGCCGCAATATGACCATGATCGTCAAGGAAACCGATGATGGCAACAATTATACCTGGAATAAATAACCCCAGGAAGCTGTCCAACGTTAGCGTGTGGTTAAAATAAAGGCCTACTAAAGCAACCAGGAGCGTCAGGACGATCGCTACGCCACCACCTCGAGGGGTCGGCACAGAATGCGAACTTCGCTGGTTTGGGCGATCGATAACATTATGCTTGATGGCATAACCTCGCAGTCCCCAGGTCAGCGCGCATGAGATCAAAAAAGCGAATATCACAATCCCAAAATTCATCATTATCTATTACCTTCGATATAATACTTCGCCGTTTTTCTCATCGTTTCATAAAGCGTTATAGGGGGCGTCCAATTTAAATGCTCCCGTGATTTGGTGGCATCAACTTCCAGATCGCCAAATAACTGATCGTAAATCCCGCCTTTACCTACAGCGGAAAGTAATATTTTGAGGATCACTTTTGGGAAAAAGATAACTTTCGCTTTAATGTTCATGCCTGAAGCAAAGGCATTAATCATATCCTCAGTAGAAGGTCGTTCTGCATCTGCGAGTAGATAGAGCTGATTTTTGGATTTTTCATTAATTAAGCACTCGCTGATAAAACTGACGACATTATCCAGCGACACAAGCGCTCGCTTATTCTTCACGTTTTTAAATGGTAACGGCAGGTTTTTCGACACTAGTTTCAAAAGACGCTGTATATTACCGGGAGCATTTTCGCCACAAATTAATGCAGGACGAACAATCGTGATCGCCATATTGCTGCCGGAGAAGTTTTTAAGCAGGCTTTGCTCGGCTTCAAGCTTAGAAATGGCATAATCAGAAGTTGGCTGGGGTTTTGACGCTTCAGAAAAAGGGATTCCCGAGGTAGCATTTCCGTTGACGCCGATCGAGCTGACGAAAATAAAATGCTTTACCCCGCAGGTCGCGGCATCCGCCGCTAATTTCATGGTCGCATCGTGATTAACCCTACGAAATTCCGCCAAAGCATCCTGTGCATCATCATTGAGGATATGCGCCCTTCCCGCTGTATGAATGATAGCCTCGCATCCCTCAAGGAGGTTAACCCAGTTGGTATCGGCGGAGATATCACCCATGTTGTAAATTCCCTGTTCAGGATTCTCCTGTTTGCGCGTTGTTAATATCACCTCATGTCCTGATGATTTCAACGTCCGGACTAAAGCAGTACCTAGAAACCCGGTTCCACCCGTCACCAATACTTTCATTGCCATCCCCTATCTGCTCAATCTGATTTTTTTGCCCGCGAGATGTGCAGAATCGCGAGCAACTGTATAGGCCAGAACTGTTCGTTGAATATTCAATTGCGAATGGAGGGCACGCTACCGCCCCAGGCTTAACAGCTACCAGTGCACTGATTGAATTTGCAGAAAAGCATTTTCTGGTCTGGATACAGACAAAAAACTGGCGTTAATTGTCGTCCTAAATGACCACAGAAACAAGCACAAATCGTTACAAATCTGTCGCGATTTGAATCAGATAACTCTATGTTATCATTATGAATAATAACAAAAAACGGCAGTCATCATTTTGGTTATGTTTTCACATACCTGATGATGGCTACCGCTTATACAAATCGTCTAAGAAAATATCAGTCGTTTGCCAGCAACTTCTCAATACGGGTTCTGAACTTCGCCCCTTCCTTCAGGTTACGCAGACCATAGTTCACAAACGCCTGCATATACCCCATTTTCTTACCGCAGTCGTAGCTGTCGCCGGTCATCAGCATCGCGTCAACAGACTGTTTTTTCGCCAGTTCGGCAATCGCGTCGGTCAGCTGAATACGGTCCCAGGCGCCTGGTTCGGTTTTTTCCAGTTCCGCCCAGATATCTGCGTTCAGGACATAGCGGCCCACCGCCATCAGGTCTGAGTCCAGCGTCTGCGGCTGATCCGGTTTTTCGATGAACTCAACGATGCGGCTCACCTGCCCTTCCGTCTCCAGCGCTTCTTTCGTCTGAATCACGGAGTACTCGGAGAGATCGCCCTTCATGCGTTTCGCCAGCACCTGGCTGCGACCCGTTTCGTTGAAGCGCGCCACCATGGCCGCCAGGTTGTAACGCAGCGGATCGGCAGACGCGGTATCAATGATGATATCCGGCAGCACAACGATGAACGGGTTATCACCGACAACAGGGCGAGCACACAGGATAGAGTGTCCCAGACCCAGCGGCTGCGCCTGACGCACGTTCATGATGGTAACGCCCGGCGGACAGATGGACTGCACTTCTGCCAGCAGCTGGCGTTTGACGCGCTGCTCAAGCAACGCTTCGAGTTCGTAAGAGGTGTCGAAGTGGTTCTCAACCGCATTCTTGGACGAATGGGTAACCAGGACGATTTCTTTGATCCCTGCAGCAACAATCTCGTCGACAATGTATTGAATCATTGGCTTGTCGACGATCGGCAGCATCTCTTTAGGAATGGCTTTTGTGGCTGGCAGCATATGCATGCCCAGGCCTGCTACCGGAATGACTGCTTTCAAATTAATCATTATTTCTTCCACCTTAAAATGGTTGACGAATTATAGCTCTTAAACCTGTTTTCGCCAGCATGATTTGCCGTAATTCATGGGTAATGTTACGCCCTGGCACTACAAATTTCCGTAGTTGTAATCTGATTAGATCACGTTTTTATGCCAGGAATAGTCTCAAAATTGACGACTGGCGATTATCTGTGCGGAAGCGCAAAGTTCAGCCGTTCCGTATTCACCACCTGCTGGTCGACCCGGTCAATATCCACCGAGCTTTGCCCCTTCTCATTCACCGCCTTTATGTTCGCCAGCGACAGCAGCGTCTCGTCTTTCGCCATAAATTTACCCCGCACATCTTTGCGCAGGTCGAAATTTATCTTCAGCGCCGGACCCACAGCGGCTTCCTGCATCACATTGATATTCCGTAAAAAAAGATGCTGAGGCTTGTTGTGCAGTTCCAGCGTTGCACGCTGCATTTGCACGTTGGTTATTGCGACAAAGGAGGTGGCGTTGCCGGATGAAATCTGTATCCCGCGCAATTTATACGCAAGCTGTCGATTATCGAGGTGAATATTATTGAGCTTAAAGTTTTGCGGAATGGATAAATAATCGCCTTTTATCACCCCGTAGCCGATTAACATTCCCGCACTGTTGACCATGTCGACATTATCAATAATGAAATTATCACAGCCATAAATGGCCACCGTGGCATTGTCTATTCCCGCCTTTTTACTGAAGTCAGGGGTAATATTTTTGGCCTTTATATTACGGATAACAAAATGCTTACCGTTTTCGACGTGCACCAGCTGGCGACAGTTGCTGCCGGTGATATTGGCCACGACGAAGTTCTTCACGGTTTGCTTTTCCGGGTAGTCGTTATCATAGGTGCTGCCGGCGAGGCCAATGCCGATGCCCCAGTTGATCTTGCCGTTGGTGCAGTTGATGTTGTCGATGACATGATCGGAGATCAGGATATTACGATCGTTAATGGCCACGTTCCACTCAATCGCATCGCCCTGCAGATGGCTAAATTTGCTGTTGATGATGCGGGCGCCGTCCACCTGGTTGTGGAACCCCTGGCGCAGGATGGCGTAGTTGGCCTGACTCACGCTGATGTTATCAATCAGCAAATTACGCATCACGCTGGCATTCTTGCCGCCAATGTAAATCTGCGCCACCGGGCCAAAACCGCTCATCGCCAGCCCTTTAATGACGCAGTCAGAGCCGCGAACGTCAAGCGTAATGTTCTCCGTGCGCCCGGCTCCCTCGCCGATCACCCTGCTCCCTTCCTGCAGAACAAAGCGGCCGCGTCCGTTGCCGGTTAACGCCCCGCGGATCAGCAGCGTTTTTCCGTCGGGAATGAAAATGCCCGTGTTGATGTTTTCACAGGTCAGCCCGGCAGGGACAACGACCGTGTCACCGTCATTAAACGCCTGCTTAAACGCGGCAATCCAGTCGTTGTTATTGTACTGATTAACAGAGACCGTTCTTCCGGCTGCCGCACGCGCAATGCGTGACGACAGCAGCGGCGTGGCAGCCAGAACGGACAGAGAAGAGACAAAGGTGCGTCGGGTAATCTTTTTCAGCATACATCCTCGGCGTTACAGCGTTTGCAGCAGGCTCGCGAGCTGGCGATTGATCACCTGCTGGTTAAAATCGGTTTCCACTTTTTGGCGGGCATTGTGCAGCACGGGCTCCAGCGCCTGCTGGTCGATGTCGCTGAAGGCCGCTAAGCGGTCGGCAAGGGCCATCGCGTTATTCTCCGGCACCAGCCAGCCGGAATGATCGGATTTGATCAGCTCCGGGATCCCGCTGTGCAGGGTCGACACCACCGGAATACCGACGGCCATCGCCTCCATCAGCGCCACCGGGATGCCTTCCATATCGCCATCGGCGCCCGTCACGGAAGGCAGCAGAAACACGTCCGCCTCATCGAGCAGGGTTTTAACCTCATGGCTCGGCTTAAAGCCCGGCATCTCTACGACATCTTCCAGCTGATACTGTTCGATGAGCGTCCGCAGACGGCGCTCCCACGGCCCAATGCCGAGAATGCGGTAGTGGAAATCCACCCCGCGCGCTTTCAGCTGGCGGCAGGCTTCAATGGCCACGTGCAGGCCTTTCTTCTCGGTCAGACGCGCAACGGAGATGATCTGCAGCGGTTTGCCCGGCACCTTCACCGGGCGGCGGGTAAAGCGCGTTAAGTCCACGCCCATGCGCGAAACGGCAATTTTATCTCCCGGGCAGCCCATGTTTTTCAGGCGTCCCGCCCACAGATCGCTGATGGGCAGCATCATGTCGCCGCGCCTGAAAAGCTGCTGATACTCCGGCGTATAGTGGTTCAGCACCTCGCGGCTGGAGATGTCGATACCGTGGAAAATGGTTGCTATTTTGCCGTCAATCACGCCCAGTTCCCGCAGCTTCGCGGCGGTGACGCCCGCCGGGCCAAAGTGGGCGATAAACACGTCGGCGCGATACGGCCGCGCAGTTTGGCCGCAGATGGCCGAGAGGATCAGATTGCGGGATTCGGACCCATAACGGGAAACATTCAGCGCCCGCCAGGTTGACGCGCGGTGGATCCCGCGTAAGGTCTGGCTGGCCCGGTGGCGCAGCTTGCTCAGCTTCCCGGACGGCTCATCCTGCAGCCAGCGGGTTTTCGCCGCCAGCCCGTACTGGGTATACGCCGCATGGGTGTTTTGGGTATCGCCCTTTTGCAGGGCGATAATCTCCACGTCATATCCCATGTCGATAAACGCGGTGATTTGGTTCAGAACAAAGGTCTCAGACGACAGCGGAAATTTCAGCAAGAAGAAACCAACCTTCATTTCCCCTCCCGCACGCGGTCGAGGACCGATTTCACCATCCCAATGCCCTTCTCGCGCTCGGCCTTCACCGCCACGGACAGCCGTTCATTGATAGCGGGCAGTTGACCAAGCGTGTCGCCCACCATCGCACCCAGCGAACCGTCCAGCAGATGACGGATATCCACGGCCATTTCCGGCATGCCGAGCTGCTGCATGATCCCGGCGGACTTGTGTTCGTAGTTAATGGCAATCGCCGGGGTACCGAAGTTCATCGAGATAATCGCCGAGTGCAGGCGCGTGCCGACGGTCAGGTCGCAGGCGGAGAGCAGCTTGCCCATCTCCAGGTCGTTCAGCTCGTCCATCACCACGTGATAGCGGGACGGATCGTTGACCAGGTTGCGCAGGTTCAGCGCCACCATGCGGTCATCTTTGTTGTAGCTGTCAATACCGGTGCAGGTGGACAGCGCCAGCACCTGGTACCCGCTGTCCAGTACGCGGTTAACCACGTCGGCAAAGGCTTTCTCGTACGCCGCCTGCGTGGTGCCTAAGCGTTTATCGAAGGGCGCCAGTTCGCGCAGCGTGATAGCGACGGTTTTCTGTTTCGCCGCCACGTCCAGCCAGTGCTGCACCGCGTAGCTTGCCTGGAAGCTGTCGTCCTGGTGATCCACCAGCCAGGCGGTGTCCACGCCGTGCTCAACTTTGGTGGTGTCAATTTCGCTGCGCTTCATCATCTCAAGGCTGACCGACTCGCGCAGGATCAGCGCGTCGCAGTGGCCGAAGACGTAGTTCGCCAGCTGGTTAAACTGCGGATCCTGGAAAGGCCCCACGCTGTGGCCAATCATAAACAGCGGCTTTTTCGCCATGAACGTACACAGCGCATGCTCAAACTGCGGCACGCCGTAGAGATCGACGAAGAACGAACCGCCCACCTGAATAATCGCGTCATAGCCGGACAGCAGACGAACAAAATCGGTAAAGCCCTGGGCGATGGCGATGTTGCGCAGCTTGCCGGTATCGGTCACGCGGGAAAGCAGCACCTGGTGCTGGTAGCGACGACGCAGCACCTTCTTCACGCGCCCCATCACGCCCGCGGCGTTGTTATGCTGTTTCATCTGGCTGTAGAGCGGGTCGCCCATCACCGGGCGGTTCAGTAACCAGGATGAGCTGACCGGATAACGGCTCATCACGTCCACTTCGGTCTCAGGCTTAAGGGTGTTAATCGCATCCAGTAAACCGCGCAGGATGGCGCTGTCGCCACGGTTGCCGCAGGTATGGTTGCCAAGAATTAATAATTTCATAATGGCCTCTTAAATAACTAGCCTGCGCGAAGCAGCGTTTTCATTTTTTCGTTAGGGCAAAACTGGCGCTTCATCTCTACCACCAGCGCATTGCGCGACAGCACAATCATCACGCCAAACGCCAGCGCCCCTGCGGCCACCTGCACCGCCAGCAGCGCGGCCAGCGGCAGGTGACCGCTGAGGATGATGCCCAGACCGTAGCTCACCGCCAGGGTCGGCAATGAGAGGTAGAACGGCAGCCACAGGCTCAAAATGTACTGACGGTAGCTGGAGCCCAGCACCGGCTTGATCATGATGAAGTAGCTCAGAACGGTATTGACTACCTGCACCAGCAGGAAGCCGAGCGTGACGCCAATAGCGCCCGCCATATGCCCGCCGACGATAATCGCCGGAATAAACAGGAAGGTTTTGAACACGTTGAACTTAAAGCTGATGTCCACCCGCGCCTTCGCCATCAGCAGAGAACCAATCGGGTTCCCCACGGAGCGCAGCAGTCCTACCACGCAGAGCAGCTGCAGAATTGGGATGATGCCGTTCCACTTCTCGCCAAACACCAGCGGCACGAAATTGCTTGAAACCACCATCAGCCCCAGCAGCACCGGGAAGTTGATAATCCCCACTACGGAAAGCAGCTTGTAGAAGTTGACGCGCAGCTTCTCGGTGTCGTCCTGAATCTTGGCAAACGCCGGGAACAGCACGCGGGTGATGATCGGGTTGAGCTTCATCGGCGGCACCACCGCGACGTTGTAGGCCAGGTTGTAGCCCCCCGCCACGCTCGCGCCGAGAATACGCGCCAGCACCAGCGTCGACAGGTTGGTATTCACATAGTTGATGATGCTGTCCGCCGTCAGCCACGCGCCAAAGCGCAGGTTGGACGAGACGGACGCCAGAGAGAAGTGCAGCCCGGGGCGGTAAATCTTGCGGCCGAAATAGCCAAACAGCAGGGTACGCACGGCAGAGTTGACCAGGTAACCGAGGATGGCGGTCATCGCCAGCGGCCAGAAATGGGCGCTCACCACGGTGAAGGTAAAGCCCGCCAGCACGGCGCTGGTCTCGATCATGCCGATCTTGTTGAACTCCAGCTCTTTCTGCATCAGCGCGCGGAACTGCTGCCCGTGCGGGATCACCACGAACGCAAACGACAGCGTGCGCATCAGCGGAGCGAGATCCGGGTTGTGCAGCACGCTGGCAATGGTGTCGCTCAACAGGAACACCAGCACAAAGACGAAAATTCCCAGGCCCACGTTCAGCCAGTAGAGCGTGGTCAGCTCCAGATGGCCGATCTCCTTGCGCTGGATAATCGAGTTGGCAATACCAAAGTCAGACAGCGTATCGGCCAGCGCGATAATCACCAGCGAGACGGTCAGCAGGCCGAACTGATGGTTATCGATAATGCGCGCCAGCACGGTCATCTGCACCAGGCCGAGGCCAATGATGACGATGGTCGCCATCGCTGACCACTTGGCGCCGCTGATGGTTTTTTCACGTAAGCTCATCTTAGTACGCCGCTTTGTTCACGAAGCCTTTGAAGATGGTCAGAAAAACAATCTTGATATCGAACCAGAGGCTCCACTCGCGGATGTACTCCAGATCGAACTCGATGCGTTTTTCCATTTTTTCCAGCGTGTCGGTTTCGCCGCGCCAGCCGTTGATCTGCGCCCAGCCGGTAATGCCCGGCTTCACCTTATGGCGCAGCATGTAGCCTTCAATCAGCGCGCGGTACTGCTCGTTATGCGCCACCGCGTGCGGACGCGGGCCCACAATCGACATCCCGCCGGTAAAGACGTTGATAAACTGCGGCAGTTCATCCAGAGAGGTGCGGCGCAGGAAGTTCCCCACGCGGGTCACGCGCGGATCGTTCTGCGTGGCCTGGGTCACCACCTTGTCGTTTTCCATCACCTTCATGGAGCGGAATTTCCACACCATAATCGGCTTACCGTCCATGCCGTAGCGGGTCTGGCGGAAAATAACCGGGCCGGGAGAACTCAGCTTCACCGCCAGCGCGATGCAGCACAGCACCGGGGAGATGAGCAGCAGAATCAGCGATGAGAGCACGATATCTTCCACGCGCTTGAGCACGCGGTTAATGCCCGACAGCGGCGTGTCATATAGCGGTACCACCGGCACGCCGTTCACCTCTTCAATTCGGGAATGCAGGATGTTGAAGGTAAACACGTCCGGGATCAGGATCACCGAGCAGGTGGTGTCCGCCAGCTCGCGCATCAGCTGCTTGATGCGGAATTCGTCGCTCATCTGCATGGCGATATAGACGTTGTGAATTTTACCGGCCTTCGCGTCTTCAATAAGCTGGTCGTAATTGCCCGCCCAGTCCGACGGCACGCCGCCCGGCTTCGCGTCGTGATAAATCCCCACCACTTCAAACCCTAACCACGGTTCGTTGCGGAAGCCGTCGAGCAGCACCTTCCCGACCGGCAGATCGCCTGCCACCGCCACAAAGCGACGGTTATAACCGCGGTTGCGCAGCCAGCCTGCGCCAAAGCGGATCAGGGAGCGGCAGACCACCATGCCGACGCTGGTCAGCAGATACCAGCTGAGGTAGGTCACGAGGCGGTTATCAAAATCATGGCTGAACGCCACCAGGCCGGCGCTGAAAATCAGGCTGAGAGTCCAGTTCTGCAGCAGCAGCATCAGTTCGGTGGTCATTTTGACGCCGCGCCACGAGCGGTAGAAATCGGTCATCCCGCCGATCATCTGAAACACGACCAGCGCAATCAGGGCCATCAGCAGATGCATATATAAGAACGGCAGCCCGCTGATTCGACACACTGCCCACAATCCACCGACCATGATGGTGATATCAGAAAAACGCTGCACCATAGAGATTAACGATGCATTCGTTCTCGCTCGTTCGCGTTTTTTTAGATTCGTCATCGTTGTTCCTTTAGTTCTAAACCTTACCCCTCACCCTAACCCTCTCCCCAAAGGGGAGAGGGAACTTGAACACCCTCTCCCCTTTGGGGAGAGGGCTGGGGTGAGGGGCAATTGTTACTGATTCAACAGCGCCAGAATGTCCTTCGTTCGGGCTTCCATCAGCGCCGCGTCAGCGCGAGACTCCACGTTCAGGCGCACCACCGGCTCGGTGTTCGACGAGCGCAGGTTGAACCGCCACTGCGGGAACGCCATGCTGATGCCGTCCGTACGGTCAATTTCCAGCGCGTGAATCGCAAAATGCTGCTCCACGCGGGCAATGGCCTCGGCCGGCTGCGCCAGCTTGCTGTTGATCTCCCCGCTCGCCGGGAACGCCGCCATGCGGTCCGCTACCTGCTCGCTCAGCGTCTGCCCCTTCAGGCACAGCAGCTCGGTCACCAGCAGCCACGGGATCATCCCGCTGTCGCAGTAGGCAAAATCACGGAAGTAGTGGTGGGCGCTCATCTCGCCGCCGTAAATGGCGTCTTCTTCACGCATACGCTCTTTAATGAACGCGTGGCCGGTTTTGGACATCACCGGCGTGCCGCCTGCGGCAGACACCACGTCGACGGTGTTCCAGGAGAGGCGCGGGTCATGAATGATTTTTGCACCCGGGTTCTTCTCGAGGAACGCTTCCGCCAGCAGGCCGACAATGTAGTAGCCCTCGATGAACTGTCCGTTCTCGTCGAAGAGGAAGCAGCGGTCGAAATCGCCGTCAAAGGCGATGCCCATATCCGCGCCGTGCTCAATCACCGCGTTGCGGGTGTCGTCGCGGCACTCCGGCAGCAGCGGGTTAGGAATACCGTTCGGGAAGTTGCCGTCCGGGGTGTTGTGCACCTTGACGAAGGTCACCGGCACGTTCAGCGCCTTAAAGCGGGCTTCCAGGGCATCGACAACCGGACCGGCCGCGCCGTTACCGGAGTTAATGACCAGCTTCAGCGGCTTGAGGTTCGCCACGTTGATGTAGCCGAGCAGGTGGTCAATGTACTCTTTCTGCAGGTTGATTTTTTTGTAGCTACCGCGCTTCGCCTCGTTGACCGGCGGGAAATCGTTGGCTTCCGCCAGGCGCTGCACGTCGCGCAGGCCGGTGTCGCCGCTGATAGGACGCGCGCCCTTGCGCACCAGCTTCATGCCGTTGTAGTCCATCGGGTTGTGGCTGGCGGTCACTTCGATACCGCCGTCCACGCCCAGGTGGAAGGTGGCAAAGTAAATCTCTTCGGTCCCGGAAAGACCGATGTCCAGCACGTCCACGCCCGCGTCCTGCAGCCCTTTTGCCAGCGCCAGCTTGAGGGATTCGCTGGTCAGACGCACGTCGCCGCCCAGCACGATGGTCTGCGGTTTTAAATATTCGCCGTACGCGCGGCCAATGCGCCACGCGATGTCTTCATTCAGCTCTTCGCCCAGCCTGCCGCGAATATCGTAGGCTTTAAAACAGGTTAATTTTTCCATGATGACCCCTTTTTCAGGCAACAGTCGGCCCTGACCACTAAATGGCCAAATTGATTTTTTTTGTCATTCGTAGGCCCGGCAAGCGCAGCGCCACCGGGCATAATGCAGAGTGCTACACCCGCCCGTAGCGGTCCTGGAAGCGCACGATATCGTCCTCTTCCAGATACGAGCCGGAGCGCACCTCAATCAGGTCGAGAGGAATTTTCCCCGGGTTCTCCAGACAGTGCGTGGCCCCCAGCGGAATATAGATAGACTCGTTTTCGCCGAGCAGTTTGACTTCGCCGTCAATGGTGACCTTGGCAGTACCTGCGACCACCACCCAGTGCTCGGCGCGGTGGTGGTGCATCTGCACCGACAGCCCTTCGCCCGGCTTCACGGTGATGCGCTTCACCTGATAGCGCTCGCCCGCGTCGATGGAGTCATATTTCCCCCACGGACGGTACACTTCGCGGTGAATGTGGTGCTCGTGGCGACCGTCCGCCTTGATCTTCTCCACCACTTTTTTAACGTCCTGCACGGCGTTACGGTCGGCAATCAGCACGGCGTCCTTGGTCTGGACCACCACCAGATCCTTCACCCCGACCGTAGTGACCAGGCCGGATTCGGCGTAAACGTAGCTGTTTTCCGTTTTGTGGCTAATGACATCGCCGTGATGGACGTTACCCTCCGGGGTATGGGCGCTGATCTCCCACAGGGAGGACCAGGAGCCCACGTCGCTCCAGCCCGCATCCATCGGCACTACGACGGCGTCTGCCGTGCGCTCCATTACCGCATAGTCAATGGACTCTTCCGGGCAGGCGAGGAACGCCTCTTCATCCACGCGGATGAAGTCGAGATCCGGGTCCACCACCGCCATCGCTTTCTCGCAGGCGTTCAGAATATCCGGGCGGTATTTGCGCAGCTCTTCCAGATAGCGTCCGGCGCGGAACAGGAACATCCCGCTGTTCCAGTAATACTCCCCGCTGGCAACGTACGCCTGGGCGGTTTCCAGATTCGGTTTTTCGACAAACTGCGCCACGTCAAAGGCGACGCTGTCGCCTTCACCCGGCGTCACGCTGCCGCGGCGAATGTAGCCGTAGCCGGTTTCCGGCAGATCCGGCACGATGCCGAAGGTGACCAGCTTGCCGCTCTCGGCGTAAGGAATGGCCGCACGCACCGCGTCGCGGAACGCGTCTTCCTGCTGGATCACGTGGTCTGCTGCGAGCACCAGCATCAGCGGGTCGCAGTCCGGGCTGCTGCGCTTTGCCGCCAGCGCCGCGAGGGCGATCGCAGGCGCGGTATTGCGTCCGGCAGGCTCCAGAATGATGTTTTCGGTAAGTTTATTCAGCTGGCGCAGCTGCTCGGCAACGATAAAGCGGTGCTGTTCGTTACAAATCACCACCGGGCTTTCACACTCCACGCCGTGCAGACGGTTTACCGTCGTCTGCAGCATGGTGAGATCCCCTTTCAGGCAGAGGAACTGTTTTGGATAGAGCACGCGGGACAGCGGCCACAACCGGCTACCAGAGCCACCAGCCATCACAACCGGATACAAAGTGGTTTGACTCATGATTTATCCCCGTATATCTGCAATAAATTGGCTCAGCACGTTCTCTTTCTCGAGCGTGCGTTCGGCATATTCACGTGCCACCGTGTTTACTTTTGGCATGGCAAGCGCTTGCTCAATGCCGGAGACCAGCGCCGGGACCGATTCCGGCTCCACGCACACCGCAATCCCCGGGTAGCTGTCGCACAGCTGGCCTAATTCAGTTTCGGCTTCGGCCGTAATCACCGCGTTACCGCCCACTGCCAGAATGTTGGTCAGCTTGGACGGCAGCACCGCGTCCGCCGCGCCGCGTTTTTGTACCACCAGATGGCAGTCGCCCATCTTCAGCAGCGCAGGCAGTGCCTCGTAAGACTGAAGCGGGAAGAACTTCACGTTGGTCAGGCCGCGTTCGCCGACCCGTTTTTCCAGCCGCGCCTTTCCCCCGCCCTGCCCGACAATCACAAACATCCATGGATGTTCTTTCAGCAGCTGAGCCGCCTCAATCACGTTCTCAAGGCCCTGCTTTTCGCCGATATTGCCTGAGTAAAGAATGATTTTTTGGTCATCAGGCAAACCAAGCTGCGCGCGCAGCGCCTGAGCGTCCTGCTCCGTCACGTCGCGAAAACGCGTCACTTCGGACCAGTTCGGGAAGAAAATCACCTTCTGTGCCGGGACGCCCTTCTCCTGCGCCTTGTTCATCATCGAGCGCGAGATGGTCGAAACGTAATCCACGTTGTGCAGACCGCTGCGCTCAAAGGCGCTGGCGAGCTTCGCCACCTTGCCGCCTTTGCTTTTGCCTGCCATCCCCAGGCCCAGCATGGCGTCAACTTCATAATCCTGAATGTGCAGCAGGGTGCGCGCGCCGGAGAGTTTGCCCAGCAGGCGCATGCCCGGCGTGCAAAACAGCGTCGGCACCACGCCGATGATGCGATCCGGCTTCCAGCGACGCTGCGCCATCAGCGGGAAAAAACTGCTCAGAGCAAAGCTGCCAAGATGCAGCAGCCGCTTCAGCGTCGAGGGCTGCTTAGGCACATACAGCGGGCAGCGCCAGACGGTCGCTGCACCCTCTTCACGACGGTAGCGCCAGCTTGAGTAGCGCTCCCCGACTTTCCATTCCGGGTAGTACGGCGGCGCGGTAATGACCCGCACGTCATGTCCCTGGCTCGCCATCCACTCGACCATCTCGCCGGTGTATTTCCCGATGCCGGTGAGCTCCGGCGAGTAGTTGATTCCGTACACGAGGATCTTCATAGGCCCGGCACCTCAGCCTGACGTTCCACGAGGAAATAGGCACGGCTGTTATCATGCACATTGTCGCTTGCCAGCAGCGCCTCTGGCGTCTGCCAGCGGTAGTCGTCATGCTGGGCATCAGGCAGACGCAGGTCTGCCTGAGTCACCTTCAGGCGGAACCCCAGCACGATGTAGTGCGTGGTGAACCCGGTGCCTGAAAAGTTATCGTCATAGAAGTGCTGCCAGACCCCGTAAAACTGGCCCGCTGCCATCGGCAGCTGCAGGCCCAGCTCCGCCAGAGTGAGACGCTCAAACGCGTCATGTAGCGTCTCATCCTTCTGCACGCGCCCGCCGGGCACGAACCAGAAGCCCCGTGCAGGGCGGTTGGTTCGTTTCCCCAGCAAGAACTCGCCGCGTTCGTTCTCCACGATCAGATCAATCGAGATGAGCGGAGTGGAACGCACCACCGTGGCAAAATCTTCCTGACTTAAAAACATCGTTACCCCCGGAAGCGGTGCTGGTTTTCCAGGAACCACTGGTAGGTGCTGGCCAGCCCCTGCTCCAGTGACACCTCGTGATACCAGCCCAGCTGATGCAGACGGGTGACGTCCAGCAGTTTGCGAGGCGTGCCGTCCGGTTTCGTCGCGTCAAACACCACGCGGCCCTTGTAGCCCACCACCTGCGCGATGGTCTGCGCCAGCTCGCGAATGGTGCAGTCCACGCCGGTACCGACGTTGATGTGCGACAGCATCGGCTCGGTGTTCTCCTGCCACACTTCGCGATCCAGCTCCATCACGTGAATGCTGGCGGCAGCCATGTCGTCCACGTGCAGGAATTCACGCATCGGCGTGCCGCTGCCCCACACCACCACGTCGGGCGCGTTCTCGGCGGTCGCCTCGTGGAAGCGGCGCAGCAGCGCCGGGATCACGTGCGAATTGCTCGGGTGGAAGTTATCGTGCGGTCCGTACAGGTTGGTCGGCATCACCGAACGATAGTCTCGGTTGTACTGACGGTTGTAGGACTCGCACAGCTTGATCCCGGCAATTTTGGCAATCGCGTACGGCTCGTTGGTCGCTTCAAGCGTGCCCTGCAGCAGTTCGCTCTCGGCGATCGGCTGCTTCGCCATTTTCGGGTAAATACAGGATGAGCCGAGGAACAGCAGCTTATTCACGTTGTGCAGATGCGCCGCGTGAATGATGTTGCTCTCAATCATCATGTTTTCGTAGATGAAATCCGCCGGGTAGGTGTTGTTGGCGACAATACCGCCCACCTTCGCCGCCGCCAGATACACCTGGTCAATGCGTTCGTTGGCAAAGAAGTCCTGTACCGCACGGCTGTCGAGCAGGTTCAGCTCGTCACGGGTGCGGACAACTACCTCGACGTCACCGCGCTGTTCGAGCTGTCGAACAATCGCGGAACCCACCATTCCGCGATGGCCGGCGACAAAAATACGTTGTTTTGTCATTCTCAGGACTCCAGCGCGATGGCAACCTCGTAGCCATGAGACTTGAGCAGGGAGTGTTTTTTCGCTGCTTCAAGATCTTTGGCGACCATCTCGGAAACCATCTCCTGCAGGGTGATCTCAGGTTTCCAGCCCAGCTTCTCGTGCGCTTTGGTTGGGTCGCCCAGCAGGGTTTCCACCTCAGCAGGACGGAAGTAGCGCGGGTCAACCTGGACAATCACGTCGCCTGGCTTCACGCCCGGCGCGTCGTGGCCGGTTACGGAAACCACGATACCCTTCTCTTCCACGCCGGTGCCTTCGAAGCGCAGCTTGATGCCCAGCTGTGCCGCAGCCATCTCAACGAACTGGCGAACGGAGTACTGCACGCCGGTCGCGATCACGAAGTCTTCCGGCTGTTCCTGCTGCAGCATCATCCACTGCATTTTCACGTAGTCTTTGGCATGGCCCCAGTCACGCAGGGAATCCATGTTGCCGAGGTGCAGGCAAGACTCCAGACCCTGCGCGATATTGGCGATAGCGCGGGTAATTTTGCGGGTTACGAAGGTTTCGCCACGGCGTGGGGATTCGTGGTTGAACAGGATGCCGTTACAGGCGTACATGCCGTAGGATTCACGGTAGTTCACGGTGATCCAGTAGGCGTACAGTTTGGCGACAGCATACGGAGAGCGCGGGTAGAACGGCGTGGTCTCTTTCTGCGGGATTTCCTGCACCAGACCGTACAGCTCAGAGGTGGACGCCTGGTAGAAGCGCGTTTTCTTCTCAAGGCCGAGGAAGCGGATTGCTTCCAGCAGACGCAGCGTACCCATGGCATCAACGTCAGCGGTGTATTCCGGGGACTCGAAGGAGACCGCGACGTGGCTCATCGCGCCCAGGTTGTAGACTTCATCCGGCTGCACTTCCTGCAGGATACGGGTCAGGTTGGAGGTATCGGTCAGGTCGCCGTAATGCAGGTGGAATTTCGGGTTCGCCGCGTGAGGATCCTGATAAATATGATCCACACGTTCGGTGTTGAAAGAAGACGCACGACGTTTAATACCGTGTACTTCATACCCTTTTTCCAGCAGGAACTCTGCCAGGTAAGAACCATCCTGCCCGGTAACGCCGGTGATGAGAGCGACTTTAGACATGTTTATATTCCTCTGTACTTATCAAAGTTTTTCAGTTTCAACGCGTTCGCGTATCACCACTGCGGGGTTGCCACGGCAAACTTTATTTGCCGGTAGCGATTTAAAAACGCTGCTGCGGGCACCAATAACCGTGCCATCGCCAACAGAAACACCCGGTGCAACAAAAACATCCGTTGCCAGCCAGCATTTTTCACCAATCACAATAGGCGAAGCGGTAATATCAAAATGCTGACTCATAAAGTCGTGGCTGCCGGTGCACAAATAACACTTCTGTGAAACCACCGAATTTGCGCCAATCGTAATCTCGCCCAGGGTATATAGCACCGCGTCATCCCCTACCCAGGCGTAATCCCCAAGCGTTAATTTCCAGGGGTAGGTAATCTTTACCGAAGGTCGAATGACTACGTTTTTTCCGATTTTTGCGCCAAACAGGCGCAATAAAAAGGCTCGCCAGCGGTACAGTATTTGTGGTGACCAGGCAAATAACGTTGCCTGAACGGCCCACCACAGCTGTACCTTAATACCGTTCCCGCCCCGAAAGCCTTTCGGCACGGAAAAACCGCTTAAATCCTGCATTGCATGTCCTTATATTCAGGCTTTGTTATATAAGGTTTTGGTTTTGCCGGTGGTGCGCAGGCGTAATAAATAAGACAATTCCGCCCAGAAACCCGGCACGCGTAATATTTTGCGCTGCACGTTTTTCGCATCCTGGCACAATTCCAGATTATTCGAGGTTGACACGCCGCCCATTGAAAATTCAGACACCAGCCCTTTAATTCGACGGAACGGGTAACCGGATTTATACAGGCTGGCAGCCAGCGCATAATCGGAAGATACTTTATACTGCAAATCGTATGGCTGTTTTTTCAGACCCTTTACCGGAAAGAAAATGGCCTGATGGCTGGCGGGCAGGCTGTGGTAAATATACCAGCCCGGCTTCGCGCTGCGGCACGCCTTATGCCCGTCGCCAAAATCGAGCAGCGCATCGCCAATATACATGGCGTCCTCTTTCTGACGCGCCAGCTGGCGGGCGAACAGCGCCACGTCATCATGGAAAATATCGCCGGAGTTGAGGAAAATGGCATAACGGCCCTGGGCCATGCTGATGCCTTTGTTCATCGCATCGTAGATGCCTTTATCTTTCTCGCTGATGTAGCGTAAGTTGAACTCACCGTTGAGTTTTTCCAGAAACTCCGCCGTGCCATCGTTCGAGCCGCCGTCGACCACAATCCACTCAAAGGTGAGGCTGGGATCGCGCGCCAGGTTGCGCAGCGAGCGCCAGGTTTTTACCACCCCTTCGTAATTACGAAAAGCGACAGTAATGACGCTAAGAAACATAAGACCACCTCGTCATGAATTCGTAATATTAAGCGCTTTGCGCAAAATAAACGGACAAACAATTAAGAAAGCATATTCCGGGCTAAATATTGACCCGGTAAAAAACAGCGACACCGGCGTAAAAAGATAAAGCTGCACGCGAAAGTTCTGGTTATCACCAAACGCGTTAATCATCATTTTGAAAACTTTAAACAGATACCACAGGGTCAACAGTACGGCGAACCACGAAAAATAAATAATTAACAGATACAGACCATTGTCTATGGTTTTACCGACATCCGCACCGTTAAAGATTCCGAATGATGCAACATATTCGTAAAGTGAGCCGAATCTTACAACCCCATCAATATGGGTTAAGGAATAACCCACCATCACCAGTGGCCCGATGATGCGATAATAGGATGAAGACCCTTCCGTTCCCAAATCACCCAGACGTTCTGAGATGTACGGGAAGGCAAATATCACGCCTACCATAAATACCGTCAGGGAGATAATCGCCAGCGGCAGTTTTTTCTTAATCGCTTCTTTGTTCAGGTACTGAAACGCCCACTCCAGCAGGTAAAACAGGATAAATGTCATTACCCCTGAGAACGATCCAGACAGAACAATTCCTGCAAGAATCATAGCATCGGTCTTAGGCGTTTTGATACCAAACTGTTTGATGCTGAGCCAAATTGAGATTAACGCCAGAGCGAAAAACGCCGGTTCAAAATAGAGGGCCGTGGTGCGCTTCCCGCCAAACTTGATGAAGTTCAATACATAGCTGTTACTGTAAATGAGATATTTCGAAATTATCTCCATCAGGCTACTGCCGCCGGTGAGAATAATTTGCGCCATTTCCATGGCAGCAAGCATAACAATTAACGCTACGGCAATATAAAAGAACCTGAGGATTTTCCGATAATTGTGCGGAGAAATCGTTTTAAACCGAATACTCCAGACCATTCCGATAATAATGACAATATAAACAAAGAGCATGGTCGACGTGACGTATTTACTGGCATCCAGCGACTGGCCAAAGATGTAGTTAAACAGCGTCAGGCCCGTGCCCAGCCCCAGGGCAATCATCAGCTTCTTCAGGTTGATTTTATCGACATACAGCAGAAGCAGAACGGGCAAGAAGGTGACGATGGTTATCGGAAAGCTTTCGCCGAGCTGGGCAATTTTGACGTTGACCAGCAGATAGATCAGCGGCAGCAGCAGATAACTACAGATTCTGATAGAACGAGACATACTCCTCCAGCATCTGTTGTCCACTGTAGGCCTTGCGGCTGCGGTTGCGGAACGATTCCAGGTCAGTGCCAAAAACAGCCTCGGCGATCTGCGCCTTCGGCAGCTGCACCAGCGGCAGCACCTCGCGCTCCGCGAAGGTTTTCCCGCCGGATTTTTCCAGCACTTCACGCGCCGCGTCGCTGTGGGTAGCAATCACCGGCACGCCGATGGAGAGCGCCTCACAGAGGATCAGCGGATAGTTATCCACGCGGGAGCTGAACACCAGCGCGTCCATTTCGTTCAGCGCGCTCATCAGCTTGCGCTTGTCGGTCTCAAACCCGTGGTTCACCACGTTGGCCCCGTCGAACGGCGAAAACTTGCCGAAGGTATGCAGTTCAATCTTGTCGCCCAGCGCCATCATGTCGCGCACCAGCTGCTGGTTGGTTTTACCGTCGTAGCGCAGGTCATGCGCAACGATGGCGATCTTCGGCTTGCCCGCGGTTTCCGCCACCGGCGTGAGTTCGGCCAGAATGGCTTCCGTCGCCACGTCGATACCGTTGTTGATAATCTGACAGCGCCCTGCCCCGTACAGGCTGTTGAACGCATCGGCCACGTGCTGGCTAGGAGAGATAAACGTGCAGCCGAGCGAGAGCATGTCGCGGAACAGCTGACGCTTGCCGGCCACCAGCTGATGGGCGCGATCCACCTTCACTGGCGGATAGTTGCTTAACGTCGGGCATTTCTGGCAGTTATCTTTCCAGCCTTCGCAGCCGTCGGTAAACGCGCAGCGTCCTGTTACGCTCCAGTGATCGTGCAGCGTCCAGACAAAGCGGGTGTCGGGCCTGTGGGCCTGCACCTTCTGACAAAACGCCACCACCTCTTCCAGATTCAGCCAGTAGCTGTGCAGGACGTGAAAATGCAGCACAACCGGCCCCGTGGTTTGGGTCACCGTGCGGTAAAGCGTGTTCAGGTTGCCAAACAGGTCGCGGTTAAACAGGCGAAACAGCGCAATGTTGGCGATCGAGGTCAGGCGCGGCGTGTGCTTGTGCACCTGCGGGAAGTTATCGTGGCTGACGCTTTTCTTGCCGCCCTTGCCGTAGCCGTAAATAAAGCGAGACTGAAGCCCTTTTTGCAGCGCGCGCTGGTGCAGATCCAGCGCCACGCCCGCCGCTCCGCCTTCTGCGAGGCGTACGTTAAATTGCAGAATATTCATTTAATCACCTTCACGCGGGCTTTTTCGCCCACCACCAGCGCGTTATCCGGAATGCTGTCCAGCACCACGCTGCCCGCACCAATCGTGACGTTATTGCCAATCGTAATGTCGCCAATCATCACCACGTTTGCCCCCAGCTCGACGTTATTGCCGATGACCGGGCAGGCCAGGCTGTCAGGCCCGCGGTTGCCAATGGTGACGGCATGGCGAATGGTGAAATCATCCCCGGCGACCACGAACTTGTTGATCACCACTCCATAGCCGTGGTGGATGGTAAAGCGGCGGCCAATGGTGGCAGCGGCCTGAATTTCATAGCCAAAAAAGCATTCGGTGATGATGCGGTACAGCACCAGCACCGGTGCCGCCCAGATATTGTTCAGCACGTTTTTCTTACGCCACACCGAGCAAAAGTGCGCGATGCGGTACGCCAGAACCATGCAGCACGGGCGCAGGCTCCAGCTGTTTGCGCGGCAATCTTCCAGAAACATTATTTCCCCCGAAGCCCGTCAGCCAGACGCTTGCCGTTACGCACGGACAGCAGCGTCAGCAGCGTGCGCCAGTTCATACGCTTATTGCGGATCTGATAGAGGGTAAAGAGCTGATACTTCCGGCTGGCACGGTCAAACTTGTCCTTGTGCTTGCGGTAAAAGTGGAAGTACCCGGAGAACTTCTTCGGCGACGAGGTGATTTGCATCTCCCCGTGATTGATGTGCAGGATCTGCGTGGCCTCTTCCACTTTCCACGGCTCGCCGTACTCCACCACCATGCGCAGGAAGATGTCGTAATCCTGCGCGGCCTTGAGTTCGGTATCGAACAGGCACTCTTTGAAGCGCCACGCCCAGGTGAAGACCTGGTTACCAATAATGTTGCGCTTGTAGAACAGGCGGCGAGAGTACGGTGATTTTGGATACAGCGGCAGGCTGGCAGGCTGCGAGTAAACCTCGCCCTGGCAGACATAGTCGTTGGCATACAGGAAAGCGTGCGTGACCAGTTGCTCTTTATGGGACAGAAAGACGGACAGGCGGTTCGGCGTCCATTCATCGTCGTCGTCGATCCCGGTCAGATACTGCCCTTTGGCCTGCATGATCGCCTGATTACGCACCGCACAGGCGCCGGAGTTCATCGGGTTATGGGTGTACGTCACGCGCGGGTCGTTGAGATCGGTGACAAACTTTTGCAGCTGTTCATACGAAGAAGAACAGTCATCCACGACGATCAGTTCCCAGTTATCGTAATCCTGACGTAAGACCGACTTAATTGCGCGGATCGCCAGCTGCTGACGATTCCATGTCGGCATATAGATAGAAATCAAAGGGCGTTGTGTGGTCATATCTTCCTCCTACCCCTCACCCCGGCCCTCTCCCCTGAGGAGAGAGGGTGAAAGGCGGCACCGGACTGTCCCCTCTCCCCTTTGGGGAGAGGGTTAGGGTGAGGGGGGGTGTTTTGTTATTTACTGTCAGACTTATATTCGTACTCGTAATACCCGTAATCCTGGTACCCGGTCGCGCGGCGGAAGATGGAGTTCAGGATCACCCCTTTCACCTCAATCCCGTTCTGCTCGAAGCGGCTCAGGCTGGTTTCCACCTCTTTCAGGGTGTTCACCGCGTAACGCGCGACCATCAGCGTGGTGCCCGCATGGCGGCCCACGACGGCAGCGTCGGTCACGGCCAGAATCGGCGGCGTATCGATCAGCACCAGGTCGTAGTGTTTGCTCGCCCATTCAATGAGCTGGCTGAAACGTTCGCTCATCAGCAGCTCGGACGGGTTTGGCGGTACCTGTCCGCGCGGGATCAGGTCAAATTTCGGGATCGTTGTCGGCTTGGCGCTCTGGCTGATTTCACCCTTGCCGAGCAGGATTTCCGACAGCCCGTTAACGTTATCGGTGCCGAGCAGCTCGTGGGTATAGCCCTTACGCATATCGCAGTCGATCAGCAGCACGCGCTTGTTGGTCTGGCTCACCACCGCCGCCAGGTTGGCGCAGACGAAGGTTTTACCGATTGACGGGCTAACGCCGGTCAACATCAGGACGTTGTTTTTGGCCTGCATCATGGCGAAGTGCAGGCTGGTACGCAGGCTGCGGATCGCTTCGATGGCGAGGTCGGTCGGGTTACCCACCGCCAGCAGCTGGCTCTGCTTGTAGCGCTTAACGCCCTTGATGGTTTTGACGCTGTCACGGGATTTTTGCCACTCAGACAGCGGAATGCTGGCATAGACGTTGATACCGCTCTCTTCCAGCACCTGCGGGCTTTCGATGCCGCGGTTGAACAGGGAACGCAGCAGCACGCCCACGATGGAGAGCATCAGGCCGAGAATAATGCTGCCGAGGATAATCAGCGCTTTCTTCGGCTTCAGCACGCCGGGCTGGGTAATGGCCGGGTCGACGATGCGCACGTCGCCCACGGTGCTGGCTTCGGTGATTTTCAGCTCCTGCTGCTTGTTCAGCAGCTGCATGTACACCTGCTGTCCGGACTCCACGTCGCGGGTCAGACGCACGATCTCCTGCTGCGTTTTCGGCATCGCGGTCACGCGATTATTGAGCTTCGCCTTCTCCTCTTCGAGGGTACGGCGTTTCTCCAGCAGCGTGCGGTAGGCCGGGTGACGTTTGGTATAAAGCTTGGAAATTTCGGCTTCTTTAAAGGTCAGCTCGTTGAGCTGCGCGTCAATGTTGACCATTGAATCGAGGACCGATTTCGCCTCCAGCGGCAGGTCAACGGAGTCTTTATCCTGACGGTAGGCGTTCAGCTTGTTCTCGGCATCATCCAGATGAGCGCGCACTTCCGGGAGCTGCTTCGCGAGGAAGGCCAGGCTTTTCGCCGCTTCGGCCGACTTACGCTCAACGTTCTGCTCAAGATAGTTGCGGGTAATGCTGTTCAGGATGTCGCGGATCTGATCCTTATCTTCACCGGTAAAGGTCATGCTCAGCACGCCGGTGTCCTTGCCGTTTTCGGTGACGGTGAGGTTGTTTTGCAGATTGTTGATCATCCCCAGCGTGGAGAATTTGGTGACGGTGAATTCACCGCCCTCCTGGGCGTTGATCGCGCTGACCATCATGCTGACGCCGTCTTTGCTCAGCATCTGCCCCACTTCACCGCGGGCGCTAAAGCCCGCGTCGCTGGTCAACTGATACTGTTTCGGGCCAAGCACCGTCAGGGTAAACGTCCGATCGGCAGCCCCTTTCGGCAGCACGAAGTCAGTCACTTTCACCGTGTCGTTGTTTCGCCCCATCAGACGATCCCAGCCCGCGCCAAAGATCGGGAAGGTATTTTTGGTGACGGAGATATCGAGCCCGAGGTCGTGAACCGTTTTACCCAGCACCAGGCGTGACTGGATTAGCTGAATCTCAGCGTCGGAGGCCGGCGGCTTGTTCGCCAGCGCGGAACCAATGTCCTGCACCAGCGAGTTGCCGGTATTCTGCTCGATCTGCACCAGCGCGTCGGCGCTGTAGATAGGGGTGGCGAACAGCGTATAGACGACAGCCGCGGCGGCAAACACGGCGGTAATGCCAAGCACCCACCATTTTGCCTCTACGACCGTGCCGACCAGGCGCCCAATATCAATTTCATCACTGCCCGATGTCGGGGCGGCAGAAGGTCTTGTTTTTTCTGTCATTGTTATCCCTGCTGAACTTTCAGTGCCTGCGCCCACTGTTGGGCAGACTGGTCAAGTAAGGTGTAAACCGCCTCAAAGGCCTCCTGGCTTTTGCGATACGGATCGGGGATTTCACGTTCATTGTCCCAGTGACCAAACAGCATCACCTTGCCGCGCATCTCCGGCGCGATATCGCACAGCGCGTGAATATGGCGTTTTTCCATCGTCAGGATCAGGTCATATTCCCGGCACATGCGGCCAGTAACCTGGCGCGCCACGTGGCCGTCGAGGGAGAGGTGATGATCCCGCGCCACGCTGGCTGCACGCTCATCGGCACCTTTACCGACCAGCGCGCCCAGCCCTGCCGACTCAACGATCAGTTCGGGCTGGTAGTGCTTCAACAGCCGTTCACCCGTAGGGGAACGGCAAATGTTCCCCACGCATACCACCAGAATTTTGTTAAACATCGCGGATTACCAGGTATGAATGTCGCGCGCCGTATCCGTCATGTAGCGAACGCCACTGATGGTTGGCAGCAACTGGTTGATCAGACGGTTCCAGCGGGCAACCGGCGCGGTGGTGACATACACCACGTCGTATGGCTGGAGGCGGAACGACGTTGCCATTACCAGCGAAGTGGCGTCGGACATATCGAGCTGGTAAATGTTGGCAATCTTGCCTTTGTTGCTGGCGTCGTCCTTCAGCGGGCGAATCACGAAGATGCCGCTGGCGTTGGAGGAGGTCAGATCGATGCCTTCCGCATTGCCCAGCGCTTCGGTCAGCGTCATGCCGCTGAAGTCCATCTTGAGCGTGCTCTGTTTCTTCACTTCGCCCATCACGAAGACTTTCAGATCGTCATTACGCGGGACGTAAAGAATATCGCCCGGATAGAGCAGGCGGTTCTGGGTCAGATCGCCGTTTTGCATCAGCGCCTGCAGCGAAATACGCTGCTCCTTCCCGTTATGGGTGAGCACCACGTTGCGCCAGTCGGCGCCGTCGGTTAACCCGCCCGCGGCGTTGATGGCGTCCAGCACGGTAAGAGGAACGTTGGTGATGGCCTGCTGGCCGGACTTGTTCACCTGGCCGGAGATATAGGCTTTTTGCGAGCGGAATGCGGCGATATTAACGTCCACCTGCGGATCGGCGATGTACTGCGCTAAGCGGCCGGTAATATCACTGCGGATCTCGGCAAGCGTTTTCCCCGCTACATGGACTTTGCCAATGTAGGGATAGAACATGGTGCCGTCTGACTGTACCCAGTTACCGGTGTCGCTTGAGCTGCGGTACTGGCCCGCTGGCGTGGTCAGTTCCGGGTGGTCCCAGACGGTCACGTTGATCACGTCTCCCGGCCCCACGCGGTACTGGTAGGAGGCAATTTCCTGGTCCAGAGACATATTCGGCTGAGCAACATTCGGACGTGGACGTAATTGTTCGACCAGACGTGGCGTAAGTGGATAAACATTCACCATTTTGTCGAGATCAAAATCGGCATCCTGTTGCTTGATCACATCCTTACCCATTGTTGACATATTGCTGCCGGGAAAGACCGTGCAACCACTCATCAAGGTCACAGACACCAATAATGGCATCAATTTCATTTTGGATTTCATCATTGATTATTTATCACTTTGGCAGAGTAATTATCCTGTGCAATTTAAATAAGCTCGGGTCGTATTGGTTTTCAGCATGCAGTTAATCAAATAGAAATTTAACTGGCATCAGTCCTAAAAAAAGCTTATTCATCCATTGGCTATTGACAGAATAATCGATGCTGATTCACACGCTTTCAGGCACGCTACCGCCCTTGACTTTCAGTTACCAATCCACTGACTAAACAATGTGTTATGGATAGACACCCTCTTAAGTAAGGTCTTGTGGGAATATATCAGCCGCTGCAAATACCCGACGGATAATGAATAATCACTCCACAAGACCGAACAATAATAGCAACACCGAGATTTAACATTTGATGCTTGGAGAATTGTTGCAGCTAACCTAATAGCAGGCAAGGAGACAACTGTCCTAATATCCGTTTTTAAGATTAATATTAAGAGCAAACTTTTGACCTTTTAGGATTTTCTTTATATTGACAATAACAGGGCAAAAACCTTTACCTGCGATATATCCTAAAATGCTATTCCGGTAATTAAATATACGTATTCCCCTTATTTACAGCAGCATCGGAATGCTCTCTTTTTCACCCGACGTATTAAGAGAAATCTCACCCCGGCATTGCAATTTCCCCCGGCTTTATCCATGATCGAAGTGTGACATTCGTCATATAACAGAAGGTATTGCTATTACTATGGAATGGATTGCCGATCCCTCAATCTGGGCCGGGCTGGTTACGCTGGTCGTCATCGAGCTCGTGCTCGGGATTGATAATCTGGTTTTTATCGCCATCCTCGCTGAAAAACTGCCCCCTTCCCAGCGCGACCGCGCGCGCGTGACGGGCCTGCTGCTGGCGATGGTGATGCGCTTACTGCTGCTGGCCTCTATCTCCTGGCTGGTCACGCTCACGCAGCCGCTGTTCTCCCTTCACGGTCTGAGCTTCAGCGCACGCGATCTGATTATGCTCTTCGGCGGGCTGTTCCTGCTGTTCAAAGCCACCGTGGAATTGAATGAGCGGCTGGAAGGCAAAGATAGCGAGAACCCGACCCAGCGCCGCGGGGCGAAATTCTGGCCGGTGGTGGCGCAAATTGTGGTGCTGGATGCGGTCTTCTCCCTCGACTCGGTGATCACCGCCGTTGGGATGGTGGACCATCTTGCGGTGATGATGGCCGCGGTCATTATTGCCATCACGCTGATGGTAATGGCCAGCAAGGCGCTGACCCGCTTCGTGAACAGCCATCCTACCATCGTGATCCTGTGTCTGAGCTTCCTGCTGATGATTGGCTTTAGCCTGGTCGCCGACGGTTTCGGCTTCCATATTCCGAAAGGCTACCTGTATGCCGCCATCGGGTTCTCCGTCATGATTGAAGCGCTCAACCAGCTGGCGATATTTAACCGCCGCCGCTTCCTTTCCGCCAATCAGACCCTGCGCCAGCGCACGGCCGACACGGTCATGCGCCTGCTCAGCGGCAAGAAAGAGGATGCGGAGCTGGACCCCGAATCCTCCGCCATGCTGGCCGATCGCAGCGACGGGCAGATTTTTGACCCGCAGGAGCGACGGATGATCGAGCGGGTGCTTAACCTGAATCAACGAACGGTCAGCAGCATCATGACGTCGCGGCATGACATTGAGCATATCGACCTGACGGCCCCGGAAGCGCAAATCCGCGCCCTGTTGGATAAAAACCAGCACACCCGCGTGGTGGTGACCGGTGGTGAAGAGGAAGAGGAGCTGCTGGGCGTGGTGCACGTTATCGACCTGCTTCAGCAGCAGCTTCACGGCGAGGCGCTCAATCTGCGCGCTCTGGTACGCCAGCCGCTGGTTTTCCCGGAGGGGCTACCGCTGCTTTCCGCCCTTGAGCAATTCCGCAACGCGCGCACGCACTTTGCCTTTGTGGTCGATGAGTTTGGTTCGGTGGAAGGGCTGGTGACGCTCAGCGACGTGATGGAAACCATCGCCGGTAACTTGCCAAACGAGGTGGATGAAATTGATGCCCGCCATGATATTCAGAAAAATGCAGACGGCTCGTGGACGGCTAACGGCCATATGCCGCTTGAAGACCTGGTGCAATATGTGCCGCTGCCGCTGGATGAAAAGCGGGAATATCACACGATTGCCGGCCTGCTGATGGAGTATTTGCAGCGTATTCCGCAGCCGGGGGAAGAGGTTCAGGTAGGCGACTACCTGCTTAAAACGCTGCAAATTGAAAACCATCGCGTGCAGAAGGTGCAGTTAATACCGTTACGGGATGAGGAAGAACTGGATTTTGAGGTGTAAAAAAGCCGGGTGGCGCTGCGCTTACCCGGCCTACGATGTTCGGTTTGTGTAGGCCGGGTCAGGCGAAGCCGCCACCCGGCACAACGGCGTCAGGCTTTTGTAGGCCGGGTCAGGCGAAGCCGCCACCCGGCGCAACAGGCATCACAGTTTATCCAGCAGCTTCTTCACATCCTTGCCGCCCTGTGAATCTTTATTACGATCCGCCCAGTCGCTAAGCCGACGTTTTGCTTCATCCTGCAGATGCTTACGCAGGATCTGATCCACCTGCAGGCTGTAATTCAGCGCCTGCCATTTGCCATATACGGTCAGCGGAACCGGCGTCTCTTTAAGGAAGTCGATAAGCTTGCTTTCACCCTGCCAGCCAGAAAGTACCCGCACGTTAAAGCGCGTGTCCGCCGTCTCTTTCACCAGATCCAGCTTGCCGTCCCCGGTGATCGATAACAGTGAAGAGGTGCCCTGCATGCCTTCGAGAGCGAGCTGTCCGTTATCCAGCGTCAGATCCGCGGTGAAACTGTCGAGGCGCGTGGCGCTGTCGTAGTTTTCCTGGGCTTTCACATCGCTGCTGCGCTCCACCGCCTGCTGCACCAGCTGCTGGAAGTTAAGCCCTTCCATACGGGAATTTTTCAGGTCGAGATGCGCCTGCCCCTGCCACTCGCGACGGAAAGCATCGGCATCAATTTTCGTACCCGAGAAGTCGCCCGCTAACGACAACTGCCCCGTTAGCGATATCGGGTAGTTAAACGCGTTCAGGATGGTCCCTATCTCAACGTTGTCGAGACGCGGCTGGAATTCGGCGCTGGCAACGTCTTTACGAACATCCAGCGTGCCGGGCAGCGAGAGGTTCCCTGCGCCCATCTTACCGCTCAGTTCGGAGATCACCAGCAAACCGTTATGGTTAAACATTTGGCTGCTCACGTCGGTAAAATCAATACCGCGCCAGCGCAGGCTATTGGCTTTCAGCAGGATATCCGCCGTGAATCCGCGCAGGGCGTTATACTCAGGCTGGTCAAGATTGGACGAAATAACCGGACGTGATACCGGCGCCTGGCTTTGTCCCGTCTGCGCAGCATCGCTGTCCGTCGCGCTGGATGGCTGAGGCGGCAGCAGGTTTTCCAGGTTGAGCTTGTCAAACTGCAGGTTCAGCACCCACTTCGGCTTCTCTTCCAGCGTGACGCTCGCCTGCCCCTTTAGGCTACTGTCATTTGCCTGCAGGTTAAGATTATCCAGTTCCAGCTGCTTTTGTTCTTCGCGCCACACGGCCTGCAGCGTTCCCTGCCCGGCGATCCCCTGAGTGGGAAGATCGGCACCCGTCAGCTGCCAGTTCAGCTGCTGGATGTCGGCCGTAAGCTGATGCGGATAGTCTGAGGCATTGACGCTGGCGTTCAGCGAGAGGGTCAAATCGCGCTGATCGCGATTCACGCGCCCGCTAAATTCCACCGACGCAAGATGATGGGCATCCTGTTCCATCTGCAGGCTGATGTTGCGAACGGTCACCTGCTCCTGGTGCTCGTGCTGGAAAACCAACACGCTGTCGGCCACCTTCAGCTTGCCGATATCAAAGGACCAGCCCGTATCGGACGGTTCATCAGGCAGGGTATTTTCGCGCGGCGCAACCGGCGCATTGGCATCGCGTACGGCTTCGGATTGCGGGGTGAGCTGAATCACCGCGCCTTTCAGCATCACCTGGTTAACCTGCAGCTGATGGGAAATGAGCGGGATCAGCGCGACATCAAGACGCATGTTGTCCGCGGCCACCAGCGGCTGGGACGCCCCAGGCGCCGTGAGCGACATGCGGCCAGAGAGAATGCTGAGCTGCGGCCAGACGTGCCAGCGCAGCGGTCCGTCAAGCTTCAGTTGATAACCGCTGCGCGCCTCGACCTCCCGCACCATGTAATCGCGGAAATCATTAGGGTTAACCAGCAGTACCAACGCCGAAAGGCCAGCCACCAGCACCACCAGCAAAATCATCAGCGTTGTCAGAACTCTTCTCATGGCATCCTCAATGGACTAACGATCAGTCTTTATCAATACGGCTCGCAACCGCGCCCTGCTGGTCGCGATACTTTGCGTCCTGCCGACGGTTGTAGGGCCTGTCTGCCGGGCCTGACAGCGGTTCAAAGCTTAACGCACCGATCATCATGCCCGGACGCAGCGCCAGCGGCAATTTACCGGCATTGAAGAATTCCAGTACGATACGCCCGGACCAGCCTGGATCGATACGGTGTGCGGTCACGTGAACCATCAGCCCCAGTCGCGCCAGCGAAGAACGGCCGTCCAGCCAGCCCACGAGATCGGCAGGCAGGGTCACGGACTCAAACGTGACCGCCAGAGCCAGTTCACCCGGGTGCAGATAAAAGGCTTCGCCTTCGTCGATGATGATTTCGTCACTCATCACGCGATCGAGCGCGGCGCTAACTTCGTCTTTTGGCCCGCTAAGGTCAATGAACGGCGCAGTGTGGCCGCTAAAGGTGCGGAATTTATTCCCCAACCGCACATCAACGGTCACGCCATTGATGCGCTCAACAGGTGGACGTGGGGTAATAGACAAACGGCCTTCATCCAGCCAGGCTTCAATATCGCGATCGCAAAGACGCACGGCACTTTCTCCTTTTATGCATCGTACCCTGAGGCGGCAAGCGCTCAGGGTAAAACCAGGTTATCTCTGAACGGTACACAATTCGCGCGGCTTATTCAAAAAACTGGCTGATTTTCGCTTTTAAGATATCAATCGCAATGCGGTTTTTACCCCCGCGCGGCACGATGATATCGGCGTATTGTTTGGAGGGCTCAATAAACTGCAGGAACATCGGGCGGACCGTTTTCTGGTATTGCGCCATGACGGAGTCCATCGAACGGCCGCGTTCATTCACGTCACGCTTGATGCGGCGCATCAGGCAGATATCCAGCGGGGTATCAACGAAAATCGAGAAGTTCATGGATTCACGCAGACGGGGGTCGGTCAGCAGCAGAATGCCTTCAAGGATAATGACCTTTTTCGGCTCGATGCGGATGGTTTCCTGGGTGCGGGTATGCTCTACATAACTGTAAACGGGCAGTTCAATCGCCTGGCCGCTCTTGAGCGCTTCTAAATGCTGGAACAGCAGGCTGTGATCCATCGCATTGGGGTGGTCATAGTTGGTTTTGACGCGCTCTTCCATCGACAGATGGGATTGATCTTTGTAATAGCTGTCTTCGGGAATGACGCCGATATGCTCATCACCTACTTGTTCACGCAGTTCGCGATAAAGCGTACTGGCAATTAGACTTTTACCTGAAGCCGATGCGCCGGCGATGCCTATAATGACGCACTGATGAGACTTATCAGTCATAAATTTAGCGACCTGATTAACCTGGATGTTAAGGAAGGACGACGCCGGAGCGTCAAACGCGGCAATTATAGGGATTTCGCGGGCGTGATACCAGTCGAATGCACAGCTTCTGCGAGACGGGCCGAAAAGTGGCGCTTTATTCCCTGAGTGAAATTTAAATGCGCGTTTTTTCAGCATTTAACCGTTTTTTTTCACGGCGTCTCTATTTAATAAGTCTGCGGTGTCAAATTCTGAGCAGTCACCATATGAATTGTAAATTGTTTGTACTAGCATAAACCAAATTATCAAATTCACGCGTTCGGACATCTTCCCTGACGGCATGGCGTCTCTGGATAAAGCGGTAATGAATAAACAATACCAGCGGGTTTTGGTTACCACCCCACATCCTTTAATACGACTTGTCTGTCTGGGCCTGGTCACCTTTATCTTTACCCTTTTTTCGCTGGAGCTCACCCGCTTCGGTACCCTGCTGGCCCCGCTCTGGTTCCCCACCGCCATTATGATGGTGGCGTTTTACCGCCATGCGGGGAAAATGTGGCCGGGCATCGCCCTGGCCTGCTCGTTTGGCAATATTCTGGCCTCGTGGATGCTGTTTTCGTGGGGTTCGGTCAGCCTCATTTATCCCTCTATCAACGTCATTGAAGCCGCTATCGGCGCGCTGTTGCTGCGCAGATTGCTCCCCTGGTACAACCCGCTGCAGAATCTGAACGACTGGATCCGCGTGGCCGTTGGCAGCGCGCTGGTGCCGCCGCTGGTGGGCGGCATTCTGGTGTCCCTGCTGGCCCCCGGCCCTGAGCCAATGCGTAATTTCTTCGTCTGGGTATTATCCGAAGCCATTGGCGCGCTGGCGCTGGTGCCTCTCGGGCTATTATTTAAGCCGCATTATCTGCTGCGCCACCGTGATCCGCGATTGCTGCTGGAAACGCTGACCACGCTGGCCGTGACGCTGGCCCTCAGTTGGGCAGCCATCACCTGGCTGCCGTGGCCCTTCACCTGCGTGATCGTGTTGCTGATGTGGAGCGCCGTGCGCCTGCCGCGGATGGAAGCGTTCATGGTATTCCTGGTCACCGTGATGGTTGTGTCGCTGATGATTGCCCGTAACCCGTTAGCGCTAACCACCCAACATGCCGGGCCCATGCTGAACGCCCCCTGGCTGCCGTTCCTGATGTTGCTCCTGCCCGCAAACGTGATGACCATGGTGATGTACGCCTTCCGCGCCGAGCGCAAACACATCACCGAAAGCGAGGAGCGTTTTCGTAACGCGATGGAATATTCCGCCATCGGCATGGCGCTGGTCAGCATTGAGGGCAAATGGCTTCAGGCTAACAAGGCGCTGTGCAATTTCCTCGGCTACAGCCAGACGGAGCTCCAGTCCTTAACCTTCCAGCAGCTCACCTGGCCGGAAGACCTGGACACCGACCTCGAGCAGCTCGAACAGCTGGTCAACGGCGAGATCAATACCTATACCCTCGAGAAGCGCTATTACACCCGCAACGGAGAGGTGGTCTGGGCGCTGCTTGCCGTCTCCGTCGTGCGCCATGCCGACGGCTCGCCGCTCTATTTTATTGCGCAGATTGAAGACATTAACGACCTGAAGCAGACCGAGTGGGTCAATAAACGCCTGATGGAGCGTATTACGCTCGCCAACGAAGCGGGCGGCATCGGCATCTGGGAGTGGGATCTGGAGCCCGACATTATCAGCTGGGACAAGCGGATGTTTGAACTCTACGAGATCCCGCCGCACATCAAGCCCACCTGGCAGCTCTGGCACGACACGATGCTGCCGGAAGACCGCGCCCACGCCGAGCAGGTGCTGCGCGACTCGCTGATTTCCCGCCTGCCCTTTAAGCTGGAATTCCGCATCCGGGTGAAGGAAGGCGTGCGCCATATTCGCTCCCTGGCGAACCGGGTGCTCAACAAGCAGGGAGAAGTCGAACGCCTGCTCGGTATCAACATGGACATGACCGAGGTTAAGCAGCTTAACGAGGCCCTCTTCCAGGAAAAAGAGCGTCTGCACATTACTCTGGACTCCATCGGTGAAGCGGTGCTGTGCACCGATATCAACATGAACGTCACCTTTATGAACCCGGTGGCCGAGAAAATGAGCGGCTGGCTGCAGACCGAGGCAATAGGCCAGCCGATCCTGAAGGTGTTGCACATTACCTTTGGTGAAAAAGGGCCGCTGATGGAAAATATTCACAGCGGCGATATGTCCCGTTCCGATATCGATCAGGACGTGGTGCTGAACTGCCGCACCGGGGGTAATTTCGACATTCATTACAGCATTACGCCGCTCAGCACGCTGGATGGCCAGAATATTGGCTCGGTTATCGTCATTCAGGACGTGACCGAGTCGCGTAAAATGCTGCGCCAGCTGAGCTACAGCGCCTCCCACGATGCCCTGACCCATCTGGCAAACCGGGTCAGCTTCGAAAGCCATCTCAAACGGCTCCTGCAGACCGTTCGCGAAACGCGCCAGCGTCATGCCCTGGTCTTTATCGACCTCGATCGCTTCAAAGCCGTCAACGATACGGCTGGCCATGCGGCGGGTGATGCCCTGCTGCGGGAGCTTGCTTCCCTGATGTTAACCATGCTCCGCTCCAGCGACGTGCTGGCACGTCTTGGCGGGGACGAGTTCGGCTTACTGCTACCGGACTGCAATATAGAAAGCGCGCGCTACATCGCCGGTCGCCTGATCCATACGATCAATGACTATCACTTTACGTGGGAAGGCCGTCTGCACCGTATCGGCGCCAGCGCCGGCATCACGCTGATTGATGAAAATAACCATCAGGCGTCGGAGATCATGTCCCAGGCGGACATTGCCTGTTATGCCTCGAAAAACAGCGGCCGTGGCAGGGTAACGGTCTACGAGCCTCAGCAGGAGCGGGATCGCCACACGCGCAGCATGATGTCGCTTGATGAACAGTGGCATATGATTAAAGACAATCATCTGATGATGATTGCCCGCAGCGTCGCCTCTCCGCGCATTCCGGAGAGCAGCAATTTCTGGCTGCTGTCGTTACGCCTGTGGACCAGCCAGGGTGAAGTACAGGAGGAGCACGCCTTCCGCTCGGGCCTGGCGGAGCCTGAGCTTCTGCATGCCCTCGACAGACGTATCTTTAGTGAGTTTTTCCGCACCTATGCCGCGCAGATTGCCAGCAAAGGCATGGGCGTCGCGCTGCCGCTCTCTGAGGCTGGCTTAGCCAGCGTGACGCTGGTCGATGAACTTCTCGACCTGCTGGATAAAAGCCCCATGCCGGGCCGCCTCCTGCATCTGGTTATCTCTGCCGATGTGGTGAGCAGCGCGGAGAAAAACCTGCAGCGGGGCCTGCAAAAGCTTCGCCAGGCGGGCTGCCGCGTCATCTTTAGCCAGGTGGGACGCGACATGAACGTCTTTACCCACCTGACCGCCAATATGGCCGACTATCTGATGCTGGACGCAGAGGTGGTGAGCAACGTGTACGGCAACCTGATGGATGAGATGATGGTGACCATTGTTCAGGGCCACGCCCAGCGTCTGGGAATGAAAACCATCGCGGGCCCCTGCAACCAGCCCATCATGATGGACACGCTCTCCGGCATTGGCATTGATTTTATCTACGGTGACACTATCGCCGAGCCGCAGCCGCTGGATCTACTGCTCAACGCCAGCTATTTCGCCATCAACTGACGGCGACCAGCCGTCGGTGTACCAGATGTGCAGCAGCGCGTAAGAGCGCCACGGCTGCCAGCGCTCGGCATAACGGCGAATTTGCGCGGGAGTCATTCCGGCGAAGCGTTGCTTAATCAGATAATCATCCGGCAGAAACACATCTTTCGCCTGCCAGCCGCGCAGCGCCAGGTAATTTGCCGTCCAGCGCCCTATCCCCGGCCGCTGCTGCAACGCCTTCATGCCCGCCTCAACGTTCTCAGGCGGCGTCAGCGGAAACGTCCCGTCAACGACCGACTGCGCCAGATGAATCAGCGATTCCGCGCGTTTTACCGGCATGCCCAACGCTTTCAGGTCCAGCGGGTCCGCTGCCGCCAGCGCCTGCGGCGTGGGAAAACAGAGATAGCCTGGACAATCCGCAATCGGTTCACCGCACAGCGCCACCACGCGCGACGTCAGCTTCGCCGCCATCGCCACGCTCACCAGCTGCCCGAGGATCGCCCGAACGCCCTGCTCGTAGGCATCCATCGCCCCCGGCAGGCGTAAGCCTGGCCGGGCCGCGCCGAGATCGCCCAGCGCATCCGCGATGCGCTGCGGATTACAGGCGAGATCGAACAGGCTTTCAATGCGTGCAAGACACGTCTTCGCAACCGGAATTAACCCCGTGCTGAGGGTCACGGTCAGCGTATGGGCGGCGATATCCGGCGTCACGCGGAAAATCCCCTGATGGCCTTCGCAGGCAAAACTGCGCTCGTAATAGTCGTGCGTGACGGTTTCAATACCCGTCACCGCACGTGCGCCAAGAAAGCCAAACATCCACTGCCAGTCGTAAGGGGGAAGCCAGGTCAGGGTATACATCGTTACTCCTTTTTTGTTCCACTCAGGATAAACGCAAAAGGCGCGCTGCGCCTTGCTTTCATATTCCTGTTGTCGCAGGACAGGCATTCCGCTAAAGTCTCGCCCCTTCTCACCGGCATGGGGATTTATTGTGTTTATTGGATTCGACTACGGTACGGCAAACTGCTCGGTTGCGATTATGCAAAACGGACAGCCGCAGCTTCTGAAAATGGAAAAAGAGAGCACGCTGCTGCCCTCAATGCTCTGCGCGCCGACGCGTGAAGCGGTGAGCGAATGGCTGTTCCGTCACCATCAGGTTCCGGCGACGGCGGCAGAGACCCAGGCGCTGCTGCGCCGGGCGGTTAGCTTTAACCGCGAGGAAGATATCGACGTTACGCCGTCCAGCGTGCAGTTTGGTCTCTCTTCGCTCGGGCACTACATTGAAGACCCCGAAGAGGTCTACTTCGTGAAGTCGCCAAAATCCTTCCTCGGCGCCAGCGGCCTGAAGCCGCAGCAGGTGGCGATGTTCGAAGATCTGGTGTGCGCGATGATGCTGCATATTCGCAATCAGGCGCAGACGCAGGTCCCGGATGCGATCACCCAGGCGGTGATTGGCCGCCCGATCAACTTCCAGGGGCTGGGCGGCGACGAGGCTAACCAGCAGGCGCAGGGGATCCTTGAACGCGCGGCGCACCGCGCGGGCTTTCGCGACGTGGTGTTCCAGTATGAGCCGGTTGCCGCAGGCCTGGACTTTGAAGCCACGCTGACCGAAGAGAAGCGCGTACTCGTCGTGGATATCGGCGGGGGCACGACGGACTGCTCGCTGCTGCTGATGGGCCCCCAGTGGCATAGCCGTCGCGATCGTGAAAACAGCCTGCTCGGGCACAGCGGCTGCCGCGTAGGCGGTAACGATCTCGACATCGCGCTGGCCTTCAAGAGCCTGATGCCGCTGCTCGGCATGGGCGGGCAAACGGAAAAAGGCATCGCGCTGCCGATCCTGCCGTGGTGGAACGCAATTGCCATCAACGACGTGCCTGCACAGAGTGATTTTTACAGCACCGCGAACGGTCGCTTCCTCAACGATCTGGTGCGCGACGCGCAGGACGCGGATAAGGTCGCGCTGCTGCACAAGGTGTGGCGTCAGCGCCTCAGCTACCGCGTGGTGCGTACCGCGGAGGAGAGCAAAATTGCCCTTTCCGACCGCGCTGAGCATGCGGTCTCCCTGCCGTTTATCAGCGACGACCTGGCCACCGCGATTTCACAGGACGGGCTGGAGACAGCGCTCGCGCAGCCGCTGCAGCGTATTCTGGAGCAGGTGCAGCTCGCGCTGGAGAACGGCAAAGAGAAGCCGGACGTTATCTACCTGACCGGCGGGAGCGCCCGTTCGCCGCTGATCAAGAAAGCGCTGGCCGAACAGCTGCCGGGCATTCCAATTGCCGGTGGGGATGACTTTGGCTCCGTTACCGCAGGGCTGGCGCGCTGGGCGCAGGTGATGTTTAGGTAGTGCGGTTGTGCCGGGTGGCGGCTTCGCCTTACCCGGCCTACAAGATCTCCGAACCGTAGGCCGGGTAAGGCGTAGCCGCCACCCGGCTAAAAACAGCACCACACTCAGACAATTCCAGACAGTCTTCCATATTTCCTCCATTTTTCCGCTGTGTTGCCTGACTAAACTAGTATCATTCCCCGAAGTATTCAGGATGAGAACGTATAACGATGAAAGGCAGTAACAAAACCCGCTGGGCAATCGCCGCTGGCATCATTGTGGTGGTGCTTGCCGCCGCCTGGTACTGG
This sequence comes from Enterobacter sp. 01-M-03-SI-ECC, assembly GCF_047530215.1. Taxonomy (NCBI): domain Bacteria; kingdom Pseudomonadati; phylum Pseudomonadota; class Gammaproteobacteria; order Enterobacterales; family Enterobacteriaceae; genus Enterobacter; species Enterobacter sp. 01-M-03-SI-ECC. The sequence continues at coordinate 368,382 of NZ_JBLKDA010000001.1, forward strand.
CACAGCCAATCCGCGAACTCCGCTGCGCCCGCTGGCGCCAGCGGTCAGGCACAGCGCACGGCAGGCGGAGGGCGTCACGGCATGCGCGGCGGCGCGCTGGCGCCGGTACAGGCGGCCACCGCGGTGAATAAAGCCGTTCCTCGCTATCTTACGGGCCTTGGGACCATTACCGCCGCCAACACCGCGACGGTGCGCAGCCGCGTCGACGGCCAGCTCATCGCGATCCACTTCCAGGAAGGTCAGCAGGTTAAAGCCGGCGATCTGCTGGCGGAAATCGACCCGAGCCAGTTTAAGGTCACCCTCGCCCAGGCGCAGGGGCAGCTCGCGAAAGACAAAGCCACGCTCGCCAATGCCCAGCGTGATTTAGCGCGCTATCAGCAGCTGGTGAAAACCAACCTCGTTTCGCGTCAGGAGCTGGACACCCAGCAGTCGCTGGTGAGCGAAACGCAGGGCACCATCAAAGCCGACGAGGCCGCCGTCGCCAGCGCGCAGCTGCAGCTGGACTGGAGCCGTATCACCGCACCGATTGACGGGCGCGTCGGCCTGAAGCAGGTCGATATCGGCAACCAGATCTCCAGCGGCGACACGACGGGCATCGTGGTAATCACCCAGACTCACCCGATTGATTTAGTCTTCACCCTGCCGGAAAGCGACATTGCGACCGTCATGCAGGCGCAAAAAGCCGGACAGGGGCTGGTGGTCGAAGCCTGGGACCGCACCAACAAGCAGAAGCTCAGCGAAGGTTCCTTGCTCAGCCTGGATAACCAGATCGATACCACCACCGGCACCATCAAGCTGAAGGCGCGCTTTAACAATCAGGACGATGCCCTTTTCCCGAACCAGTTCGTCAATGCGCGCATGCTGGTTGCCACCGAAGAGAACGCGGTGGTGATCCCCACCGCCGCGCTGCAGATGGGTAACGAGGGTAACTTCGTCTGGGTGCTTAACGGCGACAATAAGGTCAGCAAGCATCTGGTGAAAACCGGTATTCAGGACAGCCAGACGGTAGTGATTGCCGCAGGCCTTTCCGCAGGCGACCGCGTGGTCACCGACGGCATCGACCGTCTGACCGAAGGGGCCAAAGTGGAAGTGGTTGAACCTGCAAAACAGGGAGAAAAATCCTGATGCAGGTGATGCCGCCAGGCTCTACAGGTGGGCCGTCACGCCTGTTTATTCTCCGTCCTGTCGCCACCACGCTGCTGATGGTGGCGATCCTGCTCGCCGGGATTATCGGCTACCGCTTCCTGCCCGTGTCGGCGCTGCCGGAGGTGGATTACCCGACCATTCAGGTGGTGACGCTGTATCCGGGTGCCAGCCCGGACGTGGTGACGTCCGCCATCACCGCCCCGCTGGAGCGCCAGTTTGGGCAGATGTCCGGGCTAAAACAGATGTCCTCCCAGAGTTCCGGCGGAGCCTCCGTCGTGACGCTGCAGTTCCAGCTGACGCTGTCGCTGGACGTCGCCGAGCAGGAGGTGCAGGCCGCCATCAACGCCGCCACCAACCTGCTGCCGTCTGACCTGCCTAACCCACCGGTTTACAGCAAGGTGAACCCGGCGGATCCGCCGATCATGACGCTGGCCGTTACCTCCTCCGCCATGCCGATGACGCAGGTCGAAGACATGGTTGAAACGCGCGTGGCGCAGAAGATTTCTCAGGTTTCCGGCGTCGGCCTCGTTACGCTGGCGGGCGGCCAGCGCCCGGCCGTGCGCGTGAAGCTGAACGCGCAGGCGATTGCCGCACTCGGTCTGACCAGCGAAACCATCCGCAGCGCCATCAGCAATGCGAACGTTAACTCGGCGAAAGGCTCGCTGGACGGCCCGACCCGCGCGGTGACGCTCTCCGCCAACGACCAGATGCAGTCCGCGGATGAATACCGTCAGCTGATTATCGCCTACCAGAACGGCGCGCCGGTCCGTCTGGGCGACGTGGCGACGGTGGAGCAAGGGGCGGAAAACAGCTGGCTCGGCGCATGGGCCAACAAGCAGCAGGCGATCGTGATGAACGTCCAGCGCCAGCCGGGCGCTAACATCATCGAAACCGCCGACAGCATCCGCACCATGCTGCCGCAGCTGATCGACAGCCTGCCGAAATCGGTTAGCGTAAAAGTGCTTTCCGACCGCACTACCAACATTCGCGCGTCGGTTACCGACACTCAGTTCGAGCTGATGCTGGCCATTGCGCTGGTGGTGATGATCATCTATCTGTTCCTGCGCAACGTCCCGGCGACCATTATTCCCGCCGTCGCCGTGCCGCTCTCGCTGGTCGGCACCTTTGCGGTGATGGTGTTCCTCGATTTTTCGATTAACAACCTGACGCTGATGGCGCTCACCATCGCCACCGGCTTCGTGGTGGACGACGCCATCGTGGTTATCGAGAACATCTCGCGCTATATCGAGAAAGGCGAAAAACCTCTGGCGGCGGCGCTGAAGGGCGCGGGCGAGATCGGCTTTACCATTATCTCCCTGACCTTCTCGCTGATTGCGGTGCTGATCCCACTGCTGTTTATGGGCGACATCGTCGGGCGTCTGTTCCGCGAGTTTGCCGTCACGCTGGCGGTGGCCATTTTGATCTCCGCCGTGGTGTCGCTGACCCTGACGCCGATGATGTGCGCCCGCATGCTGAGCCACGAGTCCCTGCGCAAGCAAAACCGCTTCTCCCGCGCCTCCGAGCGCATGTTCGAACGCATTATTGCCGCCTACGGCCGCGTGCTGGCGAAAGTGCTGAACCATCCGTGGGCCACGCTCAGCGTGGCGCTGGGCACGCTGGCGCTCAGCGTGATGCTGTGGATTTTCATTCCGAAAGGCTTCTTCCCCATCCAGGACAACGGCATTATTCAGGGCACGCTTCAGGCCCCGCAGTCTGTCTCCTTCGCCAATATGGCCCAGCGCCAGCAGCAGGTGTCTGAGATCGTCATGAAGGACCCGGCGGTAGAGAGCCTGACCTCCTACGTGGGCGTCGACGGCACCAACCCGTCGCTCAACAGCGCGCGTCTGCAGATTAACCTCAAGCCGCTGGACGAGCGCGACGATCGCGTCAACGCCGTCATTGAGCGGCTGCAAAGCGCCGTCGCGCGCGTGCCGGGCGTGGAGCTTTACCTGCAGCCGATTCAGGATCTGACCATTGATACCCAGGTCAGCCGCACGCAGTACCAGTTCACGCTGCAGGCCACCTCGCTGGATGCCCTCAGCACCTGGGTACCGCAGCTGGTGAATAAGCTTAACACCCTGCCGCAGCTCGCCGACGTCAGCAGCGACTGGCAGGACAAAGGCCTGGCGGCGTACGTGAACGTCAACCGCGATACCGCCAGCCGTCTCGGCATTACCATGGCGGACGTGGATAACGCCCTGTATAACGCCTTCGGGCAGCGCCTTCGGGCAGCGCCTGATCTCCACCATCTACACCCAGGCGAACCAGTATCGCGTCGTGCTGGAGCACAACACCGAGAACACGCCCGGCCTGGCGGGGCTGGACTCGGTGCGCCTGACCAGCAAAGACGGCGGGATTGTGCCGCTGAGCGCTATCGCCACGGTGGAAGAACGCTATACCCCGCTGTCGATTAACCATCTGGATCAGTTCCCGTCCACCACCATCTCCTTCAACGTGCCGGACAATTACTCTCTCGGCGAAGCGGTGGAGGCCATTCAGGCGGCTGAAAAAGAGCTCAGCTTCCCGTCCGATATTCAGACCCAGTTCCAGGGCAGCACCCTGGCGTTCCAGGCCGCGCTGGGGAATACCATCTGGCTTATCGTCGCGGCGGTCGTGGCGATGTACATCGTGCTCGGCGTGCTGTACGAGAGCTTTATCCACCCAATCACTATTCTCTCTACCCTGCCGACGGCGGGCGTGGGGGCGCTGCTGGCATTAATGCTGGCGGGCAGCGAGCTGGACGTGATTGCCATTATCGGCATTATCCTGCTTATTGGGATCGTGAAGAAAAACGCCATCATGATGATCGACTTCGCGCTGGCCGCCGAGCGCGAGCAGGGCATGTCGCCGCGCGATGCCATCTTCCAGGCCTGCCTGCTGCGTTTTCGTCCGATCCTGATGACCACGCTGGCGGCCCTGCTGGGCGCGCTGCCGCTGATGCTCAGCACCGGCGTCGGGGCGGAGCTGCGCCGTCCGCTGGGTATCGGCATGGTCGGCGGCCTGCTGGTGAGCCAGGTATTAACCTTGTTCACCACGCCGGTGATATATCTGCTGTTTGACCGCCTGGCGCTGTGGGCCAAAAGCCGCTTCCCGAAACGTGAAGAGGAGGCATAAGTGAAGTTTTTCGCCCTCTTCATTTATCGCCCGGTGGCGACGATTTTAATCTCGCTCGCCATTACCCTCTGCGGCGTGCTGGGCTTCCGGCTGCTGCCGGTGGCGCCGCTGCCGCAGGTGGATTTCCCGGTGATTATGGTCAGCGCCTCGCTGCCTGGCGCCTCGCCGGAAACCATGGCCTCGTCCGTCGCCACGCCGCTGGAACGCTCGCTCGGGCGAATTGCCGGGGTCAACGAGATGACCTCCAGCAGCTCGCTCGGCAGCACGCGCATCATTCTGGAGTTCAGCTTCGACCGGGATATTAACGGCGCGGCACGCGACGTGCAGGCGGCCATCAACGCCGCGCAAAGCCTGCTGCCGAGCGGCATGCCGAGCCGCCCAACCTACCGCAAGGCCAACCCGTCCGACGCGCCGATCATGATCCTGACGCTGACGTCAGACACCTACTCGCAGGGACAGCTTTACGACTTTGCGTCTACCCAACTGGCGCAGACAATTTCACAGATTAACGGCGTGGGTGACGTGAGCGTCGGCGGCAGCTCCCTGCCCGCCGTGCGCGTGGGCTTAAACCCGCAGGCGCTGTTCAACCAGGGCGTATCGCTGGACGACGTGCGCTCAGCCATCAGCAACGCCAACGTGCGCAAACCGCAGGGGGCGATTGAGGACACCAGCCACCGCTGGCAGATCCACACCAACGACGAGCTGAAAACCGCCGCGGAATACCAGCCGCTGATCGTCCACTACAACAACGGCGCGGCGGTGCGCTTAAGCGACGTCGCCAGCGTCACCGACTCGGTGCAGGACGTGCGCAACGCCGGGATGACCAACGCTAAACCCGCCATTCTGCTGATGATCCGCAAGCTGCCGGAAGCCAACATTATCGAGACGGTGAACAGCATTCGCGCCCGTCTCCCGGAGCTGCAGGAGACTATCCCGGCCGCGATCGACCTGCAAATTGCCCAGGATCGCTCCCCGACCATTCGCGCCTCGCTTGAGGAGGTGGAGCAGACGCTGGCGATCTCCGTCGCGCTGGTGATCCTGGTGGTCTTCCTGTTCCTGCGCTCCGGTCGGGCGACGCTGATCCCGGCGGTGGCCGTGCCGGTATCGCTGATCGGCACCTTTGCCGCCATGTACCTGTGCGGGTTCAGCCTCAACAACCTGTCGCTGATGGCCCTGACGATTGCGACGGGCTTCGTGGTGGATGACGCCATCGTGGTGCTGGAAAACATTTCCCGCCACCTGGAAGCGGGGGTGAAGCCGCTTCAGGCCGCCCTGCAGGGAACGCGCGAGGTGGGCTTTACGGTGCTCTCCATGAGCCTGTCGCTGGTGGCGGTGTTTCTGCCGCTGCTGCTGATGGGCGGACTGCCGGGCCGCCTGCTGCGCGAGTTTGCCGTCACGCTCTCCGTCGCCATCGGCATTTCTCTGGCGATCTCCTTAACGCTGACGCCAATGATGTGCGGCTGGATGCTCAAGCGCAGCAAGCCGCACTCGCAGCCGCGCCGCAAAGGCTTTGGCCGCGTCCTGATGGCGATGCAGGAAGGCTATGGCAAATCGCTGAAGTGGGTGCTGAACCATACCCGGCTGGTCGGCCTGGTGCTGATCGGCACCATCGTGCTCAACGTCTGGATGTACATCACCATCCCGAAAACCTTCTTCCCGGAGCAGGACACCGGCGTGCTGATGGGCGGCATTCAGGCGGACCAGAGCATTTCGTTCCAGGCGATGCGCGGCAAGCTGCAGGACTTTATGAAGATCATTCGTGAAGACAAAGCCGTGGATAACGTCACCGGCTTTACCGGCGGGTCACGCGTTAACAGCGGGATGATGTTTATTACCCTTAAACCGCGCGGCGAGCGCAACGAAACCGCCCAGCAGGTGATTGACCGCCTGCGGGTGAAGCTCGCTAAAGAACCGGGCGCGAACCTGTTTTTGATGGCCGTTCAGGATATCCGCGTCGGCGGGCGTCAGGCGAACGCCAGCTATCAGTACACGCTGCTTTCCGACGATTTAGCCGCCCTGCGCGAGTGGGAGCCGAAGATCCGCAAGGCGCTGGCCGCCCTGCCGGAGCTGGCGGACGTCAACTCCGATCAGCAGGATAACGGCGCCGAGATGGCCCTGACCTACGACCGCGAAACCATGTCGCGTCTGGGCATTAACGTTGAGGCCGCCAACAGCCTGCTGAACAACGCCTTCGGCCAGCGCGAGATCTCCACCATCTACCAGCCGATGAACCAGTACAAGGTGGTGATGGAGGTAGACCCGCGCTATACCCAGGACATCAGCGCCCTGGACAAAATGTTTGTGATTAACAGCGACGGCAAGGCGATTCCACTCTCCTATTTTGCCAGCTGGCAGCCCGCCAACGCGCCGCTGTCGGTCAATCACCAGGGGCTGTCGGCGGCGTCGACCATCTCCTTCAACCTGCCCGCAGGTTCGTCGCTGTCTGAAGCCGGCGATGCAATCAACCGTGCGATGACCCAGCTTGGCGTGCCGTCCACCGTCCGTGGCAGCTTTGCCGGGACCGCGCAGGTGTTCCAGGAGACGATGAACTCACAGGTCATTTTGATTCTGGCCGCCATCGCCACGGTCTATATTGTGCTGGGCGTGCTGTATGAGAGCTACGTGCACCCGCTGACCATCCTTTCGACGCTGCCGTCGGCGGGCGTGGGGGCACTGCTGGCGCTGGAGCTGTTCGGCGCGCCGTTCAGCCTTATCGCGCTCATCGGGATCATGCTATTAATTGGTATTGTGAAGAAAAACGCGATCATGATGGTCGACTTCGCGCTGGACGCCCAGCGCAACGGCGGCCTCTCACCGGAAGAGGCCATCTTCCAGGCGTGCCTGCTGCGTTTTCGTCCGATCATGATGACCACCCTGGCGGCGCTGTTTGGCGCGCTGCCGCTGGTGATTTCCGGCGGCGACGGCTCCGAGCTGCGCCAGCCGCTGGGGATCACCATCGTCGGCGGTCTGGTGATGAGCCAGCTGCTGACGCTGTACACTACGCCGGTGGTCTATCTGTTCTTCGACCGCCTGCGGCTGCGTTTTTCGCGTAAAAACAGAAACACGGTGACCGAGTAAATGACCGACCTCCCCGCTAACGTTCGCTGGCAGTTATGGATAGTCGCCTTCGGCTTCTTTATGCAGTCGCTGGATACGACCATCGTCAATACCGCCCTCCCCTCCATGGCGAAAAGCCTGGGGGAGAGCCCGCTGCATATGCATATGGTGATTGTCGCCTATGTGCTGACGGTGGCCGTGATGCTGCCCGCCAGCGGCTGGCTGGCGGACAAAGTGGGCGTGCGCAATATCTTCTTTACCGCCATCGTGCTGTTTACCACCGGCTCGCTGTTTTGCGCCCAGGCCAGTACCCTCGACCAGCTGGTGATGGCGCGCGTGCTGCAGGGCGTTGGCGGGGCGATGATGGTGCCCGTCGGGCGGTTAACGGTGATGAAGATTGTGCCGCGCGAGCAGTACATGGCGGCAATGACCTTTGTCACCCTGCCCGGCCAGGTGGGGCCGCTGCTGGGCCCGGCGCTCGGCGGCATTCTGGTAGAGTACGCCTCCTGGCACTGGATCTTCTTAATCAATCTTCCCGTTGGCATCATCGGCGCCATCGCCACCCTGACGCTGATGCCAAACTACAAAATGCAGACGCGGCGCTTTGATTTCTTCGGCTTTATCCTGCTGGCGGCGGGCATGGCCACCCTCACCCTGGCGCTGGACGGGCAAAAGGGATTGGGGATTTCGCCCCTGACGCTCGGGCTGCTGATCGCGCTCGGGGTTACCGCAATACTGTGGTATCTGCGGCATGCCAGCGGTAACGATAAGGCGCTGTTCAGCCTGAACCTGTTTAAAAACCCGACCTACCGTCTCGGGCTGTTCGGCAGCTTCGCCGGACGAATCGGCAGCGGCATGCTGCCGTTTATGACGCCCGTTTTTCTGCAAATTGGCATGGGATTTTCGCCGTTCCACGCGGGCCTGATGATGATCCCGATGGTGCTCGGCAGCATGGGAATGAAGCGCATCGTGGTGCAGGTGGTGAACCGCTTTGGCTACCGTCACGTGCTGGTGACCGCAACCCTGGGGCTGGCGCTGGTGAGCATGGTGTTTATGGCCGTGGCGCTGATGGGCTGGTACTACGTCCTGCCGCTGGTGCTGTTCTGCCAGGGGATCATCAACTCCATGCGCTTCTCGTCGATGAATACCCTGACGCTGAAGGATCTCCCGGACGAGCTCGCGAGCAGCGGCAACAGCCTGCTGTCGATGATCATGCAGCTCTCCATGAGCGTAGGGGTGACTATCGCCGGTTTACTGCTCGGCATGTACGGCCAGCACCATCTCAGCGTCGACACGCCGGTGGCGCATCAGGTCTTTATGTATACCTATTTCAGCATGGCGGTCATCATCGCCCTGCCCGCCTTCATCTTCGCCCGCGTGCCGGATGATACCAGCAAGAACGTCGTGATTCGGCGCGGCAAAAGGAGTGGCTCATGAAATTCTGGCGCCCGGGCATTACCGGCAAGCTCTTCGTGGCGATATTTGCCACCTGTATCGTCCTGTTGATCACCATGCACTGGGCGGTGCGGGTAAGCTTTGAGCGCGGCTTTATTGATTACATCAAGCATGGCAACGAGCAGCGCTTGCAGGGCCTAAGCGATGCGCTGAGCGAACAGTACGCCCAGCACGGCAACTGGCGCTTTCTGCGCAATAACGACCGCTTTATTTTCCAGATCCTGCGCTCGCTGGAGCACGACACCGGTGACGATCGCCCGGGGCCAGGCATGCCGCCGCACGGCTGGCGCACTCAATTCTGGGTAATCGACCAGGACATGCGCACGCTGGTTGGCCCGCGCGCGCCGATCCCCCCGGACGGCACTCGTCGGGCGATAAAGGTCAATAACGCCATCGTCGGCTGGGTTATCGCCTCCCCGGTGGAGCGCCTGACGCGCAACACCGACATCAACTTTGACCGCCAGCAGCGTCGCACAAGCTGGCTGATTGTCGCTCTCTCCACCCTGCTCGCCGCGCTCGCCACCTTCCCGCTGGCGCGCGGTCTGCTCGCCCCGGTGAAACGGCTGGTGGAAGGGACGCACAAGCTCGCCGCCGGGGATTTCACCACCCGCGTCGATACCCGCAGCCAGGACGAACTGGGCAAGCTGGCGCAGGACTTTAACCAGCTCGCCAGCACGCTGGAGAAGAACCAGCAGATGCGCCGCGACTTTATGGCCGATATCTCCCACGAGCTGCGTACCCCGCTGGCGGTGCTGCGCGGCGAGCTGGAAGCCATTCAGGACGGCGTGCGCCAGTTTACGCCCGAATCGGTGGCCTCCCTGCAGGCAGAGGTAGGCACGCTGACCAAGCTGGTGGACGACCTCCACCAGCTCTCCATGTCCGACGAAGGGGCGCTGGCCTACCAGAAAGCGCCGGTAGACGTGATTAATATTCTGGAAGTGATCAGCGGCGCCTTCCGCGAGCGGTTTGCCAGCCGAAATCTGAAAATCGACCTCTCCCTGCCGGACAGCGCGGTGGTGTTTGGCGACAAGGACCGTCTGATGCAGCTCTTCAACAACCTGCTGGAAAACAGCCTGCGCTACACCGACAGCGGCGGCGGGCTGCACATCTCCGGCAGGCAGGAAAACGGGCGCTTTGCCCTGACCTTCGCGGATTCCGCCCCCGGCGTGCAGGACGCGCAGCTGGAAAAACTGTTTGAACGTTTCTACCGCACCGAAGGCTCCCGCAACCGCGCCAGCGGCGGCTCCGGCCTGGGGCTGGCGATTTGCGTTAACATCGTCGAGGCGCATAATGGCACGATCCGCGCCGCCCATTCGCCTTTTGGCGGGGTTAGCATTACAGTAGAGTTACCTCTGGAACGGGATTTATCGAGAGAAGCATGACCGAGTTACCGATTGACGAAAACACGCCGCGCATTTTGATTGTGGAAGACGAACCCAAGCTGGGGCAGCTGCTGATCGACTATTTACGCGCGGCCAGCTATGCCCCGTCACTCATTAGCCACGGCGACCAGGTGCTGCCTTACGTGCGCCAGACGCCGCCGGACCTGATCCTGCTGGACCTGATGCTGCCCGGTACCGATGGCCTGACCCTGTGCAAAGAAATTCGTCGTTTCTCCGACGTGCCGATCGTCATGGTCACCGCCAAAATTGAAGAGATTGACCGCCTGCTGGGGCTCGAAATCGGCGCAGACGATTACATCTGCAAGCCCTACAGCCCGCGTGAAGTGGTCGCCCGCGTGAAAACCATCCTGCGCCGCTGCAGGCCGCAGCGTGAGCTTCAGGTGCTGGACGCCGAAAGCCCGCTGATTGTCGACGAAAGCCGCTTCCAGGCAAGCTGGCGCAGCAAGCTGCTGGACCTGACCCCAGCGGAGTTCCGCCTGCTGAAAACCCTCTCTCACGAGCCGGGAAAAGTGTTCTCCCGCGAGCAGCTGCTGAACCACCTGTATGACGATTACCGCGTGGTGACCGACCGCACCATCGACAGCCACATCAAAAACCTGCGCCGCAAGCTGGAGGCGCTGGACGCCGAGCAGTCGTTTATCCGCGCGGTGTACGGCGTGGGGTATCGCTGGGAAGCGGATGCGTGCAGGATTGCGTAGCCAGCAGAGAGCTAATCCAGGCCGGGTCAGGCGAAGCCGCCACCCGGCACAATCACTTTACCTCCCCTTCCCGCAGCGCTACAATGCCCGCCCTTAAAGTGGGGGATCTCCCCTTACCGTTGCACCTGGTGCACGCGGATCTGACCTGTCATCAGAACGAGAACAAACATGTTTAAACCGGAACTCCTTTCCCCGGCGGGAACGCTGCAAAATATGCGTTACGCTTTCGCCTATGGTGCCGACGCCGTTTACGCGGGCCAGCCGCGCTACTCGCTGCGCGTGCGTAACAACGAATTCAACCACGAGAACCTGCAGCTCGGCATCAACGAAGCGCATGCCCTGGGCAAAAAATTCTACGTGGTGGTCAACATCGCGCCGCACAACGCCAAGCTGAAAACGTTCATCCGTGACCTGAAGCCGGTGGTGGATATGGGGCCGGACGCGCTGATCATGTCAGACCCGGGTTTAATCATGCTGGTTCGGGAGAACTTCCCGGAGATGGATATTCACCTCTCCGTTCAGGCTAACGCCGTCAACTGGGCGACGGTTAAGTTCTGGAAGCAGATGGGGCTGACCCGCGTCATTCTCTCTCGCGAGCTTTCGCTGGAAGAGATCGAAGAGATCCGCACCCAGGTGCCGGATATGGAAATCGAAATCTTCGTTCACGGCGCGCTGTGCATGGCCTACTCCGGCCGCTGCCTGCTCTCCGGCTACATCAACAAGCGCGACCCGAACCAGGGCACCTGCACCAACGCCTGCCGCTGGGAATATAACGTCCAGGAAGGCAAAGAGGACGATATCGGCAACATCGTCCACAAGCACGAGCCGATCCCGGTCACCAACGTTGAGCCGACGCTGGGCATCGGCGCGCCAACCGACAGCGTGTTTATGATTGAAGAAGCCAAACGTCCGGGCGAGTACATGACCGCCTTTGAAGACGAGCACGGCACCTACATCATGAACTCGAAAGACCTGCGCGCCATCGCCCACGTTGAGCGCCTGACCCAGATGGGCGTGCACTCCCTGAAAATTGAAGGCCGCACCAAATCCTATTACTACTGCGCGCGCACCGCACAGGTATACCGTAAAGCCATCGACGATGCGGCCGCCGGTAAACCGTTCGATACCAGCCTGCTGGAAACCCTGGAAGGCCTGGCCCATCGCGGCTATACCGAAGGCTTCCTGCGCCGTCACACCCATGACGACTACCAGAACTACGAGCACGGCTACTCCGTTTCCGAGCGCCAGCAGTTTGTCGGCGACTTTACCGGCGAGCGCAAAGGCGCGCTGGCGGCCGTGGCGGTGAAAAACAAGTTCACCAAAGGCGACAGCCTGGAGCTGATGACCCCGCAGGGCAACATGAACTTCACGCTGGAGCATCTGGAAAACGGCAAAGGCGAAGCGATTGACGTGGCGCCGGGCGACGGGCATACCGTCTGGCTGCCGGTGCCGGAAGAGGTGGAGCTTAAGTTCGCGCTGCTGATGCGTAACTTCAACGGTGAAAGCACCCGGAATCCGCACGGTAAATAGTCAATCAGGGAAATTTTTTCGCGCTGGGATAATTCTTAGAATCGGATCACATACCGCTTCGTTCAATACGGGTATTATCCCCCCGCTGAAAAACATAACCCATAAATGCTAGCTGTACCAGGAACCACCTCCTTAGCCTGCGTAATCTCCCTTACGCGGGCTTATTTTTTCCCTTTCATCCTGTTCTTACCCGCTTTTTTCCGCTCTGCTATACACTGTTACTAACGCTAAAAAAGGGAGCAGCGCGGATGGCAACCTATCCAGACAGTTTATTGATTCTCAACGGCAAAAGTGCAGGCAACGATCTGTTGCGTCAGGCCATTCAGGATTTGCGTGACGACGGCGCGCGCATTCACGTACGGGTAACCTGGGAAAAGGGCGACGCGGCACGCTATATCAACGAAGGCTTAACGCTAGGCGTCAGCACCATCATTTCCGGCGGCGGCGACGGCACCATCAATGAGATCGCGTCTGCGCTTATCGACCTGCCGCCGACAGACCGCCCGGTCATGGGCATTTTACCGCTCGGCACCGCCAATGATTTCGCCACCAGCGCCGGGATCCCTGAGACGTTAGATAAGGCGCTACAGCTTGCGATCCTCGGCAAGGCTACCGCCGTGGATATCGCGCAGGTAAATGACAAAACCTGCTTTATCAATATGGCGACCGGCGGGTTCGGCACGCGCATCACCAGCGAAACGCCGGAAAAGCTGAAGGCGGCGCTGGGCGGCGTATCGTACCTGATCCACGGCCTGATGCGCATGGATACCCTCAAGCCTGACCGCTGTGAAATTCGCGGCGAGGATTTTCAGTGGCAGGGTGACGCGCTGGTGATCGGCATTGGCAATGGCCGCCAGGCGGGCGGCGGCCAGCAGCTGTGCCCGGAAGCGCTGATTAATGACGGCCAGCTACAGCTGCGTATTTTCACGGGCGACGGTCTGCTGCCCGCGCTGTTTACCACGCTGACGCAGCCGGAAGAGAGTCCGAATATCATCGCCGGGAAATCGGCATGGTTTGAGGTGAATGCCCCGCACGGGATGACCTTTAACCTCGACGGAGAGCCGCTGAGCGGGACGCAGTTCCGCATAGAGGTGTTGCCCGGCGCGCTGCAGTGCAGGCTGCCGCCGGACTGTGTGCTTTTGCGCTGAGTGTATTGCCGGGCGGCGGCTACGCCTTACCCGGCCTACGTTTCGTCCCCAGGTCAGGCAATCGTTACTTTGCTGTCCAGATAGACGTCCTGCACCGCATTGATCAGCTTCACGCCGTCGGCCATCGATTTCTTAAACGCCTTACGGCCAAGGATCAGCCCCATGCCGCCCGCGCGTTTGTTGATCACCGCCGTACGCACCGCGTCTGACAGGTCGGTATCTCCGCCCGCCGCGCCGCCGGAGTTAATCAGCCCCGCGCGCCCCATATAGCAGTTCGCCAGCTGGTAGCGCACCAGGTCAATCGGGTTATCGCTGGTCAGCTTGCTGTACACGCGATCGTCGGTATAGCCAAAGTTCACCGCCTTATAGCCGCCGTTATTTTCGGCCATTTTCTGCTTCACGATATCTGCGCCGATGGTCGCCGCCAGGTGGTTCGCCTGTCCGGTCAGGTCAGCGGAGACGTGGTAATCTACCCCGTCTTTTTTGAACGCCGGGTTACGCAGGTACGCCCACAGCACGGTCACCAGGCCAAGCTCGTGCGCGCGCTCAAACGCCGCGGAGATCTCTTCAATCTGACGACGAGACTGCTCAGAGCCGAAGTAAATCGTCGCCCCGACGGCTACCGCCCCCATGTTGAACGCCTGCTCGACGCTGGCGTAGAGGGTCTGGTCATATTCGGTGGGGTAGCTGAGGGTTTCGTTGTGGTTCAGCTTCACGAGGAACGGAATGCGGTGGGCATAGCGACGCGAAACCGACGCCAGCACGCCATAGGTGGAGGCTACGCAGTTACAGCCCGCTTCAATCGCCAGCTCAACGATGTTCTTCGGATCGAAATAGAGGGGGTTCGCCGCAAAGGACGCGCCCGCCGAGTGCTCTACGCCCTGGTCCACCGGCAGAATTGAGAGGTACCCGGTGCCGCCGAGCCGCCCGGTGTTGTAGAGCGTCTGCATGTTTCGCAGGACCGCAGGCGGACGGTTGTTATCGACCATCACGCGGTCAACGTAGTCATGACCAGGCAAATACAGCTGGTCGGCTGGAATGGTCATACAACGATGCTGTAAAAGGCTGTCGGCGTCTTTGCCAAGCAACTGCGCAATATCAGTCATGTGATACTCCCGTAAGTCCGACGTCGTGTCGGTGTGTGTTTATCCAGTCCCATCTTTTATGGGCAGACTAAGCCTGGTACCGACTTAACAGATTTTCCACCTTTTGCATTCTTTTTCAGCACAATCTGCTGGCTCGATTCGTGTACAACAAAACTGTTACATTGATCAAACAATCACCACAAAGGTATTTAAAAGGTATTATTAAGTGGTATGTTAAAGGCGTACCCTCTCTGACATGCAGGATTAAAAAATGAAAACGAAAGTCCAACTGTCATTCATGATGTTTGTTGAATGGTTTATCTGGGGCGCGTGGTTTGTGCCGCTGTGGCTGTGGCTGAGCAAAAGCGGGTTTACCGCCGGGGAAATTGGCTGGTCTTACGCCTGTACCGCCATTGCGGCGATCCTCTCCCCGATTCTGGTCGGCTCGCTGACGGACCGCTTCTTCGCCGCGCAGAAGGTGCTGGCGGTGCTGATGTTTGCCGGAGCCATTCTGATGTACTTCGCCGCGCAGCAAACCCAGTTCAGCACCTTCTTCCCGCTGCTGCTGGTTTATTCCCTGACCTACATGCCGACCATCGCGCTGACCAACAGCATCGCCTTCGCTAACGTGGACGACGTCGAGGCCGATTTTCCGCGCATTCGCGTGATGGGCACCATCGGCTGGATCGCCTCCGGGCTGGCGTGCGGCTTCCTGCCGCAGATGCTGGGCTACAGCGATATTTCCGATACCAATATTCCGCTGCTGATGACGGCAGCCAGCTCCGCCCTGCTCGGCGTCTTTGCCCTGTCCCTGCCGAACACGCCGCCAAAGAGCACCGGCAAGCTGGATTTCAAAGTCATGCTGGGGCTGGATGCGCTGATCCTGCTGCGCGACAAAAACTTCCTGGTGTTCTTCTTCTGCTCGTTCCTGTTCGCCATGCCGCTGGCCTTCTACTACATCTTCGCCAACGGCTATCTCACCGAAGTGGGAATGAAAAACGCCACCGGCTGGATGACGCTCGGCCAGTTCTCCGAGATCTTCTTTATGCTCGCCCTGCCGTTCTTTACCAAACGCTTTGGTATTAAGAAGGTCTTACTGCTGGGCCTGATCACTGCCGCCATCCGCTACGGGTTCTTTGTGTACGGCGGTGCGGAACAGTACTTCACCTACGCCCTGCTGTTCCTCGGCATTCTGCTGCACGGCGTGAGCTACGACTTCTACTACGTCACCGCGTACATCTACGTGGACAAAAAAGCGCCGGTGCATATGCGCACCGCCGCGCAGGGCCTGATTACGCTGTGCTGCCAGGGCTTTGGTAGCCTGCTGGGGTACCGCCTGGGCGGCGTAATGATGGAAAAAATGTTCGCATACAAAGAGCCGGTGAACGGGCTGACCTTCAACTGGGCCGGAATGTGGGCGTTTGGCGCAATCATGATTGCCGTGATTGCCGTGCTGTTTATGCTGTTTTTCCGCGAATCGGATAAAGAGATCGCCGCAATTGAGGTGATTAATGGCGATACCGCGCTGACACAAGGGGAAGTTAAATGAAACAAGAACGTGTTCTCGGTGCCCTCTACGGGCAGGCGTTAGGGGATGCGATGGGCATGCCGTCGGAGCTGTGGCCGAGAAAGCGCGTCAAGGCGCACTTCGGCTGGATCGACCGCTTTCTACCCGGCCCGGCAGAGAATAATGCGGCCTGCTATTTCAAACAGGCAGAGTTCACCGACGATACCTCCATGGCGCTGTGCCTGGCGGATGCGATTATTGAGTGTGAGGGAGACATTAACGCGGACGTTATCGGCAAACATATCCTTAACTGGGCGCTCGATTTCGACGCGTTTAATAAGAACGTGCTCGGCCCGACCTCCAAAATCGCGCTAAACGCGATTCGCGACGGGAAGCCGGTCAGCGAACTGGAAAACAACGGCGTAACCAACGGGGCGGCGATGCGCGCCTCCCCGCTGGGCTGCCTGCTCCCGGCCACGCGTCTGGAGCACTTTGTTGAGCAGGTGGCGCTGGCCTCGAGCCCGACCCATAAATCAGACCTCGCCATTGCCGGCGCGGTGGTGATTACCTGGGCAGTCTCCCGCGCTATCGACGGCGAAAGCTGGCAGAACATCGTCGACGCGCTGCCGGGTATCGCCCGCTATGCGCAGGAGGCGAAAACCACCACCTTCAGCGCATCGCTGGCGGCACGTATTGAGCTGGCGCTGAAGACCGTGCGGGAAGCAAACGGTATCGACTCTGCCAGCGAGCGGATTTATCAGCTTATTGGCGCGGGAACCAGCACCATCGAGTCCGTTCCGGCAGCCATTGCGATGGTCGAAATGGCGGGAACCGATCCGAACCGCTGCGCCATTTTATGCGCTAACCTGGGCGGCGACACCGACACCATTGGCGCCATGGCGACCGCCATCTGCGGCGCGCTGCACGGCGTGCAGGCGATTGACCCGGCGCTCAAAGCCGAGCTCGACGCCGTTAACCGGCTCGATTTCGGCCACTACTGCGAAAAGCTCCTGCACTACCGGGAGCAAAGGGAGGGCGTATGACGTCATTTGCCCAGCGTCTTGACGCCCTGCACGCCACGCGCCCGGTGACGGTGCTGGGCGCCGCGGTGATTGACGTCATCGCCGACGCCTACGCCCTGCCCTGGCGCGGGTGCGATATCGAGCTCAAGCAGCAGGGTGTGAATATTGGCGGATGCGCGCTGAATATCGCCATCGCCCTGAAGCGGCTCGGCATTACGGCGCAAAACGCCCTGCCCGTCGGCCACGGCGTCTGGGCGGATATCATCCGCAACGCCATGGCGAAGCAGGATCTGCACAGCGCCATCGAGGCCGAAACCGGCGACAACGGCTGGTGCCTGGCGCTGGTGGAGCCTGACGGCGAGCGCACCTTTATGTCCTTTAGCGGCGTGGAGAACCAGTGGCAGCAGGGCTGGCTTGATGTGCTGAACATCCCATCGAACAGCCTCGTCTACCTGTCCGGCTATCAGCTGGCTTCGCCGTGCGGCGAGCTGCTGACGGGCTGGCTGGAGGGGTTGCAGGACGTGACGGCATTCATTGATTTTGGCCCCCGCATCGCGGACATCCCCGACGCGCTGATGGCGCGGATCATGGCCTGTCGGCCAATCGTCTCCCTTAATCGTCAGGAAGCGGAAATCGCAGCCGGGCGGCTAGGCGTCGGGGCTGAAAACCTGGGGATGGAGTGGCAGCAGCGCTTTGGGGCCGCGCTGATTGTGCGCCACGATAAAGACGGTGCGGTCTGGTATGACGGCGGTTGTTCGGGCGTGGTTCCGGCGTTCCCGGCTACGGTCGTGGACACCATCGGCGCGGGCGACAACCACGCGGGCGGCACGCTTGCCGGGCTGGCGGCGGGATGGCCGCTGGCAGACGCCGTTCTGCTGGGAAATGCCGTGGCGTCCTGGGTGGTCAGCCATCGCGGCGGGGATTGCGCCCCCACTCGTGAGGAATTACTCCTCGCACACAAAGACGTATAGATCGCTGCGACAGTAGCTGATGCTGTACTCAATCGGCCGGTGCTGCTGGTCAAGCGCAACCTGCTTGATCACCAGCACCGGTATTTTTTCATCCATCTTAATGTGCGCCTGAAACTCGCTGTCCGGCATGCGGGCGCTGACCCGTGAACGGGTGCGCTGCGGGAAAATATTCTGGCTGCGGAAATAATCGTAGAGCGAAATGCCGATCGCATCCGGATCGGGAATGAGACCGACCGGCACCCAGGACTCCTCAATCGAGACGGCGTCCTCGTCAACGTAGCGAATACGCTTGAGCAGGAATACCTCGCTCTCAGGGGGGATTGAAAGGTGATTCGCCACCTCTTCCGGGCACTTCACTACCCGCTTGTTGACCCACAGCGTATTGGGCTTCTGGCCGCGCAGCACGACCTGCTGTGAGAACCCGCGCGCCTCTTTCAGGGAATACTCGAAGATATTGTTGATTTGCGTGCCATAGCCACGGGCGCGCGTCACCACGCCCTCTTCCTCCAGCGCCTGCATCGCTTTTCGCACGGTAATGCGCGACACGCCGGTTAACTGACTCAGATCGCGCTCGCCGGGCAAAATATTGCCGTGCTCCAGCACGCCGCTGCGCACCGCGTTTTTTACCGTTTCGGCAAACTTCAGGTACAGCGGGGTATTGTCAGGCGCGGCGATCCGTTCATTCAGCTGAGCGATTAACCGGGTATGCGCTTGTTCCATCTCTGTTTTCTCAGGCGTGGTGTTTCCTGCCAGTATACTGTCTTACCACCATGCATGAAAATGATGTACCGGCCCAATACCGTGACCGACCTCCAGAGTATCGGCTTTTGCCAGCGCCGCCGAGAGCCAGATTTTCGCTTCGCGCACCGCATCGGCCCAGCCGTCATGTCGTGGGCGCAGCGCCGCCAGCGCGGCAGAGAGCGTACAGCCCGTGCCGTGGGTATTTTTGGTCTGCACGCGCGGGGCGGTAAAACGCTGCTCGCCATCGCGGGTAAAAAGCCAGTCCGGGCTTTCAGCGTCGTCGAGATGACCGCCCTTCATCAGCACCGCCCCACAGCCCATCGCCAGCAGCGCGTTCCCCTGCGCTTTCATCTCGCGTTCAGTTTTCGCGTGCGTTGTGCCTAACAGCGCGGCGGCTTCCGGCAAATTAGGCGTAATGAGCGCCACCTGCGGCAGTAGCTTAGCGCGCAGCGTCGCAACGGCGGAGGCGGAGAGCAGCGGGTCGCCGCTTTTCGCCAGCATCACGGTGTCCAGCACCACGTTTTGCACCTGATACCGTTTAAGCCGTTCGGCCACCGCTTCCACAATGTCCGTCTCGGCCAGCATACCTATTTTTGTGGTGTCGATGCGCACGTCGCTGAACACCGAATCCAGCTGCGCGGCAACAAAATCCGGCTCAATACGGTAGACCGACTGCACGCCGCGCGTGTTTTGCGCCACCAGCGCGGTGATGACCGAGCAGCCGTACGCGCCAAGGGCGGAGAACGTTTTCAGGTCAGCCTGGATACCCGCACCGCCGCTGGGATCGGTGCCGGCAATGGTCAGGGCGTTAATCCGCTTCATGCCTGCTCCTCCAGCGTGTAGAGCGCGTCGAGGAACGCGCTGGCAAAACTGCCTGGCCCACGTGACTGCGCGACGGCGATCGTTCCGGCTCGTTTCATCCATCCGCAGGCGGCAGCGACGTTATCCAGCCGGTCACCCGGCAGCGAGCAGCTCGCCGCCACAACGGCAGAGAGCGCGCACCCGGTGCCCACCACGCGCGTCATCAGCGGATCGCCGCCCGTAACCGTGCGTGTACGTTGTCCGTCCGTGATGTAATCCACCTCGCCGGTGACGGCCACTACGGCATTGGTCTGGCGAGCCAGCGCTTCGGCAGCAGGCAGCGCGCTGGCGGCGGTATCGGTCGTATCGACGCCGCGCCCGCCCGCGCTCATCCCGGCAAGGGCCAGGATTTCGGACGCATTGCCGCGAATGGCGGCAGGTTTCAGGGCAAGGATCTGATGGCAAAAACGGGTGCGGAACGTCAGTGCGCCCACGGCAACCGGGTCCAGCGTCCAGGGCTTGCCGGCCGCCACCGCGCTTTCAATTGCCCGACGCATCGACTGGGCCCGCGGCGAGGTCAGCGTGCCAACGTTAATCAGCAGCGCATCGGCAATCCCGGCAAACTGTTCAGCCTCTTCTGCCTCAATCACCATGGCGGGTGACGCGCCAAGCGCCAGCAAAACGTTGGCCGTAAAGGTCTGTACGACATCGTTGGTCATACAATGGGTCAGCGGAGAACGGGTTCGGAAGTGATGTAAAACGTGTAAATCGAGCAGGTCAGGCTGCATGGTTTCGCTCCTGCCTTGCGTGAAGAAGCGATGACCGGGAAGGCATCTGACTTCCCTACGCTGGCATTATCCAGATCAGGTAATACGGGTATTTCTCAGCCTTCACGTGGAAGGGCACCCCGAGTCATGTAGTGTGAATCACGTATTTTTTTCAGCTTAGGGGAAGTGACCTGGCGATGCAACCCCGCCATGGGACTGTCGCGCTAATCTGCCGTTCATTCACATTTTGACTCTCGCGCTTAAACGGGACACTGTTGGTATTTATTCGCTTCTAAAGCGGGAAAAAATGGACGGTGTGCTGAAAGCGAAGCGGTAGGGCTGAGAATAGAACCTTTAAGGCGTATTGATGGCACGATTTGTCACACTCTTTTTTGGGCATTTACAGTCCATCAATAATTCGCGTAACGTTTTGTTTTTAATTGTCATAAAGGACAATTTCTTGCGCTGTAAAGTTAATATTTCCTCCCCCGTGTGCCTCGTCACAAAACAGTAAACAAATTAACCATTGAGCCCCGTGGCAAAAGGCTCTATATTGGCGGCGTTTTTTTCAGGCCCCATCTGTTTTTTAACTTTTTATTCAATCGTGGCTCATAACGAAGCGGCGGTTGTAGGAGTGATATGATGACGGATAAAGTCCGTATTGACACCGTAGATGCCCACAAAAGCAACGAAACCTATCTGGCCCGTCAGGCCGAGTTTGAATCTAACGTCAGGAGTTATCCGCGCAAGCTGCCTTTAGCGATCACTAAAGCAGAAGGCGTGTGGATCACCGATGCAGACAATAAAGAATACCTTGACTGTTTAGCAGGTGCAGGGACCCTTGCGCTTGGCCACAACCATCCTGATGTGCTGAAAAGCATCCAAAATGTCATTACCAGCGGCTTGCCGTTACATACCCTGGATCTGACAACGCCTCTGAAAGACGCGTTTTCTGAATACCTGCTCTCTCTGCTGCCTGGTCAGGGCAAAGAGTACTGCCTGCAGTTCACCGGCCCATCCGGCGCTGACGCCGTTGAAGCGGCGCTGAAGCTGGCGAAAAAAGTGACCGGCCGTAGCGGTATCATCAGCTTCTCTGGTGGTTACCACGGTATGACCCACGGCGCACTGTCCGTTACCGGCAACCTGTCTCCGAAAGAAGCGGTTGACGGTATGATGCCAGAAGTGCAGTTCATGCCTTATCCGCACGAATACCGCTGCCCGCTGGGTATCGGTGGCGAAGCGGGCGTGAAGGCGCTGACTTACTACTTCGATAACCTGATCAACGACGTTGAAAGCGGCGTACGTAAACCTGCTGCGGTCATTCTGGAAGCGGTCCAGGGCGAAGGCGGCGTGAACCCGGCTCCGGCTGAGTGGCTGCAGCGCATCCGTAAAGTGACTCAGGAACACGGCATTCTGCTGATCCTCGACGAAGTTCAGGCTGGCTTTGCGCGTACCGGTAAATTCTTCGCCTTCGAACACGCGGGCATCGAGCCAGACATCATCGTGATGTCTAAAGCCGTCGGTGGCGGTCTGCCGCTCGCCGTGCTCGGTATCAAGAAGCAGTTCGACGCATGGGCGCCAGGTCACCACACCGGTACCTTCCGCGGCAACCAGCTGGCGATGGCAACCGGTCTGACGACGCTGAAAATCCTGAAAGATCAGAACATCGCGGGCAAAGTGGCTGCGCAGGGCGAGTGGCTTAAGGGCCAGCTGAAAGAGATGGCGAAACGCTATCCTGTGATTGGCCACGTTCGCGGTCTGGGCATGATGATCGGTATTGAGATCGTCAAGCCACATGAAGCCGCTGACCACATGGGCTGCTTCCCGGGCGACGGCGAGCTGTCTGCGCTGATCCAGAAGAAGTGCTTCGAAAATGGTCTGATTCTGGAACGTGGTGGCCGTAACGGTATCGTACTGCGCCTGCTGCCTTCACTGCTGATCAGCGACGATGAGCTGAAAGTGTTCCTGGATAAATTCGAGCAGGCGCTGCTTGCTGCGGGCGTTCGCCCGGCGTAACCGGAGTTATTGATTACGATGTCTGATTCAAACCCAATTTTGTTCTCCTCTGCGCAGAGCATTGACGCTTACCAGCAGGCGATTG
Source organism: Enterobacter sp. 01-M-03-SI-ECC (assembly GCF_047530215.1). Lineage (NCBI taxonomy): Bacteria > Pseudomonadati > Pseudomonadota > Gammaproteobacteria > Enterobacterales > Enterobacteriaceae > Enterobacter > Enterobacter sp. 01-M-03-SI-ECC. The sequence continues at coordinate 390,928 of NZ_JBLKDA010000001.1, forward strand.
AACAAAGCACTCAGGCTGTGATGCAGTGGCTGAAGCAGCCTGAGATGTACCAGGGCAAAACGGTCGCGGAACTGCGCGACCGTATTAAGCTGGATTTCAACCCGAAAGGGCTGGGTAACGAAGCGGCGATTGAACGCGCCGTGGAGTTCTTCCTGAAAGACAGCTTGTCCGTTCATCACCCGCAGTGTGTGGCGCACCTGCACTGCCCAAGCCTGGTGGTAAGCCAGGCGGCGGAAGTGCTGATCAACGCCACCAACCAGAGTATGGACTCCTGGGATCAAAGCCCGTCCGCAACCATTATCGAGATCAAACTGATCGAGTGGCTGCGTACCCGCGTGGGTTATCAGGCCGGCGACGCAGGTGTCTTCACCAGCGGTGGTACTCAGAGCAACCTGATGGGCCTGATGCTGGCTCGCGATGCGTTCTTTGCGCGCCAGGGTCACTCCGTTCAGCAGGATGGCCTGGTGGGCGATCTGCGTAAAATTCGCGTGCTGTGCTCCGAAAACGCGCACTTCTCCGTGCAGAAAAACATGGCGCTGATGGGTCTGGGCTACCAGTCCGTGGTGCAGGTGAAAACGGACGAATTCTCCCGTATGGATCTGTCCGATCTGGCGGCGAAAATTGAACAGTGCAATGCGAACGGTGAACAGATTCTGGCGATCGTCGCGACGGCAGGTACCACCGATGCGGGTGCTATCGATCCGCTGCGTGCGATTGCAGAACTGGCCGCGAAGCAGAACATCTGGGTACACGTAGATGCGGCCTGGGGCGGCGCGCTGCTGATGTCCGAGCAGTATCGTCATTACCTGGACGGCATTGAGCTGGTGGATTCCGTCACCCTGGACTTCCACAAACAGTTCTTCCAGACCATCAGCTGCGGCGCGTTCCTGCTGAAAGAAGCGCGCCACTATGAGCTGATGCGCTATCAGGCGGCGTACCTGAACTCTGAGTTTGACGAAGAAGCGGGCGTGCCTAACCTGGTGTCTAAATCTCTGCAGACCACCCGTCGTTTTGACGCGCTGAAGCTGTGGATGAGCCTGGAAGCACTGGGGCAAGAGCAATACGCGGCGATCATCGATCACGGCGTAACGCTGGCGCAGCAGGTTGCAGCCTACGTGAAAGAGCAGCCTGCTCTGGAACTGGTTATGCAGCCGCAGCTGGCAAGCGTGCTGTTCCGCTTCCGTGGCCAGGTGCAGATGGACGATGCGGGTATCGCCCTGCTGAACCAGAAAATTGGTGATGCTCTGCTGGAATCCGGCCGTGCGAACGTCGGCGTGACCGAGCATAACGGCGTGACCTGCCTGAAGCTGACGCTGCTGAACCCAACCGTGACGCTGGAAGATATTAAAATCCTGCTGTCTCTGGTTGAGCGCACCGCGCAGGAAGTTCTGGCGAAGTAATCCAACACCCCTCTTCCGCCGGGAGAGGGGTGATTTTTATATCCCTGCCCACCACATTCTGGCTTTTAATCCCCAGTAGCTCGTCCAGCCCGTCGTGGTGCTGACCACATTACCCTCCGATACAATGACCAGCGTTGGCGTGACGCTCACCTGCCACTTCTGCGACAGCGCACCGTTCTCATCGTTTATCATCGGCATACGCAGGCTTTTCTTCTCGACCCAGCGGGCCAGCTTCGCATCATCGCCGGAGCGCATGGCGATGCTGATGACGTTCCCGCCCTCTTCTGCCAGCTTATTAACCGAAGGCGTCGTGTAGCGGCAAATGCTGCACCAGGTGGCCCAGACGTAAATCAGCAGCGGGCGCTCCTGGCTGAGCGCCGCGATATCGTGAATTTTGCCGTCAATGCTTTGCATCGGTGTGGCACTAAAGCTGGCGGGAAGCGTCGGTTTCCGATATTGATCAACACCCCACGCCACGGCCAGCGTCAGCAGAACGAGTATGATCCCTTCCCGCACCCAGCGGCGCAGTCGACTGATTTTGCTGTTATCCATTGTGACCTCATGTTTTAACGAAGGTCATCTTAACGGGCAAAACGCCACCATGCTGTAAAGAAGTGTCGCGCCAGCTTTACTCCCGGGTGTAGCCGTAGTCGTAATGGCTATACCCCGAGTTGTAATAGAGCGCAGCCGATTTCACGATATCATTAAGGATCGCGCCATTCACCTGCACACCCATTTGCGCCAGACGCTTCAGGCAGTTCTCGATCTCCTTGACGCTGGTTTTACCAAATCGGGCGACCAGCAGCGTGGTGGCCGCTGCTCTGGCTACCAACAAGGCATCCGTTACGGCAAGCACGGGTGGAGTATCGACAATGACGATGTCATAACGTTTGTCTATCTCCGACATCATGTTCTTGAAGCGTTCACTCATAAGCAGCTCAACGGGATGTGAAGGTTGGGGTCCGCAGGTCAATACATCAAAACCGCCTTTCTCGACGCGTTGAATCGCCTCCTGCCACTCAACATCACCTTCGAGCACGCTGGATAATCCCTGATGATTGCTCAGTTTGAAAACATTGTGGACATACCCCTTACGCATATCCGCATCAATAAACAGCACTCGCTGTCCGGCCTGAGCGGCAATCGACGCCAGTGACGTACTGACCAGCGTCTTTCCGCAGTCCTGCGTGGGTCCAGACACCACCACGGTCCGGTTTGCGGCATCCATCATGGTAAAATGCAGGCTGGTGCGCAGCCCGCGTACCGCCTCGACAAACATATCTGCCGGACGGTCGACGGGCAGAAACGGTATGTTCGACGTCCTGTGCTTCCAGTGGGAAGCAAACAGGTTTCTCCTGCGCAGGTGCGTTTTTTTCCACAGCCACACCGAGCGCGGGAGCGTCGCCAGGAGCGGTATCCCCTGAACTTCCAGCTGTTCAGACGAGGTAATACCTCGCTTAAAGGCTGAGCGCACTAAAACCGTTCCGGCAGAGAGCATCAACCCCACCACCATACCCAGTATAATAATGGGCGCTTTGCGCGGCTTGATTGGGACTGACTGCGTCACGGCCGGATCGATAATCCGCACGTTGCCGATAGCGCTGGAGCGCGAGATACTCAGCTCTTGCTGACGCGTCAGCAACTGCAGGTAGATGGTTCGTCCGGATTCAACGTCGCGACTCAGGCGTAATATCTCCTGCTGCGTGGAAGGCATGGACGAGACGCGGTTGTTCAGACGCGCACGCTCCCGCTCCAGCGTCTGTTTCTTCTCCCGTAATGCACGATAGGTAGGATGGTCCTTTTTGAAAAGCTGGGAAACTTCGGCTTCGCGGAACGTCAGCTCGTTAAGCTGATTCTCCACGTTGACCACCTGATCAAGGACTGACTTCGCCTCCAGAGATAAGTCGACGGAATCGCGCTGCTCTCTGTAGGCATTCAGACGCGCTTCGGCTTCATCCAGTTCTCGACTGATCTTAGGTAGCTGCCCCTGTAAAAACGTGAGGCTGCGGGAATCTTTCGCTTCCTGGCGCGCAATGTTCTGGCTGAGATAATTTTCAGCAATCGTATTCAGCACCGTGGCGATCTTGCCAGGGTCTTCACCGGTTAACGTTAATGCAATCATACCGCTCTGTTTCGCCGACTCCACAACCGTAAGCCTGTCCTGAATGGCGTTGATCGCGTCGAGCCTTGAAACGGTTTGGAGGGTTAACTGGGCGCCGGGTTCCGCACTGAGAGAGGTCACCAGAAGCGATATTCCGTCTTTGACCAGCATTTTCCCGACAACGCCCTCTGCCGTAAGCGTTTTACCTTCAAGACGATACCGCCCTTGCTCCTGTACGGTGAGTAAAAGCGTTTGCGGCTTACCGTCAAGAAGAGGAATGGTCAGCGCGCCAATCGTAATTGTATCGGGTTTACGGCCCTGCACCTTTTCCCACAACGACCCGATGACAGGGAATACGCGTCGCTTAACGATGGTCGTCAGGCCAAGCTGATCAACGGTCTCTCCCAGGATCATTCGTGATTTAAGGAGTAACAGTTCTGGCGCGACGTCTGGCGAGAGATCGGACTCGAAAGGGGTCAGGTTCTTGAGCAGCGAATTATTCTGCTTTGCTTCAACCTGTACCAGGGCATCCGCCTGATAAACTGGCGTGGTGCTGAACGCGTAGATCCCCGCACATGCCGTGAGCAGGAGCGTGACACACGCAATCATCACACGGTGATCAAACATCTCAGCAAGCAGCTGAAGAAGATCGATCTCATTATTCTGCGGCGTCGCAGCACTATATTTTTCTGATTTTGAAGACGACATTACTGCTTTATTCCTTGTTGACTCAAACGACGAGCCCATTCCCGACTGGCTTTTCCTAATTGCTCGAAAACATATTCATAGGCTTCGCGACTTTTGCGATACGGGTCGGGAATGTCCCTGGTTTCCAGCCATTGTCCAAAGAGCAGCGATTTTCCCCGGTTCTCCGGGGCCATTGTGGCGATGAAACGGAGGTGTTCCGGCTCCATCACCAGAATCAAATCGGACTTTTGCAACAGGCTACGCGTCACCTTGCGGGCAATATGTCCCTCCAGCGAAACGCCATGACGCCAGGCAACAGCCTGCGCAGCCGCGTCCGCCGGGTGTCCTTCGAGCCCAAAAATACCTGCTGAGGTCACCTGTTTGCCGGGTAGTTGCTGACGCAACAGCCGCTCACCAATCGGTGAGCGGCAAACATTGCCGGTGCAGACCACTAAGATCGACTGGAACATTACTGCGGCCACGATCTGATGTAACGAACGGTTTCGGTCAGGTCATGGACGCCGCTGATGGTTGGCACCAGCTGGGCGATCACGCGATTCCAGCGCGACAACGGTGCGGTCGTCACGTAGACAATGTCATACGGTTCAAGCTGGAATTCCGTGCCCAGTACCATGGCTGACGCATCTTCCGCATTCAGTTGATAGATGTTGGCAATTTTGCCCGTGTCGCCTTTTTGAGATACCTGCCGAATGACAAAAATGCCGGTTGCATCGGCCATATTTTGGTTGAGCCCCCCGGCATTGCCCAGCGCTTCAGCCAGCGTCATGCCGCTGCGATCCATCTTAAGCGTGCTCTGCTTAACCACCTCGCCCATGACGAACACTTTCAGCGCGTCGTTGCGAGGAATAAACAGGATATCGCCCGGATAAAGCAGCTTATTCTGCGTCAAATCGCCATGCTGCATCAGCGCGTAGAGCGAAAGGCGTGAGTCATGGCCATCGTGCGTCAGCACGACGTTACGCCAGTCAGCATCCGCAGAAAGACCGCCAGCGGCGTTGACCGCATCCATCACCGTCAGCGGAATATTGGTTATCGGTTGTTGCCCCGATTTTTCGACCTCTCCGGTGACGTAGGCTTTTTGCGAGCGGAAGGCGGCGATACTGACGTCCACCTGCGGGCTCTCAATGACTTTATCCAGTCGAGCCGTAATCTCTTCCCGTACCTGTGAAACCGTTTTTCCCGCCACCCGCAGCTTGCCGATGTAGGGATAAAAGAGCGTACCATCGGCGTTGACCCAGTTGCCGGCATCGCTCGCGCTACGGTATTGGCCTGCAGGCGTCGTTAATTCAGGATGATCCCAGACGGTGACCGTCAGGATGTCACCCGTGCCAATACGGTATTCCCAGTTTTTGATCTGTTCATCCAGAGTAGGATTTGCCTGAGATTTCGACACGGTCGGACGCAGCTTTTCAATCAATCCCGGCGTCAGTGGGTAAATCTCCACGCGCTTATCAAGCTGATAATTAACCTCTTCCGTCGCAATGACTTTTTTCCCGGATACACTCAAGTTCTGGCCAGGAGAAAATACACATCCTGTTAACTGGCTAACAGTAAGAAATAACAGCGAAAATGCAGTTGTACTTTTCATTTATATAAATATTTCTTTTTAACGTTGCGTTTATCGGCAAGCCTGCAAAACCAACTAAGCTAACTTTATGAAATTTAATTGATTATTATTCTGCAGTATGAAATTCTGACATTGCGAAACGTGACTAAACCGCTTTCTGAAACACAAAGTCAATACTCGACCTTGTACTAAAACGGAAGCAAGCGCGCTTCATTCGAAGACAATATTAAATCTTCTTCCGAGGGAAAGCATTCGCATAGATGTCCAATTTTGACAGAGAAAGTTATTTTCAGAATTGATTAATGAAATAATAAATATTAAAAATACAAACCAAGAACAATATTCATGGCAGTGATAAACATCACCCAATTCGACTACACAAAACCGTCCAGTTTTGTTACATTTTTTTTCAAACATACCCTGCGTTGATACTTAAAATGGACTGTCTGCTCCGCTTTGCATGACCCGCAGACAAAAAGTATCCGTAACGATATCACTGGAGAAAAAATGGCTAAGCGTAAATTGCTGCTTCTGGGTGTATTACTGTCTCTGGCGGGCTCCGCATTCGCTGCCCCGCAAACCGCCGCTGCGCCATCCGGCATCAAGGCCTATGAAGAACAAGAGTTCATCGCTGACTTCACGAAATTCAAGATTGGCGACACGGCGCCGGCGCAGTATCAAACGCCGGAGTACACCATCAAACAGTACCAGCTGCGTAACCTGCCGGCTCCGGATGCCGGAACCCACTGGACCTACATGGGTGAAAACTATGTGCTGATCGGCGATGCAGACGGCAAAATCTACAAAGCTTACAATGGAGATATTTTCTATCACCGCTAACTCGGTTCTGATTCGCCCCTGGCAGGAAAGTGACCGCCCTTTCCTGCGCACGCTCTATCTCCGCGCGCGGCGTGAAGCCTGGCCATGGCTGGACAGCGCGGACTGGCAGCTTGAAGATTTTGACGCGGCAACCCGTGACGAAGTGATTTGGGTGGCTGTTCAGAACGGTCACCGCCTGGGTTTTGCCTCCGTCTGGACGAACGATAATTTCCTGCACAACCTCTTTGTGGACCCGCAGTATCAAAGGCTCGGGGTCGGGCAGTTGCTTCTCGAGCAGGTTCAGAAGACGTTTACCAGTACGGGTTCGCTTAAGTGTCTGGTGAAGAATGCGCGGGCTGTTGCGTTTTACCAGCGTCACGGCTGGCACATTGAGGCGACGGGTGATTCTCCGGACGGAGAGTATTATTTGATGCACTATCGGCTTGGGTAAAGTCAGGTGGCGCTTCGCTTACCTGACCTACAACACCGTATTTCGTAGGCCGGGTAAGGCGAAGCCGCCACCCGGCACTCAGGCGCAGAGGAATTACACCGCGCGGAAGGCGATTTCGCCCGGAATGATTTCGCCCTGCCAGTAAAGCTGCGCCGCAACGCGTCCCGCCAGCTGACGATACATTTCTGCAAATTCGCTGTCCGGACGGCTGACGACCGTCGGCTTTCCGCTGTCCAGATCTTCACGCAGGGTAATGTGCAGCGGCATCTGACCCAGCAGCTGGGTGTGATACTTCGCGGCCAGTTTTTCTGCGCCACCCGTACCGAAGATAGGTTCGTGGTACCCGCAGTTGCTGCAGATGTGCACGCTCATGTTCTCAACGATACCGAGCACCGGCACTTCCACCTTCTCGAACATCACGATGCCTTTTTTGGCGTCGATCAGCGCGATATCCTGCGGCGTAGTCACCACGACGGCGCCCGTCACCGGAATGTTCTGCGCCAGCGTGAGCTGAATGTCACCGGTTCCCGGCGGCATATCGAGCACCAGATAATCCAGATCCGGCCACATCGTCTCCTGCAGCATCTGCAGCAGCGCCTTGCTGGCCATTGGGCCGCGCCAGACCATGGCGTTATCGTCAGTCACCAGGTAACCGATGGAGTTGGTCGCCAGACCGTGCGCCATGATTGGCGCCATGTGGGTGCCGTCCGGCGAGGTTGGACGCTGGTTTTCCGCGCCCAGCATGTTCGGAATAGATGGACCGTAGATATCCGCATCCAGAATACCGACCTTTGCCCCTTCCGCTGCCAGCGCCAGCGCCAGGTTAACAGCGGTAGAGGATTTCCCGACCCCGCCCTTGCCCGAGCTGACGGCAATGATGTTTTTCACGCCGTTCACGCCAGGCTGATTTTTCACGCGTTTCAGCGTGGCGATGCTGTGGCTCAGCTTCCAGTCGATTGCCTTCGCACCGGTAATGCGCAGCAGCTCAGCGCTGGTCTGCTCTTTCAGCGCGTCAAAGGCGCTTGTCCAGACGAACGGCATCTGCAGCTCAACGTGCAGCGTGTCGTCGAGCCAGGCAACGTGGTGTAACGCTTTCAGCGTCGTAAGATTGTGCTTCAGGGTTGGATGCTGAAAGTTAGCCAGCGTCCCGGCGACCATTGCTCGTAAGGCTTCCGGTGATTTGGCCTGGGATTGAGAACTCATCCCGACTCCTTTGTTCTTGTGAATAAGACCTTAGATGAACAAGTTTACCTGAAAGGCCGTGCTTTGTGCTTACTTAATAATGCCCCTTTTGGTAATATCAAAAACCCTTTTCACAGTTAAAAGAAGTAATGCCTACTATGACTCAAGTCGCGAAGAAAATTCTGGTAACGTGCGCGCTGCCGTACGCCAACGGCTCAATCCACCTCGGCCACATGCTGGAGCATATCCAGGCTGATGTCTGGGTCCGTTACCAGCGAATGCGCGGCCACGAGGTTAATTTCATCTGTGCGGACGATGCTCACGGCACGCCGATCATGCTGAAAGCGCAGCAGCTGGGCATTTCCCCGGAGCAGATGATTGCCGAAATGAGTCAGGAGCATCAGACTGATTTTGCTGGCTTTGACATCAGCTATGACAACTATCACTCCACCCACAGCGACGAGAACCGCGAGCTGTCGGAGCTGATCTACACGCGTCTAAAAGAGAACGGTTTTATCAAAAACCGCACCATCTCCCAGCTGTACGATCCGGAAAAAGGCATGTTCCTGCCGGACCGTTTCGTCAAAGGCACCTGCCCGAAATGTAAATCCGCGGATCAGTACGGCGATAACTGCGAAGTGTGCGGCGCAACCTACAGCCCGACCGAGCTTATCGAACCGAAATCCGTGGTATCCGGTGCCACCCCTGTGATGCGTGACTCCGAGCACTTCTTCTTCGACCTGCCGTCCTTCAGCGAAATGCTGCAGGCGTGGACCCGCAGCGGCGCGCTGCAGGAGCAGGTGGCGAACAAGATGCAGGAGTGGTTCGAATCCGGTCTGCAGCAGTGGGATATCTCCCGCGATGCGCCGTACTTCGGCTTCGAAATCCCGAACGCGCCGGGCAAATACTTCTACGTCTGGCTGGACGCGCCAATCGGCTACATGGGCTCCTTCAAGAACCTGTGCGACAAGCGTGGCGACGCCGTGAGCTTCGACGAATACTGGAAGAAAGATTCCACCGCCGAGCTGTACCACTTCATCGGTAAAGACATCGTCTACTTCCACAGCCTGTTCTGGCCGGCGATGCTGGAAGGCAGCAGCTTCCGCAAGCCAACCAACCTGTTCGTACACGGCTACGTAACGGTGAACGGCGCGAAGATGTCCAAGTCCCGCGGAACGTTCATTAAGGCCAGCACCTGGCTGAACCACTTCGACGCGGACAGCCTGCGCTACTACTACACCGCGAAGCTCTCTTCCCGCATCGACGATATCGACCTGAACCTGGAAGATTTCGTGCAGCGCGTGAATGCGGACATCGTCAACAAGGTGGTGAACCTGGCGTCCCGTAACGCGGGCTTTATCGCCAAGCGTTTTGACGGCGTGCTTTCTGCCGAACTGGCCGATCCTGAGCTGTATAAAACCTTCACCGACGCCGCCGCTGCGGTTGGCGAAGCCTGGGAAAGCCGTGAATTCGGTAAAGCGATCCGTGAAATCATGGCGCTGGCCGACGTGGCCAACCGCTATGTGGACGAACAGGCACCGTGGGTGGTCGCGAAACAGGAAGGCCGCGATGCCGACCTGCAGGCGATCTGCACCATGGGTCTGAACATGTTCCGCGTGCTGATGACCTGGCTGAAGCCGGTGCTGCCGCAGCTGGCAGCCCGTGCTGAAGCATTCCTGAACACCGAGCTGACCTGGGATGCCATCCAGCAGCCGCTGCTCGGCCACAAGGTGAATACCTTCAAGGCGCTGTACAACCGCATCGAGATGAAGCAGGTTGAAGCCCTGGTAGAAGCGTCTAAAGAAGAGGTGAAGGCGGCTGCGGCTCCGGTGACCGGCCCGCTGGCGGACGATCCGATTCAGGAAACCATCACCTTTGATGATTTCGCTAAAGTCGACCTGCGCGTGGCGCTGATTGAAAACGCGGAATTCGTGGAAGGCTCCGACAAGCTGCTGCGCCTGACGCTGGATCTGGGCGGCGAGAAGCGTAACGTCTTCTCCGGCATCCGTTCAGCCTACCCGGACCCGCAGGTGCTGATTGGTCGTCAGACCGTGATGGTGGCGAACCTGGCGCCGCGCAAAATGCGCTTTGGCATCTCTGAGGGGATGGTGATGGCCGCAGGCCCTGGCGGGAAAGATATCTTCCTGCTAAGCCCTGACGAAGGCGCGAAGCCGGGTCAGCAGGTGAAATAATGAAAAAGCCGGAGATTATCTCCGGCTTTTTTTTGCCCGGCGACACTACGCCTGCACGGGCCTACGGGTTTTGTAGGCCGGGTAAGGCGAAGCCGCCACCCGGCTAAACATCACGCCTTCGGGTGATGCACCCGGTGGGTCAGCCCGCGCAGGAAATTACGCAGAAACTGGTCGCCGCACTCGCGGTAGTTTTTATGATCCGGCGCGCGCATCATGGCGGTCACTTCCGGCACGGATACGCGGAATTTTTGCTCGGTCATGATCGCCACGATATCGTCCGTTTTCAGCGAGAACGCGATACGCAGCTTTTTCAGCACCGTGTTGTTGTTCACCCGACGCTCCAGCGCCAGCTCTGGTGCGGCCGGATCTTTGCCACGCTTATCGTAAATCAGGCCGTTCAGGAAACCCGACAGAATGATGTCAGGGCAGCGGACAAAGCCCTCTTCGTCTTCTTTGGTCATCCACGTGTCAAAACTCGCAGACGTGGATTCCATATCGGACAGCGCAAGAATGCGCACCATGTCGTTATTGTTCGCTTTCAGGGTGTAGCGCAGGCTACGAAGAATATCGTTACTTAGCATAGAGCCTTCGAATGTCGATGATGCAATGGCGCGCAGTGTACCAGCTTTACAGCCCAATCGCCTCTTTCAAACTCTTCAGGTAGCGACGGCTGACGGGTACCGTTTGTCCGGCACGCAGCACCAGCTCGGCCTGGCCGTTATCCTCCAGGCGGATCTCCTTCAGGTGCGCCATATTCACCAGGTACTGACGGTGACAGCGAATCAGCGGCGTGCGGCTCTCCAGCGTGCGCAGCGTCAGCTCGGTAAACCCTTCGTTTCCCTCCGCGCTGGTGACAAACACCCCGCTAAGGCGGCTGCTGACAAATGCCACGTCATCCATCTGCAGAAGATAAATCCGGCTGTGCCCGGTGCACGGGATAAATTTCAGCGGCTGCTGGTTTTCGGGCAGCAGCGTGACGTCCTGGGCGGTGCGCTCCTGGCGTAAACGGGCGAGCGTTTTTTCCAGACGCTTCTCTTCAATCGGCTTGAGCAGATAGTCAAACGCGTGCTCCTCGAAGGCCTTAACGGCATATTCGTCGAACGCCGTCAGAAAGACGATGTAGGGGCGATGCGCCGGGTCAAGCATGCCGACCATCTCCAGCCCGCTGATGCGGGGCATTTGAATGTCGAGGAACAGCACGTCCGGGCGCAGTTTGTGCACCGCGCCGATGGCCTCAATGGCGTTCGCGCACTCTCCTACAACCTCAATATCCGGCTGCTCCTGCAGCAGAACGCGCAGATTTTCCCGTGCCAGCGGCTCGTCATCCACAATCAGCACTCTTAACATGCGTTTTCCTCCAGCGGCAGTCGTACGGTAATACGGGTAAATCGGTCTGGCTCACAGGCGACGGTAATACCGCAGTCGTCACCAAAATGGGCGCGCAGGCGTTTATCCACCAGGCTCATCCCTAAACCGCCGGAGGCGGAAGGCTGATAAAGCCCGGCATTATCTTCAATATCCAGCACCAGATGGTGGTTAAAACGGCTGGCGGCAATGGTTATCTCCCCTGTTCCCAGAAGCTGTGACGTACCGTGCTTGATGGCATTTTCCACAATAGGCTGCAGGGTAAAGGCCGGAAGATGCTGGTATGCCAGCTCGTCCGGCACGGAGAGCGACACCTGCAGGCGCGACTGGAAACGCGCCTGCTCAATCTGCAGATAGGCATTTACGTGCTCAATCTCATCGGCGAGGGTGACGATCTCCGACGGCCGCTTCAGGTTCTTGCGGAAAAAGGTCGAGAGAAACTGCACCAGCTGCGCGGCCTGATCGCTGTCGCGGCGGATCACCGCTTTGAGCGTGTTGAGGGCATTAAACAGGAAGTGCGGATTAACCTGGGCATGCAGTAGCTTAATTTCTGACTGCGTCAGCAGGGCTTTCTGCCGCTCATACTGCCCGGCGAGAATTTGCGCGGAGAGCAGCTGGGCAATCCCCTCCCCCAGGGTGCGGTTGATAGAGCTGAACAGACGGTTTTTCGCCTCATACAGCTTGATGGTGCCCATCACCCGCTGGTTTTCCCCACGCAGCGGAATAACCAGCGTGGAGCCCAGCTTGCACTGCGGATACAGCGAACAGCGGTAAGGCACCTCGTTTCCGTCGGCATACACCACCTCACCGGTTTCAATCGCGCGCAGCGTGTAGGCTGAGGAGATCGGTTTACCCGGCAGATGGTGATCGTCTCCGGTCCCGGTAAAGGCCAGCAGCCGCTCGCGGTCGGTGATGGCCACCGCGCCGATATCCAGCTCCTTGTAGAGCACCTGCGCCACCTTCATGCTGTTCTCTTCGTTGAACCCCTGGCGCAGGATCCCTTCGGTTGAGGCGGCGACCTTCAGCGCCGTGGCGGAAAAGGCCGAGGTGTACTTCTCAAACATGGCACGTTTATCGAGCAGAATGCGCATAAACAGCGCCGCGCCGACGGTGTTGGTGACCATCATCGGGGCGGCAATGCTGCTGACCAGGTGCAGCGCATCGTCAAACGGACGGGCAATGAGCAGAATGATCGCCATCTGCGCCATTTCGGCGACAAAGGTAATCGCCCCCGCGGTGATTGGGCTGAAGACTTTGTCCGGGCGGCCGCGCTTGATCATATAGCTGTGAACCAGCCCGCCGAGCAGACCTTCGACGATCGTGGAGATCATGCAGCTGAGCGCCGTCATGCCGCCCATCGAGTAGCGGTGCAGCCCGCCCGTCAGGCCGACCAGCCCACCCACGACGGGGCCACCGAGCAGCCCGCCCATGACCGCGCCTATCGCGCGCGTGTTGGCAATGGAGTCTTCGATATGAAGACCGAAATAGGTCCCCATAATGCAAAAAATAGAGAAGGTGACGTAGCAAAGCAGCTTGTGCGGTAAACGAACGGTAACCTGCATCAGCGGAATAAACAGGCGCGTTTTGCTCATCAGCCAGGCAATAACCAGAAACACGCACATCTGCTGAAGCAACAGCAGCACCAGATTAAACTCGTACATACTCAAAACCGCACACGCTAAAAACGCGTAACATACACTGATGCGGGTTTACTTTCTTTGAAGCATCCCAAAAAAGCGCAAAATCGTGTCCGTTATCACACCTTTTTCAGAACATCGCATACGCTTCGCATTCTTTGTGCAAAAAACAATCAATCCTTCCTGGTTCAGCAAAGTGGGTCTACAGTTAAGCTGGGGACGCGTAAGCCAGGGGGCGAATATGGCGCTTTACACAATCGGTGAAGTGGCACTCCTTTGTGATATCAATCCCGTTACCCTACGGGCGTGGCAGCGACGATACGGATTACTCAAGCCGCAAAGAACGGACGGCGGGCATCGCCTTTTCAATGAGGCCGACATCGACCGCATCCGCGAAATTAAAAGCTGGATCGACAACGGGGTGCAGGTCGGCAAAGTGAAGTCCCTGCTGAGTCACGACGACCCGGCTACGCAACACCTCTGGCGTGAACAGCAGGAAACCCTGCTCCGGCTCCTGCAGGCGGGCAACCTGCAGCGCCTGCGGGGGTGGATAAAAGAGCAGGGCCGCGATTATCCGGCCCAGACGCTGATCTCCCATCTTTTTATTCCGCTCCGTCGACGCCTGCAGTGCCAGCAGTCCACCCTGCAGGCGCTGCTGAGCATGCTCGACGGGGTGCTGATCAACTACATCGCCGTCTGCCTTGCCTCGGCGAAGAACAAAGCCGGAAAAGATGCGCTGGTGGTCGGCTGGAACGTGCACGATACCACCCGCCTGTGGCTGGAAGCGTGGATTGCCACCCAGAAGGGCTGGCGCGTGGACGTTCTGGCGCACTCGCTGGCGCAGCTTAAGCCTGAGTTTTTCGACGGCCAGACCCTGCTGGTCTGGTGCGGGGAAGTGCCCTCCGCCACGCAGCAACAGCTGCTGACGGAGTGGCGTGAGAATGGCTACCCGGTTTACTCCCTTGGCCCGGAAGAGCCATAACGGCATTTAATGGTTCATTAACAGCTGCGCTTCACCGTATAATTGTTCCGTTAACAACAGGAGCACATGATGAAGGCAACCAAACTGGCCATTATTACCCTTTTTGTTCTGATGGCCGTAAGCGGTATCGGCGGCGTAATGCTGGCAGGATACTCGTTTATCGTTCGCGGCGGTGTCGGCTGAGGGAGAGCGCCAGCCGCTCAAAAGCGCGGTCTACAACGATGGCCGCCAGCGCGACCAGCACCGCCCCCTGCACAATATAAGCCGTATTAAACCCGCTCAGGCCGATAATAATTGGCGTTCCCAGCGTATTGGCGCCGACCGTCGACGCAATGGTCGCCGTCCCGATGTTAATAATCACCGACGTGCGGATCCCGGCAACGATCACCGGTGCCGCAAGCGGCAGTTCAACCTTGCGCAGCCGCTGGCCGCGACTCATCCCCATCCCTTCCGCCACGCTCAGCACGGACGACGGTACCGCCGCGATGCCCGCCAGCGTGCCCTGCAGCACCGGCAAAACGCCGTATAAAATCAACGCAATGATGGCCGGCTGCTGGCCAAATCCCATCACCGGCACCGCAATCGCCAGCACCGCCACCGGCGGAAACGTCTGACCAATGGCCGCTATTGTCTCTACCAGCGGACGAAACTCCTTTCCCGCAGGCCGCGTGACCGCGATGCCCGCCCCAACGCCCAGCACAACCGCGATGGCGCTTGAGAGCGCCACCAGCCAAAGATGCGCCAGGGCGAGATTAATAAAGCTCTCCTGCTGATACACCGGCCGCGGCAGCCCGGGAAAGAGGCTGTTAAACAGCGCCGCGCTGTGGGGCATCAGAAACAGTAAGGCGACAAACAGCGCTATCAGCCAGAGGAGCGGATCACGCAGTGCCTTCACGCGTCACCTCCCCGGCCAGCAGATCGCGAAAGTGTAAGGTACCGCACGGCGCGCCCCGGGCATCCGAAACGGGCAACACCTCGCACTGCCGCGCGACAAACGCGGAGAGCGCATCCCGCAGGCTCATCTGTTCCTGCAGCGGTTCGCCGCTCAGCGTCACCGCCTCACGGCGCATATAGTCGCTCACCGTCCGCAAGGAGAGCAGCCTGACGCCCAGCTCGCTGCGGCCAAAAAACTCGCGCACAAAGTCGTTCTTCGGCCAGGTTAACAGCTCAAGCGGCGAGCCCTGCTGCACTACCTCGCCATGATCCATCAGCACAAGATGGTCGGCCAGGCGCAGGGCTTCATCAATATCGTGCGTCACGAGAACGATGGTGCGTCCGAGAATACGGTGAATGCGGGTCATCTCGGCCTGCAGCGCACCGCGCGTAACCGGATCCAGCGCGCCAAAAGGCTCATCCATCAGCAGCACCTGCGGGTTGGCCGCCAGCGCGCGCGCCACGCCCACGCGCTGCTGCTGGCCACCGGATAACTGATGCGGATAGCGGTCGCGCAGCGCGGGCTCGAGCCCCAGCAGAGACATCAGCTCATCAATCCGATCGGCAATTTTTGCCCGCGACCATTTCTCCAGCTGCAGCACGGTGGCGATGTTTTGCGCCACCGTCCAGTGGGGGAACAGGCCGATGGACTGAATGGCATAGCCCATCCGGCGGCGCAGCTCCAGCACCGGCAGGCTGCGGATCTCCTCTCCGGCAAAGCGGATCAGACCGCTGTCGTGCTCCACCAGACGGTTGATCATCTTCAGCGTGGTCGATTTTCCGGAACCGGAGGTGCCGATCAGCACGGAAAAGGCGCCCTCGGCAAAGTTCAGGTTCAGGTGGCTCGCCGCCGGACGACCGGCAAAGGTTTTACTGACATCATGAAATTCAATCATTGGCGCTTCTCCTGAGCAACGCGAGCCATAAGGCAAACAGCGCGTCGACGACAACCGCCAGCGCGATCGTGGGCACTACGCCCAAAAGCACAAGGTCGAGGGCGCTGCTCAGCAGCCCCTGGAACACCAGCGCGCCAAAGCCGCCCGCGCCAATCAGCGCGGCAATTACCGCCATGCCGACGGTCTGGACCGCCACCACCCGCAGGCTGCGCAGCAGCAGGGGCAGCGCCAGCGGCAGCTGAATCTTCCAGAAACACTGCCGGGCGCTCATTCCCATCGCATGGGCGGTTTCCAGCACGTCCGGCGCGACCTGGCCTAATCCCGCAACCACGCCGCGCACCAGCGGCAGCAGCGCGTACAGCACCAGCGCGATCAGGGCGGGCGTGAGCCCCGTTCCGGCTATGCCCAGCGTTCCCAGCACCGGAACAGCCTTCACCAGCCCGGCCAGGGGCGCAATCAGCAGGCCAAACAGCGCAACGGAGGGAATGGTCTGGATGACGTTGAGCACGGCAAAGACTCCGCCCTGACGTGAAGGATGGCGATAGCACCACATGCCGAGCGGTATCCCGAGCAGGAGCGCCGGAAAGAGCGTGCCGAAGAGGATCGTCAGGTGTTGCGCCAGGGCATCATCAAACACCTCCTGACGGTTGGCGTACTCTTTTAACAGCGAGAGATTGTTCAGCTCCCCGCTGAACAGCAGGAATAATGGAATACACCATATCTGCGCATTGAGCACCCAGCGCCAGACGGAACTGGCGATAAGTCGACGAATAGCATCGCTGCAGGCCAGCAGGCAGAGCGCCAGCCACAGCCACAGTCCGCTGCCTATGGTGGTTCTCGCCAGCGGACTTTCCGCCGACGCCATATGCGTCGCCGCCAGCCCGGCACTCCAGAACAGGATGACAAACAGCCCTTCAGAGAGGATCAGCGTCAGCCACTGCGCCGGGCGCCCCTGCCAGAGCGACAGGATGACCCACGCGCCCAGCGATGCCGCCAGCCACCCCGGCGTAAACGACCAGACCTGCCAGAGCGCTTTGCCCTCCCCCGACATCAGGCGGTTTGGGGCAACGTTGACAAACGGTAACGCGACCGCCGCGATGGCCACGCAGGCCAACAGCAGCAGGACGCGGTTATGACATTTTATTGGCACAGCCCTTTCCCGTTACTTCACAAGCCCTTGTTGTTTCAGGAAGTCGGCGGCCACTTTTTTGGCATCCAGTCCCTCGACGGCAATGCTGGCATTCAGCTGCTGCAGCGTTTTTTCATCCAGCTTTTCGAAAACCGGCTTGAGCCAGTCGGCAATCTCCGGATGGGCTTTCAACACCGCCTCACGCACGACCGGGGTCGGGGCGTAAATCGGCTGCACGCCTTTTGGATCGGTCAGGGTTTGCAGGCCAAGCGCCGCCACCGGGCCGTCGGTGCCGTAGGCCATAGCCGCGTTAACGCCCGAGGTTTGCTGCGCCGCCGCCTTGATGGTCACCGCGGTATCCCCGCCCGCCAGCGAGAGCAATTGCGCCTGGTCGAGCTTGAAGTCGTAGGCTTTTTCAAACGCCGGGAGCGCGTCAGGACGTTCGATAAACTCCGCGGACGCGGCAAGCTTAAAGTCGCCCTTCTCTTTCAGATAGCGGCTGAGATCCGCAAGCGTAGTCAGCTTGCCTTTCTCCGCCACGTCCTTGCGCACGGCGATAGTCCAGGTGTTGTTGGCCGGAGCCGGAGTCAGCCAGACCAGCTTGTTCTGTTCCGCGTCGAGTTTTTTGACTTTCTCATACCCGGCTTTGGCGTTTTTCCATGCCGGATCGTTTTCTTGTTTGAAGAAGAACGCGCCGTTGCCGGTGTATTCCGGGTAGATATCCAGTTCGCCGGAGGTAATCGCCCCGCGCACCACGGGCGTGGTGCCCAGCTGAACCTTATTGACGGTTTTTACGCCGTGGCTTTCCAGCACCTGCAGGATGATATTGCCGAGCAGCGCGCCTTCGGTATCGATCTTGGAGCCCACTTTTACCGGCTCCGCCGCCTGCAGCGGCAGGCTGAGCGCCGCAAGTAACGCTGCCGAAACGGCCATCCCCGTTTTAATCGTCATTCCGCTATCCTCATTTTTTTATCGCCTTTTTCAGAGGCTTGAGTGAAAAGCGTAGCTTAAAACGGCGGATTTACCCGGCAAAATGCCTTTTTAGCATAAGGTAAGACGCATCCCCCGCAAGACGGGGGATGCAAAGGAGGGAAACGTTACAGCAGCTCGAATTCGCCTTTGTTCACGCGGGCAGAATCCACGCCGATAAAGACGTTAAACTTGCCCGGTTCCGCATCGTATTTCATCTGCTGGTTCCAGAACTTCAGCGCATCGACGTCAATCGGGAAGCTGATGGTTTGGGTTTCGCCCGGCTTCAGGTTGACCTTCTCGAAGCCGCGCAGCTGCTTCACGGGACGGCTCATCGAGGCGGTAACATCCTGAACGTACATCTGAATCACCGTTGCCCCTTCGCGCTTGCCGGTGTTGGTCACCTCAACGCTGGCGGTGACCTTACCGTCACGCTTCAGGGTCGGGGCCGACATTTTCACGTCAGAGACCTTGAAGGTGGTGTAGCTCAGGCCGTAGCCAAACGGATACAGCGGGCCGTTCGCTTCGTCGAAGTAACGCGAGGTGTACTTGTTCGGCTTATCGGCGTTGTACGGACGACCGGTGTTCAGGTGGCTGTAGTAGACCGGGATCTGCCCGACGGAGCGCGGGAAGGACATCGGCAGCTTGCCGGACGGGTTGTAATCACCAAACAGCACGTCGGCGATGGCGTTACCGCCTTCGGTACCGGCGAACCAGGTTTCCAGAATGGCGTCAGCCTGCTGGTCCTCTTTCACCAGCGCCAGCGGACGACCGTTCATCAGCACCAGCACCAGCGGCTTGCCGGTGGCTTTCAGGGCGGCGATCAGATCGCGCTGGCTCTGTGGAATGGTGATATCGGTCCGGCTGGAGGCTTCGTGCGCCATCCCCTGCGCTTCCCCCACGACCGCGACAACGACGTCAGACTGCTTCGCGGCGTTCACCGCCTCGTCGATCATCTCCTTCGGCGTGCGCGGATCGACCTTCACCGCTTCCTCGTACTGGTTGAGGAAGGTCACGATGTCGTTATCGTTGGTGACGTTCGCCCCTTTGGCGTACACCACTTTGGCGTTATCCCCCACGGCGCTCTTGATGCCGGTCAGCACGGTTACCGACTGGTCGGCTACGCCCGCGGCGGACCAGCTGCCCATCACGTCGCGCTTGCTGTCGGCCAGCGGGCCCACCACGGCAATGGTGCCGGATTTTTTCAGCGGCAGCGTGTCGAGGCGGTTTTTCAGCAGCACCAGGCTTTCGCGCGCAACGTCACGCGCTTCTTTGCGGTGCAGGCGGCTTTCTGCATTGGTATCTGCCGGGTCAGACTCTTTCGGGCCCAGGTGGCTGTACGGATCGTTAAACAGCCCCATATCGTATTTCACGTTCAGCACGTGACGCGCCGCATCGTCCAGCTCCGCCATCGTGACCTTGCCGCTCTTCACCAGCCCCGGCAGGTACTTGCTGTAATACTCGTCGCTCATGCTCATATTGATGCCGGACTTGAGCGCCACGCGCACCGCGTCTTCCGGGTCGGACGCCGTACCGTGCTTGATCAGCTCTTTAATCGCGCCGTGGTCGGAAACGGTGATGCCCTTAAAGCCCCACTGGTCGCGCAGCACGTCTTTCAGCAGCCAGGAATCGGACGTTGCAGGCGTGCCGTTCAGGGAGTTCAGCGCCACCATCACCGCGCCGCTGCCCGCATCCAGCCCAGCCTTGTACGGCGGCATGTAGTCGTTGAACAGGCGCTGAGGGCTCATGTCGACGGTGTTGTACTCTTTCCCGCCTTCCACCGCCCCGTAGGCCGCAAAGTGCTTAACGCTGGTCATCACCGAGTAGCGGTCCGCCGGGCTTTTGCCCTGCATCGCTTCCACCATGGTTTTGCCCATCGTGGCCGTTAAATAGGTATCTTCACCGAAGCCTTCCGAACCGCGGCCCCAGCGCGGATCGCGCGAGACGTCCACCATTGGCGCCCAGGTCATGTTCAGGCCGTCGTCCGCCGCTTCATACGCCGACACGCGCCCGACGGTTTTTACCGCGTCGAGGTTAAAGGAGGAGGCTAAGCCGAGGCTGATGGGGAAGACGGTACGCTGACCGTGCACCACGTCATAGGCGAAGAACAGCGGGATTTTCAGGCGGCTGAGATCCATCACCTGATCCTGCATCTTGCGGATATCCTGGCGGGTGACGGTATTAAAGATGGCCCCAACCTGCCCGTCTTTGATCATCTCGCGGATGGCCTCTTTCGGGTTATCCGGGCCGACGCTGATCAGACGCAGCTGGCCGATCTTCTCATCGACCGTCATTTTCTTGAGCAATTCCGTGACAAACGCGTCGCGTGCTTCAGGCGTGAGCGGGTGATTGCCAAACAAATCGTCTGCCAGCGCAGGTTGCAGCGCCAGGCTGACGGCGACACCTACAGAACATAGCCATTTCATGTCGTTTTACTCTCTCATCAATAACCGCCGGACGATCTCGGCCATACCGTGCGAAAAGCGCAGTGTGCCACAAACCCTCGGAACGTTGCAGGGTTATTCTCTGATTTTTCTCGTGAATACTCGACCGCTTAACAGTTAATCGCGCTATGCTTTACAGCGAGAAATTTGCCCCACCACAAGGAGTGGAAGATGTCTTCTGTTCGAACAAACGATAACACGACTTTTATTAACGAACTGTCGCGCCTGGTTGGCTCCTCTCACCTGCTTACCGACCCGGCTAAAACCGCCCGCTACCGCAAGGGCTTCCGCTCCGGTCAGGGCGACGCGCTGGCGGTGGTTTTCCCCGGCACCCTGCTTGAGCTGTGGCGCGTGCTGAGCGCCTGCGTCGCCGCCGACAAGATTATTTTAATGCAGGCGGCCAACACCGGCCTGACCGAAGGCTCCACGCCGAACGGCAACGATTACGATCGTGACATCGTGATTATCAGCACCCTGCGCCTCGACAAGCTGCACCTGCTGGACAAGGGCGAGCAGGTGCTCGCCTTCCCCGGCACCACGCTCTACTCCCTGGAAAAAGCGCTTAAGCCGCTGGGTCGCGAACCGCACTCGGTGATTGGCTCCTCCTGCATCGGCGCTTCGGTCGTCGGTGGGATCTGCAATAACTCCGGCGGCTCGCTGGTACAGCGCGGTCCGGCCTACACCGAGATGTCGCTGTTTGCCCGCATTGATGAAAACGGCAAGCTGACGCTGGTGAACCATCTGGGTATCGATCTCGGCGTCACGCCGGAACAGATCCTCAGCAAGCTCGACGACGATCGCGTGAAGGACGAGGACGTTCAGCACGACGGCCGCCATGCGCACGATCATGACTACGTCACCCGCGTGCGCGATATCGACGCCGATACGCCGGCGCGCTACAACGCCGATCCGGATCGCCTGTTTGAATCCTCCGGCTGCGCGGGCAAGCTGGCCGTTTTTGCGGTCCGCCTCGACACCTTCCCGGCAGAGAAAAAGCAGCAGGTATTTTACATCGGCACCAACCAGCCTGAGGTTCTGACGGAGATCCGTCGTCATATTCTGGGCGAATTCACCCACCTCCCGGTGGCGGGCGAGTACATGCACCGGGACATTTACGACATCGCCGAGCGTTACGGCAAAGATACGTTCCTGATGATCGACAAGCTCGGCACCGACAAAATGCCGTTCTTCTTCACCATGAAGGGTCGCACCGACGCGATGCTGGAGAAAGTGTCGCTGTTCAAGCCCCACTTCACCGACCGCTTTATGCAGAAGCTGGGCAAGGTTTTCCCGGCGCATCTTCCGGAGCGAATGAAAACCTGGCGCGATAAGTACGAGCACCATCTGCTGCTGAAAATGGCCGGGGACGGGATCGCCGAAGCGCAGAGCTGGCTAACCGAATTCTTCAAAACCGCCGAAGGGGATTTCTTCGCCTGTACGCCTGAAGAGGGCAGCAAGGCCTTCCTGCACCGCTTTGCCGCCGCAGGCGCCGCCATCCGTTACCAGGCGGTGCATTCCGAAGAGGTGGAGGACATTCTGGCGCTGGATATCGCCCTGCGACGTAACGACACCGAATGGTTTGAGCACCTGCCGCCGGAAATCGACAGCAAGCTGGTGCACAAGCTCTATTACGGCCACTTTATGTGCTATGTCTTCCATCAGGATTACATTGTTAAAAAAGGCGTGGATGCCCACGCGCTGAAGGAGCAGATGCTCGCCCTGTTGCGTGAGCGCGGCGCACAATATCCTGCCGAACACAACGTTGGGCATCTTTATAAAGCCCCTGACGCACTTAAGCAGTTTTATCGCGAGAATGACCCTACAAACAGCATGAATCCCGGCATTGGTAAAACAACGCGGAAGAAATACTGGAAAGAGAGCGCAGACGCGGAGCAGCCCATAACGCAAGCGCCTGATTAATTCCTACAGCCAAATTTGAGAGATTGTTTAGCGCGCCTTAATCGTAATAGAGTAACCGTATTACGCCGGAGAAACGTTTCTCCGGCATTCTATAACGAGGAGCAGGCACATCATGTCGGCTATTGATGTTTTATCTGAGACCGAGCTGGAAGTGCGCGATGCCCTTCCCGATGATGTGCATGCCATCGCCGCCATTTATGCCTGGCATGTGCTTCACGGGCGCGCGTCATTTGAGGAAGTCCCTCCGACCATCGACGAAATGCGTCATCGCATGAAAAGCGTGGCTGAGCACGGTTTACCGTGGCTTATCGCGCTGTATCGCGGCATCGTGGTGGGCTACTGTTACGCCACCCCTTATCGTCCGCGACACGCCTATCGCTATACCCTGGAAGAGTCGATTTACGTGGATGCCAGCATCACCGGGCGCGGTTTTGGCTCAGCGCTAATGTCTGCGCTGATTGCACGCTGCGAGCAAGGCCCGTGGCGGCAGATGATTGCCGTGGTGGGAGATGGCAATAATAACGCCGGCTCGCTGCGGCTGCATAAAAAGCACGGCTTCGAGATTGTCGGCCAGCTGCGCAGCGTGGGGTATAAGAAAGGCGACTGGCGGGATACGGTGATTATGCAGCGCCCGCTCAACGATGGTGACTGGACGCTGCCGGAGTAGTCGCTTTCGCCCGGTGGCGCTTCGCTTACCGGGCCTACGTGTCGAGATCTTTGTAGGCCGGGTAAGGCGAAGCCGCCACCCGGCGCTGACAAACGGCTCAGTCGTTCTGCGCCGTCGCCATCTGCTCGGCTTTCTGCTTTTTATACGTCAATGCCGCGGCCGGTACGGGCTGCACTTTTCCGGTTTCAATCCAGGTACGCAGTCGGCTTGCATCCGCGAAGTGCGTGTATTTGCCGAAGGCATCCATCACCACCAGCGCCACCGGCTTGCCGTTAAACACGGTGCGCATCACCAGACAGTGCCCTGCCGCGTTGGTAAAGCCGGTTTTCGTTAGCTGAATATTCCAGTTATCCCGGTAAACCAGATGGTTAGTGTTGCGGAACGGCAGCGTATAGGCCGGGTTCGCAAAGGTCGCCATCTCTTCCCGGGTAGTGCTGAGCTGGCCAATCAGCGGATACTGCTTGCTGGCAATCAGCAGTTTGGTTAGATCGCGGGCGGTGGAGACGTTGTTGACCGACAGACCCGTCGGTTCAACATAGTGCGTATTGGTCATCCCCAGCGCTTTAGCTTTCGCGTTCATCGCGCGGATAAACGCGTCGTAGCCACCCGGGTAGTGGTGCGCCAGGCTCGCCGCCGCACGGTTTTCGGACGACATCAGCGCCAGCAGCAGCATATTTTTACGGCTGATTTCACTGTTCAGCCGCACGCGAGAGTAGATCCCTTTCATCTCCGGCGTGTGGCTGATATCCACTTTCAGTTTTTCATCCAGCGGCAGATGGGCGTCAAGCACCACCATCGCGGTCATTAATTTGGTAATCGAGGCGATCGGGCGCACCAGGTCCGGATGGCTGGCGTAGATCACCTTATTGGTGTTGAGGTCGACAATCATCGCGCTGCCGGACGCAATTTGCGGCTGGGCAGCGGCGGCGGTCACCGCAGGCGTTTTGGCGACGGCCGGCACGGCAGCGGACGCGCCCAGCAGCAGCGCCAGGCTAAGTAAAGAGACTCGGAATTTCAGCATGGTGAGACTTCTGATAATTATTCACGCACGTCATGACGTACACCGCCTGTATCAGCGGATAAATACAGGCTGGCTTCGGCATCATAGCGGTCACCGGGCGTTGCCGCCAGCGGATAATCGTGAACAGATGCTGCATTGCTGGCATTTACGCCAGCAATGCAGTGAGCTTAGAAGAGACGGTATCCATAACCCCAAAGAATAACCGTCAGCGCCAGCAGCGCCTCCAGCACCAGCACCCCGATAGCGAGCGTAGAACTGGAGAAGCTCAGGCCCTCTTCTTTATTGATATTGAGGAAGGTTGGCACCCCCAGATACAGCAGATACCCGGTGTAAAAGAGGGCAATGGTACCGGTCAGCGCGCACAGCCAGACCAGTGGATAGAGCGCAACAATACCGCTTAAGAACAGCGGGGTCGCGACGTATCCGGCAAAGACCATACAGTGCGCCAGCGATGGACGTTGCGGGTAGTTACGCGCCATCCAGTAAATGACGCGCCCCATGACCGCCACACCCGCCAGCATCAGGCCATAAAAGACGATGGCCAGATAGAGTCCGGTAAACCAGGAAAGCTGAACCACGGTGCCGTCACCGAAGTTCCAGCCGATTTGTGTTGTTCCGATAAATGCGCATATTACCGGCACCGCAGCCATCAGCAGCACGTGATGCGTGTAATGATGCGAGACCGTTTCGTTCTCACTTTTGATGACATGCATTTCACGATCGGGATGGGAGAAAAGTCCCCAGACATGGTTCATAGCGCCCCCTTGTTGTCGGCCCGTCAGCGATACTTCAAGTATAATGCAGGCTTTAGATTATTTTATGTACAGTGGGAAATTTCCGTTGATTTCCCCGCTGTTGATTCATGGGGTATATGATTAAACGAGGTACGCTGAGGGAGATAACAGTTACGTAATGGATATTAACGCACTCATTGAACAATATGGCTATGCCGCGCTGGTCATCGGCAGCGTAGCAGAAGGGGAAACCATCACGCTGCTAGGCGGCGTCGCTGCGCATCAGGGATTGCTGAAATTCCCGCTGGTTGTCGCCGCGGTCGCCCTCGGCGGGATGATAGGCGATCAGCTGCTCTACTTTCTGGGACTGCGCTTTGGACCCACGCTGCTCAAGCGTTTCGCAAAGCATCAGAAGAAAATCCGCCGCGCGCAGCGGCTCATTCAACGACATCCTTATCTGTTCGTCATCGGAACGCGCTTTATGTATGGCTTTCGCATCATCGGGCCGATACTGATTGGTGCCAGCCATCTGCCGCCAAAAATTTTCCTGCCGCTCAATATAGTGGGCGCGATTGCCTGGGCGCTGATTTTTACGACGCTCGGCTACGTAGGGGGCGAAGTGATTGCGCCATGGCTGCATAATCTCGACCAGCACCTGAAGCACTGGGCGTGGTTGATTCTGGTGATCGTGGGGGTGATTGGGGTTCGGCTGTGGCTCAAGCACCGGGAAAAGACGCGGGATGAGGAGTAAACGCGGTCTGATGCCCTCACCCTACCCCTCTCCCACAGGGTTGAGGGATCCCCAGTACAGTAATTTTTAAACCTGAAGCAATGTATGTGCTATCAGGGTTATGAATGCCTTACAGCGATGCCCCGGTCCGGCTGTAAATCGCCGAAGCGTTTCCGTAAGGCCGGGGCGAGGCGCAGGGATGCGCCGAGAGGGCGTGGCCTGCAGGGATGCAG